>JAHFDA010000054.1 GCA_023249225.1 bacterium
ACCAGGACTTATTAAGCCTGGATTCCCGCCGGAGCCTGCCCTCGACTGTGATCGGGGGCGGGAATGACGAACCTAAGGAAATTTTGTCTAACGGTACTATTGCTGTTTTCGGACAGCCTGCACCACCTCGTCGGGATAGCGTTGGACATCTTTGGCGTACAGGTAAAGAGTGTTTCTGCGACCAAGTTTTACGCTTGATTTGTACTGCGATCCAATTTTGACAATTTGCACCGGGTAGTCGGGCTTTAAAAATGAATTATGAAAGGTTACTTGAGTAGATACATCAACGGAATCTTGGTGGGCCGAGCTGTGTTGGATCTGCGTGACTTGCAATGTTGGCGTTGCAGCCACCAAAGCCGCCACGCGTTGTGGGTCGGCGCGGCGTGCAGCCAGCGTCTGTGGCAGCGATTTTAACGGAGGATCGATTGAGGCGATGAGCACAAGCAGGTGTGCCGGAGTGATCGATGAGTTGATGCCGTGTTCGAATAATTCGTTACGGGCATACGATAAATCAATCTTGCCTTGGGGCAACTGCAAATTGACGTGATAATTGTTAAAAATATATTGAGCCAGCTTGCATTGCTTGCGTCGGTTTAAAGCGGTTAGCAGCAGGGTGCTTTTCCATTCGCCAATTTTTTTTTGGCTTTCAACATCGGTTGACAGGTATGCAATCGCATTTGCGATTAATTGTTCGGTTAATGTTTTTGCAGTGTGTTCGGCAATATCCGCCAGGCTGCATTCTGTAAAATCAATCTGTGAACGCAGCAGGGCATCGTAGATACGGGCGGTTTGTGGGTTGCTGCGGGCCAGCTGGGCAGCGGTTTTAAGCTCGTTTACATCCAAGCGGTTTTTGCTGGTGGCCTGCTGATCAGTATCCAGACTTTGAATAAAAGCTTTGGTTTCTCGGTAATCAATTCCTTTAACGTTCATGGGGCTTCTTTACTTATCGTGGGACTTGCGCAGGAGTTTCAGACGGCACACGGTACCGGGTAAAATTTACTCAACGTTTCACGCTTCTGCCTACGCCAAATTGCCAAATTGCTTCGGCGAGACAAGTCATGCTTCACGATATACGATTAACCCCATGACCCATTCTCTTAAACACAAAAGTTCCCTCATGACCGACGGTGACAGCCGGGCCCCCAACCGGGCCATGTTGCGGGCGGTGGGGTTTAGTGATGCCGATTTTCAAAAGCCGGTGGTCGGCATTGCCTCCACCTGGAGCGAGATCACGCCTTGCAACATGCACATCAACACACTGGCCGAAGAAGCCAAACGCGGTGCGCGCGAGGGTGGCAGTGTTCCGCTTATTTTTAACACCATCACGGTTTCAGACGGCATTTCCATGGGTCATGTGGGCATGAAATACTCGCTGCCCAGCCGCGATACGATTGCCGATTCCATCGAAATTGTGGCCAACGCCGAGCGCATGGATGGCTTGGTGGCCATTGGAGGTTGCGACAAGAACATGCCCGGCTGTCTGATGGCCATAGGCAGGCTCAACATTCCGGCGGTGTTTGTGTATGGCGGCACTATTCTACCGGGCAAGTTCCAGGGCAAGGATATCGACATTGTGAGCATCTTTGAGGCGGTCGGACAATACAGCGCCGGTAAAATCAGCCGTGAAGACTTTCACGCCATTGAGTGTGGAGCCTGTCCCACGGCGGGTTCCTGTGGCGGCATGTATACGGCCAACACCATGGCTTCGGCCATTGAAGCTTTGGGCATGGGTTTTCCCAACAGCGCTTCGCACGATGCGGTGAGCCAGGACAAACTGAACGACTGTTATACCGCCGGAAAAGTTTTGCGCAACCTGATCGAAAAAAATATCCGTCCGCGCGACATCATGACTAAAAAGGCTTTTGACAACGCCATTGCCGTGGTGATGGTTCTGGGCGGATCCACCAATGCGGTGCTGCACCTGATTGCCATGGCCAAGACGGTGGGCGTTAAACTGACCATCGATGACTTTGCCAGAGTGGGTAAACGTGTGCCACACCTTGCGGATCTTAAACCCAGCGGCAAGTATGTGATGGCAGACCTCAATCGCGTGGGTGGGGTGGCGGGTGTGATGAAACTGCTTTTAGAGCGGGGTCTGATTGACGGAAGCTGCCTGACAGTGACCGGCCGGACAGTGGCCGAAAATCTGGCAGACATGCCGCCTCTGCAGGCGGGCCAGGCGGTGGTGAGATCTTTTGATCATCCGCTTAAAAAAACCGGGCCACTGGTGATCCTGCGCGGTAACCTGGCACCCGGCGGTGCGGTGGCCAAGGTATCAGGTCTTAAGCAGACCTGCATTACCGGCCCATGCAAAGTCTACGATTCCGAAGAAAAAACACTCGACGCTATCCTGGCCGGAAAGATCAAGCCGGGTGATGTGGTGGTGATTCGTTACGAGGGTCCCAGGGGTGGTCCTGGCATGCGCGAGATGCTGGCCGTCACCTCGGCCATCATTGGCAAGGGCCTGGGAGATTCCGTTGGACTGGTGACCGATGGCCGTTTTTCGGGCGGTACGCATGGCATGGTGGTGGGTCACGTGGTGCCCGAGGCGCAGTTGGGAGGGCCCATTGCGCTGCTTAAAACCGGTGATTCCATCACCATCGATGCCGACCGCCAAACGCTTTCAGTCCATGTCAGCAAGGCCGAACTTGCCAAACGCAAAAAACGCTTTAAAACGCCCAAACTTAAATACACATCAGGGGTGCTTTACAAATACGCCATGTGTGTTTCGTCTGCCGACCGAGGCGCAGTGACGGATGAATTCTAATGTCGAATGCCGGTCGATCCAAACAACCGATTCCACAAGAAATCATTGAGGAAAAAATTTATCTGGTAAGAGGAAGACGGGTGATGCTGGATCGTGATTTAGCTGCGCTTTATCAGGTGCAGACACGCGTGTTAAATCAATCTGTACGTCGAAATCTGATCCGGTTTCCTGATGATTTTATACTTAGACTTTCGAGAGAAGAGATCATGAACTTATCACAAATTGTGATAAGTTCGAAGATCAAGCATGCACCCAGTGTTTTCGCTTTTACTGAACAAGGTGTTGCCATGTTATCCAGTATTCTAAGAAGTTCCCGAGCCATTCGCGTGAACATACAGATCATGCGGACTTTTACAAAGATTCGTGAAATGATACAGAACAATAAGGACTTAAAGCGAAGAATCGATCATTTGGAATCAAAATATGATCGTCAATTTAAGGTTGTTTTTGACGCTATCAGAGAGCTGCTAGATGAAAAACATGCTGGAAAAGCTAAGCCCATAGGATTTTTGCGATAATGGTGAGTGCAAAATTGTGGTCCGATGGCGGTGCGCGTGGCAATCCTGGCCCGGCCGGAGCGGGGGCTTACCTTAAGCTGGCCGATGGACGTGAGTTTCGACTTTCGGAATATCTGGGTGAAACCACCAACAATATGGCCGAATATGCCGGTTTAAAAATTGGATTGCAGGCAGCCCTCAAACAGGGCGTGACTGAAATCGAATGCCTGATGGATTCAGAACTGTTGGTTAAACAACTTAAGGGTGACTACAAGGTCAAGGCCGAGCACCTTAAGTCTCCTTTTAACGAGTTACAGATGCTGCTGGGGCGTTTTAAAAAAAGTATTGTCCGCCACATTCCACGCGAGCAGAACAAAATTGCGGATGCACTCTCTAATGAGGCGATGGATGGAGGACAACCCTCATCTGAATCTGAAGCAGAACAAACGCTTTTTGTTTTCGATTCCAAACCTTCCACATCGCAAATGTCTGCGATGCTTCAGGCCCATACCGACTTTATTAAGCTGGCGGTGGATATCGAACGCAGACGCGTGGCAGGCGGCGGAATTTATCATGTGGACTGCGAAAAAATGTTGTTGGAAGAGGGGGCTCATCAGCAGAACATCTGGGGCGCGGATTGGATTCCCAAAACCAAGGAAATACTATTTGGGGCCATGGTCAATATTCGACCCAAAGACGGCAACCGGAGCTATGAACTTAAGGATCCGAGTTTGCGCCGCGAGATTGAGAGCATTGTGCGCAAGATTTTTGAGGAATCTCGATGATGAGGGTCAACCCAACAATTTTACAACGGTATCTCCAAGATCCTCCGGCGCGCCGCATGGGTAACCTTGGGTCGGAACTTTTGCGGCTATCGAAGGCAGTTTACCGTGGGGACATGCGGGCGGTCTTGGAATTTATGGATCTTTCGCTAAGTTATATTGAAGAAGGCGGAAAAGATTTTCCAGAAGACGCCGCCGAGCAGCTTGCCAACCTGCAACGGATATTGCTGGCGCAAAAATATCTTTTAAAAGATACGCTGCAAGACTTCAGTCGGCGCCTGCAGTTCAGCCGGGAGCTGGAACTTTACGCTGAATTTACTGTGAGGTTGATTCAAGAGTGTTAAGCATGAATATTGTTTTAGAATCCACAATCACTTGTCCGCAATGTGCTTATCACAAGCTGGAGCTCATGCCAGAAAATGCCTGTATTCACTTTTACACCTGTGCCTATTGTGGCCTGCTGCTGCGACCGAAACCAGGCACTTGTTGTGTGTTCTGTTCCTACGGGACGATGCAGTGTCCGCCCAAACAGTGTGAGGCGGTTGGGGACGCAGACTGACTGATAAAATGCACAGGACGAGAGCGGTAACCATCAGCAAATAAACTAATTAGCGAGGCGACAATGTATAAAACTTATAAAAACTGCCAAAGCTGTGGGATGCCGCTTAAAAAAGACGAAAAAGGTGGTGGCACTAACGCGGACGGATCCAAGAACGCCATGTTTTGCAGCCGCTGTTATGAAAAGGGCCAGTTTAAACAGCCCAATATGACTGTGTCCGATATGCAGGTTTTGGTTAAAAACAAGCTCAAGGAATTTGGTTTTCCAGGCTTTATTGCCGGATTTTTTACAAAGGGTATTCCCAAACTTGAACGCTGGAAGGGCCATTAATATGGAAGTCAAAGCATTAGGACACGTGGTGCTTTATGTGCGCGATCTTAAACAATCGGTCAAGTTTTATGCCGATGTCTTGGGTTGGCGCCAGATTTTTCCCCATAAAGAAAGAGTCGGCATGTCACCCATTGCCGTTTTTTCTTCGGGCCGGACGCATCATGAGTTGTTGCTCATCGAGGTCGGATCACATGCAGCGCCATTGCCGCCCAATCCGCGCGTGGGTCTTTATCATATAGGTCTAAAAATAGGTGACAGTGACAACGAGCTGCGCGAGGCCAAGGCGCGTTTAGAACAGGCGGGGGTGCCTATCACTGGTGCCAGCGATCACACGGTTTCGCACAGCTTGTATATCGCTGATCCCGATGGCAATGAAATTGAATTGTATATCGATGTGCCGGGTGTTGATTGGCATACAGATCCAAGCTTGGTTCTTTCGGGCATCAAGCCTTTGCGCCTGTGAGCGCCACCTACGTTTCACTGTTGCGGGGCATTAATGTCAGCGGCCAAAAAAGCATTAAGATGGCTGATCTTAAAAAACTTTACGAATCCATGGGTTTTAAAAACGTGGTGACCTACCTGCAAAGCGGCAACGTTATTTTTTCGTTTCAAAAAATCTTAAAATCAAAACTTGCGGAAAAAATTGAACAGTCGATTCAAAAAAAGTATGGTTTTGATGTCACGGTGTTGGTGTTGGAAGCAGGCGAAATAGGCCGGGTGCGAAAACAGAATCCTTATCTTAAAAAAAAAGGTGTCGATCTTTTGCGTCTGTATGTTACGTTTTTAGCCCAGCCAAGTTCCCAACTTGCATGTGCCGATCTCAAGCTGCCTGCGGGTAGCTCCGACGAATTTACAGTAAGTTCAAACGAAATTTATTTGTATTGTCCCGGGGGTTACGGCGAGACCAAACTCTCGAACAATTTTTTTGAAAAAAAACTTAAAGTCAAGGCCAGCACGCGTAACTGGAATACGGTGTGTGCGCTGGATGATCTGGAAAAGTCTTTAAAGTAGCTATTCTGCAATCAAATTCATCAACTTTCGATAGATAGGCATGTTGGCCTTTAAAGTCATTGCCCAGCCCGCGCGCATCCTGCTTTTTCGTCATGGCCAGTCGGCTCAAAATGTTGCCGCCGCGCAAATGCCCCTGGGCGCCAAGGCGTTGTGGGCGATTCATCAGCTGTTCGGGAGTACCGTCTCCAAACCGCTTTTGCTGGCCACCGATCGTTTAAGTGGCCGTTCCTCTAAGTCTCCAATCGAAGACCGGCATGCGCCGCTTACCGACCTTGGCGTCGAACAGGCGCTTTTGACGGGGCGGGAACTCCCAGCGCTAGGCATCCAGCCCGATGTAATTTTAACGTCCACCTTTTTTCGCACCATGTTGAGTGGCGCCAACATCAATCGCGGGATGGTGGACGCGGGTGGACGGGCAGTGCCGACAAATGCTTTTGATTTTTTAATTGAACGGCAAGAGGGTCGTCTGGACGGTTTTCCGCGCGCCTATTTACCTGTTCTGGAACCCGAGCAGTCGCGCCTGTATTTTGAATATTCAAAATCGGGCCGCCTGCATTTGTACCGCCCGCCGGGCGGCGAGAGCATGCTGGACACCTATCAGCGGGTCACCGATCCGCTGCTTGAAACCCTGGCAAAGTTTCCGGACCAGACGGTTCTTATCGTGGGCCATGGCGTCACCAACATGTGCATCCGCTCTTTCTTGCTCCAGGAAGATTTTGTCGCAGCCGTCAACGCCCGCAGCTACCGCATGCCCAACCTGGCGCTGATGGACTTTCGCTGGCAGGCTGATTTGGGGCGATGGGTATTGGATCCGCAGACGGCAGAGCGGCAGGTTTTTACAGGTGCTAGAAAATAAGCTGATAATGTACTCCGGCGCCTTGGCCGTAACGCTGCAAAAAACGGAGTTTAAGCAACTGATTGACGTTAAAAATCACGGTTCGGCGCGGCATGCCAAGCAGTTTAATCAAATCTCCGGTGGCCAATCGTGATTGCGGATTGTCTTTAAAGCAAAGCAGGGTGCGCTGTGCGGTTTGCGACAGGCTCATATGGGCCAGGTGTTTTTGGTGGTAAAGAGGAATGTCTTTAACCGCAGATTCGACCATTTTGATCATGAAATTTAATAAATAATTTGTCTGGTAATTTTGGGGATCTTCGTGAAAATATCCGCCGGAACACTGGCGCAGCACGGCATAGTACTCCTGTTTATGTTCTTCGATGCTCCGGTCAATTGATAAATAAGGCGTCAGCCGGGCCAGGTCAACATTGGGCGACTGCATCAGAATCATGCTGAACAAACTGCGGCTCATGCGTCCGTTACCGTCCTGAAAAGGGTGGATGGCCAAAAACCGGAATACAAACTCGCAGGCCACTGCCAGCGTCCAGGGGTGTTGGTCAATCACCCGGTTATACCAGTCCACCAGGGTTTGCATTGCTATTTTGGTTTGATGACCGGGGT
Source organism: bacterium (assembly GCA_023249225.1). Taxonomy (GTDB): domain Bacteria; phylum Margulisbacteria; class Marinamargulisbacteria; order JAHFDA01; family JAHFDA01; genus JAHFDA01. Next base: position 7,403 of record JAHFDA010000054.1, read on the forward strand.
CGGCGGTTTTAAGCACCGGTTTTTGTTCCCCGGTTTGACGGTTGATTGAGACCACGCTGTTGGGCGCAATTTTGTAGCGGCCTTTATAAGGTTCAGCCTTGGGATAGTGTTGAAGCAAAATGCTATGCAGTTCGCGCAGGGTGGCTTCGGTCAGTGGTTTAAGTTGGGATCCCTCGCGGTAGATAAGTTGCAAAAGCTCCCGGCAGCCAACCACTTCTTCCAAACTACGTTCCTTGTCTTTACTGATCTTGTTTTCGATAAAGTCGCGGCTGGCTTCAAATGCGGTGGGTCGTCCGTCTTTGCTCAAGGTATCATCGAGCCATTCAATTTCCTGGTTGGTCAGCACGGCATTTTCGATACGGGTGGAGGCGCCGATATTGCTGATAAAAACGTATCGGGCGATGACCGCCCGTACCTCTTTTTCCAAGCCACCCATAAAGTCGCTTTGTCTGGCGACTTCCATATAAAGCTTTTGTAAAGCCAGCATCTGTGGCGTACTAATTTCAAAGGACAACATGACTCTATCATTGTGCAATATTGTGCAATATTGTGCAACTATAAATTGCACAATATAATTCTATTATCACCAAAACATGTGTTTATACGGCAACATCTGGCAATAAAAAGTTGCCAGATATTGCCGAATGTTGCCAAAGCTATGAATTTAGTTTATTAAATTAAATTTATTGCTGGTCGTGATGAATAGATTGAGACTTTTTCGGCGCTCCCAGATTCATTAATCCACCAGACTCTTATGCCCCAGCCAGCTCATCATTTTGCGCAGGTCGCGGCCGACTTTTTCTATGCTGTGTTCGCGTACCAGGCGGCGCATGGCTTTAAGGCGTGTTTCGCCGGCGCGTGATTCCAATATAAATTCCTTGGCGAACTCGCCGTTTTGAATGCGCGTCAAAGATTCCTTCATGCGCGCTTTTACCGAGGCGTCGATGATCTTGGGGCCGACGCTGATGTCGCCGTATTCGGCGGTGTTCGAAATGGAGTAGCGCATGTTGGCGATGCCGCCCTCATACATCAGATCCACAATCAGCTTGAGCTCGTGCAAACATTCAAAGTAGGCCAGTTCCGGCTGGTAACCGGCTTCTACCAGTGTTTCAAACCCGGCCATCACCAGGTGCGTCGCGCCGCCGCAAAGCACGTTTTGCTCGCCAAACAAGTCAGTTTCGGTTTCTTCCTTAAAACTGGTTTCCAGCACGCCCGCGCGGGTGCCGCCGATGCCGCGTGCGTAGGCAAGGGCAATGTCTCTGGCCTTGCCCGTGGCATTCTGGTGTACCGCAAAGAGGCAAGGCACGCCGCCGCCTTCGGAATACACGCGCCGCACCAAGTGTCCCGGCCCCTTTGGAGCCACCATAAAAACGTCGACGTCCTTGGGAGGTTCGATCAGTTGAAAGTGAATGTTAAAACCGTGGGCAAAGGCCAGGGCCTTGCCTTTTTTAAGGCTGGGCGCGATTTCTTTTTTATACACATCGGCCTGATGTTGATCGGGGAGCAAAATCATAATGATGTCAGCCGCCTTGGCAGCGTTAGCCACGGAGAGCACCTTTAACCCGGCTTTTTGAGCTTTTTGCCAATTGGCCGAGCCCTCACGCAGTCCCACCAGCACCTTGCAGCCCGAGTCCTTTAGGTTTAAAGCATGCGCATGGCCCTGCGATCCATAACCTAATATGGCAATGGTTTTACCTTTAAGGTGGCTTAAGTTGGCGTCGGGGTTGTAATAGATGTTGGTCATACGCAAGGCTCCTAAATGCGAAATTTTTACGTCAGTCAGTATAACAAAATGTTTTGGCTATTGATTTTATGGGAATATCTAAAGCACAATAGGAGGGAGTTTTACTTATGCCCAGACCCACGGATGCTCTCCAAACCCTTTACGCACAAGCGCCTTACGAAGCAGAACACCTCAACGGAGCCTGGCTTTCAGAATTGACGCAGGCCTATGCTTCTTCGCAGTTCCGCAGTAGCCTGGTGCAGCAAGACAACCCTTGGGTACAAAAAGACGTGGCACGGCTTTTAAAAAAGTATCTCCAAAATCTTCCGACGCGTAATGTGCTGCTACACATGCTTAATGAATTTGACGAAAAGGCCAACGACGAGCTGGCCGAAGTGATTGCGCACCTGCGTGTTTGCCCGCAGTGTGCCGCCAGCGTTCTGACAAGCTAAACCAGCCCGCGCCCCAGGGCAATCTTGCCCGTGCGCACCAGTTCCACGATGCCAAATTTTTCTAACAGTTTAAGGATGGCCTTAAGCTTGCCTTCATCTCCGGTGGCTTCGATGACCAAGGCATCGGGTGCTACATCAATGATCTTGCTGCGAAAAATTTTGGTGATTTCAAAAATTTCAGCGCGCGAGCTTGGCCCGGTTTTGACCTTGATCAGTACCAGTTCACGGTGCACAAAGTTTCGGCCCGAACGCGTAAAGTCTTCAATTTTAACCACATCGATCAGCTTGTTAAGTTGCTTGGTGATTTGATCAAGTACCGCCTCGTTGCCTTCGAGCTCAATCGTCATGCGTGACAGGCCGGGTGTTTCGCTGGGGCCCACCGCCAGGCTGGAGATGTTAAAGCCACGGCGGTTGAACATGCCCGATACCCGTGACAATACGCCGGGCCGGTCATTAACCAATACCGACAGAATGTGTCTGTTCATTTTAAATTTCATCCTTGAACTGGTCGCCAAAAAGCATTTTATCAATGGCACCACCCGCAGGCACCATGGGGTATACCGATTCTTCGGGCCGGATCACAAAGTCCACCACCACCGGCCCCTTATGTGCGAGAGCCTTCTTAATGACCGAAGCAACTTCATTTGGACGGGTCACGCGCAGGCCCATGGCACCATAGGCTTCGGCCAGTTTTACAAAGTCGAGCGGCTTTTTGCCCCATTCCACCTGGCTGTAACGTTTTTCGTAAAAAATCTCTTGCCACTGGCGCACCATGCCTAAAAAGTTGTTGTTAAAGATAAATACTTTAACGGGAATGTTATAGGCCATGCAGGTGCCCAGTTCTTGCAGGCACATCTGAAAACTACCATCGCCGCTGATGCAAATGACGTGTTCTTTTTTGGCACCAAACCAGGCTCCGATGGCGGCCGGAAAACCATAACCCATGGTTCCCAGGCCCCCCGAGGACAGCCATTTTTTAGGATTCAGTTGCTTTAAGTACTGGGCGGCCCACATTTGGTGTTCGCCCACATCGGTGCTGATGACCGCTCGGCCCTGGGTCTGTACATTCATTTCGTGAATGATCTGCTCGGGAGTCACATATTGCTTATGGGGCGGTATGCCCAGCGGATGTTTCTTTTTAAGGGCCGCGATGTGCGTGTGCCACTCGCCAATCTTCATCTTGGATTTAAGCACGCCATTGATCTGGTTTAAAAAGTCCAGGGCGTTGCCCGGAATCGGTAGATCCACCTTGACAACCTTGTTGTGCTCGGCCGGATCGATATCCACGTGAATTTTTTTGGCGCCGGTGGCAAAAGACGAAATTTTGCCCGTAATGCGGTCGTCAAAACGCATGCCGATGGCAATCAAAAGGTCGCTTTGATTAATGGCCAGATTGGCGTAGGCCGTTCCGTGCATACCCGACATGTGTAAAGAGTAAGGGCCCTCCGACGGGTATACGCCCTGACCGAGCAGGGTGCAAACCACGGGAATGCCGGTGGTGTTTACAAATTTACGCAGGGCATGTTCGGCTTCGGACAAGACCACACCGTGACCTGCCAGGATCACTGGCTTTTTAGCGGCTCGAATCATTTGAGCGGCTGCTTTAATCAAGGCCGAATCGATCTGTGACGGTATGTGGTATGTCTTAGACGCAGGGAGGTGCTCCGGATAATAAAAGTGGGCAAATTTTTGGGTCACGTCTTTGGCAATATCCACCAGCACCGGACCGGGACGGCCCGAACGGGCAATATGAAAGGCTTCTTTAATGGTATAGGCCAGGTCATTGACGTTTTTGACCAGGTAATTATGCTTGGTAATGGGCAGCGTAATACCTACGATGTCTGCTTCTTGAAAGGCATCGGTGCCAAGCATGTGAGTACCCACATTTCCGGTGATGGCCACCACGGGCACAGAATCCATATGGGCAGTGGCGATTCCGGTGACCAGATTGGTGGCTCCCGGTCCGCTGGTGGCCAGACAAACTCCCACCCGGCCAGTGACACGGGCATAACCATCGGCCATATGCGCTGCGCCCTGCTCGTGACGCACCAAGATATGCTTAATATTACTTTTATATAAGGAATCGTAAATTTCTAGAACGGCCCCGCCAGGGTAACCAAAGATGACGTCGACGCCTTCTTTTTTTAAACATTCCAATAGAATGTCGGCACCCTTCATCTCTTTGGCAGCGTTTTTACCCATAGATCATCCTTTTGGCTCACCCGGATCATGCACGCATATGAAGCAGATCCCTACATACGGGAGCCCGCTACACGTAAAATATAAACAGTGCGGGCTAAAAAACATTCCCCAATGTAAGGGTGATTCATGCTATAAATATTTTAGATATTATGCAAGAAATTTTTTTTGGAGCTGCGTTTAAAGGTGTGCGCAAAAGGGAATATTTTGCTTAGGGCCATGTGGACTAAAAATTCTATTTTTCCCACTTTTTTAGGGTGGGTTCTGATGCTGGTTGTTGCAATGGCCCGCCCTTTACAGGGCCAGGAAGTCTTTATCAGCAACGAGGCGCGTTATCATCGCGCTTTACGGGATATCCAGTTCAACCGTTATGTGCACGCCTGGGAAGAACTCGACCAAATCCGTAAGCTCAACGAATGGCAGACCCGCGCTTATTTTTTAAAAGGTTATTTGACCCTTAAGTGGGATCGCCCCGAAGAAGCCTTGCGTTATTTTAGCGCTTACGAGCGCTCAAGCGCTGTGCCGCTTTTGTACGTGCAGTGGTACAAGGCGCAGGCCTATGAACAGTTGGGACAATACTCCGAGGCACTGTCTATTTATGAGCGTCTGGGGGGTGAAGCTGAAACCTCTTACCTTAAGATTCAGGCCTTACGCAGTGCGGCGGTGCTTTACGAACGTCTGGGACAGCGTGACCGTGCTCAACAAACGCGCTTGAGATTGATTGGCGCGTATCCTTTGTTTCAAAAAATTGCCGAGGTTAAATCTGAACTGGCGATCTCCTATGAGGCGGACGGTCAATATGATCCAGCGTGCCAATATTACTACGACATCATGTGGAACCATCCTAAAAGTCCGGTGGCGGGCCAGGCACGGCAAGCACTCAACCGCATACGTCAAAGTCATCAGTGGAACATGCCAGACCTGTCGGTCACAGAACTGTTTGAATATGCCGAACGCTTGTATGACGCTAAAGAATTTGGCAAGGCCGAAGTGCAGTATCAAGCGCTGATGGATAAACAATCTGACCACCGTTTGGCAGATGATGCCCTCTTAAAGATGGGTTTATGCGCCTATTATGAGAACCGTTATTCAGAAGCGGCCGATCGTTTTCGCACGCTCTACAGCCAATACCACGATAGCCACCATGCGGCGCAAGCGGTGTATTGGTTGGGTAAAATCTATCTGGCCAGGCGTCAGGACGAACGTTTCAAATCTAACGTTGCTTTATTGCAAAACAAATATCGCAGCAGTCCCTGGGCCGCCAAAGCCACGTATGAACTAGGTGCTTTTCACGAGAACCGCCACGAATACTGGTCGGCCATTACGGCCTACCGCACGATCCTGGCATACCACAGCAGCTCATCATTGGTCGATGATGCGGCCTGGAAATCGGGTTGGATTTATTACAAAAAACTGAAACGTCCCGAAAAAGCCTTGCAGATGTGGGAATACGCCCTTAAGTTGCAACCCCAGGGGGATATGTCTGACCGTTGCAGTTATTGGTCTGGAAAACTCTACGAAGAAATGAATCTTAAACCCGAAGCCGAAAAAGCGTATCAGGCTGTGTGGGACAACCACCCGTATTCATTTTATGCCATGCGCCTGAAAGAACGTTTTGGACTTGACCGGCCCATGACGCCGCTTGCGATCCAACGCATGGATTTTCCGGATGCCAAAACCCGTGAAGTGCTGCAACGTTGCGAGGAATTGATTCTGCTGGGCCTGGGATCTGAAGCCGAAGCCGAGATTTTATTTTTACTCTCATTTGACCATCAAGATGATGCAAAACAGCAGCTTAAAGTGATGTTGGCAGAAGTTTATTTTTATGCCGGACGTCCGTACGAGGCGCTTAAGCTGGTCAATGCCGATTTTGAACGTATGGAAAACCAGGGACGATTTGCCCGTATTCCGCGCGAGATCTGGCGGCTCAATTTTCCGCTGGGGTATTGGAACGAAGTGCAGCAGTTTGCCACTACCTATGGCATGGATCCTTTTTATGTATTGGCGGTGATCCGCGAGGAAAGCCGTTTTCGTCCCGAAGCCATGTCCTGGGCCAAGGCCCATGGCCTGATGCAAATTATTCCCTCCACGGCCAGTGCCATTGCCAAGAGTCTTAGCTTTTCAAACTTTTCTTTGGATAAAATTTTTGACCCCGACATCAATATTCAAATGGGCACCTACTACCTTGCGCAGCAGAAGCAGCGCTTTTCGGACAATCCTTACATGGCCTTGGCGGCCTATAACGGAGGTCCGGGCAACGTACAGCGCTGGTACAAGCAACGCCAGCCCAAGGATATTGACGAATTCATCGAGTCCATTCCGTTTGACGAAACCTATCACTACGTTAAAAAGGTGATGACCAGTTACTGGCACTATCAGCTGGTCTATGGTGCCACCGATCCTAATCAGATCGTGGTAGAGGCTTCCTACCGCAGCGCTGAGGGCACCAATTAGTTTTATGAGAAAATAGGTCTATGCAAGCTAACCCGATACTTTCGGGTGTGCGGACTGAAGACGATACGCAGGAATTTTCGTTTCGGCCGCAACGCCTCGAAGACTTTATTGGACAGACGGGTCTTAAACAAAACCTGCGCATCTTTCTTGATGCTGCAAGGCAGCGCCAGGAAGCGCTTGAACATGTGTTGTTTTACGGTCCGCCGGGCTTAGGCAAAACGACCCTGGCTTTTATCATGGCCAACGAACTTGGCACGGCAGTGCGCGTCACCAGTGGTCCGGCCATCGAACGTCCAGGCGATTTGGCAGCCATCCTCACCAGCCTGGGATCTAAAGAAGTTTTGTTTATTGATGAGATCCACCGCTTAAACCGCGCCATCGAAGAAGTGTTGTATTCGGCCATGGAAGACTTTAAGTTAGACGTGATTCTTGGAAAAGGTCCGGCGGCGCGTACACTGCGGCTAGACCTTAAACCCTTTACGTTGGTGGGGGCCACCACCAAAGTGGGCAGCTTAAGTGCCCCCTTGCGGGATCGTTTTGGTGCCGTGCATCGCATGCAGTTTTACACCCGCGAAGAACTTTGCCAGATCTTGCAGCGCTCGGCTCGGGTGCTGGGCATGGTGTTACAACCGCAGGCAGCCGAAAACGTGGCGGGACGCAGTCGCGGCACACCCCGTATTGCCAACCGACTGCTGCGGCGCATGCGCGATTTTGCCCAAGTGCACGCCTTGGCGGGCATCGACCAACAGGTGGTTGAACAAACTTTAAAGCTGCTGAACGTTGATGAGCGTGGCCTGGATGACAGTGACCGACGTTACCTTGAATGCCTGATCACTAAGTTTCGTGGAGGCCCGGTAGGTCTTGATACCATGGCGGCTGCGCTAAGCGAGGATTCTGGTACTATCGAAGACGTCTTGGAACCCTACCTCATCCAGGAAGGTCTGATCGAACGAACTCCAAAGGGGCGCCGGGCCATGCCAGCAGCCTATGGGCATTTAGGCATTCCATATAGTGCTGCTTCAGCCGTGATGGAAGCTTCCCAGGCGCAAATCCGACTATTTGACTAGACCCGTGTTTGAAACCGGGCATGCCAGGGCAGTATATTTTGATAAAATGAGATTTTAGCCATGCCACGCGAAGCAAGCGTTAAACGTAAGACCAAGGAAACCGATATCACGGTGTCTGTCAAATTAGATGGCACCGGTCAAAACCGTGTTCGCACGGGCGTGGGTTTTTTTGATCATATGCTTGACCTTTTGGGTCGCCATGGCATGCTTGATCTTTCAGTCGAAGCCCAGGGGGATACCCATATTGATGCCCACCATACGGTTGAAGATGTGGGCATTTGTCTTGGGCAGGCGCTTAAACAAGCCCTGGGAGATCTTAAGGGTATCGGTCGCTATGGCGAAGCGCGAGTGCCCATGAGCGAGGCTTTGGCAACGGTAGCACTCGATGTCTGTAACCGCCCCTACCTTGTGTTTCAGGCCAAGTTTCCGGCCGAAAAGACAGGTGATTTTAATGCCGACTTGGTTAAAGAGTTTTTTGAGGCCTTGGCAAACAACGCCGGGATCACTTTGCACATATCCTTGGAACGGGGTGAAAATTTGCACCACTGTATCGAGGCCATATTTAAAGCTTTTGCCCGTGCCTTAGACCGGGCCACACAGGTTGATCTGCGCCAAAAAGACCTGGTACCGTCAACCAAGGGGGTGCTTTAGGCCATGAAGATTATTATGCAGGATACCGATGTGGCGCGGGCCATCGAAAAACTGGCCCGCGTGATCTTGCGGCGCTATCAAAAAGAAGATTTTTGCTTGATCGGGGTGATCACCAGCGGGTATACCCTGGCCCAGAAATTAGCTGAACAGGTCAAGCGTATTGAAGGTCGTAAACTAGATGTCGGCAAACTGGATGTTTCCTTATACCGGGACGATTTGTCGACGCGGGGTTCCTATATTACGATTCAGTCGTCGGATATACCGTTTGATATCAATGGGCGGACAGTTATATTGGTGGATGACGTTGTTTTTAAGGGTCGGACAGTACGGGCGGCTTTAGACGGTATTCTCGATTTTGGTCGCCCAGCGCGGATCGAGTTGGCGGTATTGATCGACCGGGGTCACCGCGAATTGCCGATTCAGCCCAACTATGTGGCCGAACAGGTTGAAACGAGTCTGGAAGAAACCGTCAAAGTAGAAATATCGTTAGACGATGACGATGAGAACCGAGTTGTGGTTTTTAAACAATAGGAAAGTTCAGTGGACAACGAAGAAAACGACAAGGATAAAAATGGCAACCGGCGTTGGAAAAATCTAACCTGGTATGTCTTCTTGGTTTTATTGGTGATATTGATTGTCACCACCTTTACCAATGGTCCCAAGACGCTGCATGAAATTGAATTTTCAGAATTTCTCAATAAGGTTGCTTCGGGTGAAATTCGCAGCGTAGAAATTCGCACTTCAGAACGCTTTTTGGTGGCCACGGGCAAGGATGGGCAAAAGGTGCGCAGCTATTACTTGGAAGATCCTTCGTTAATTTCATCGCTGCGCGAAAAAGGCATCGCCATCAAGGTGGATCCCTCGGACAGCAGCTGGATGGTGAACCTCTTTGTACAGGCATTGTTGCCTTTTATCCTGATTGCGTTGTTATGGTTTTTCATTCTGCGCCAGGCCCAGGGCAGTAATAACCAGGCTCTGTCTTTTGGAAAAATTCGCGCCAAGCCCTGGCTCAAAAACGACAAAGAAAAAAGCACTTTTAAAGATGTGGCGGGTGTCGACGAGGCGGTCGAAGAAGTACAGGAAATTGTTGATTTTCTAAAGGCACCTGAAAAGTATCATCTTTTGGGAGCCAAAATACCCCGGGGGGTGCTTTTGATGGGGCCTCCGGGCACCGGAAAAACCTTATTGGCCCGCGCCATTGCCGGTGAGGCCGATGCCACTTTTTTTAGTCTAAGCGGTAGCGATTTTGTAGAAATGTTTGTGGGGGTGGGGGCCAGCCGTGTGCGTGATCTTTTCCGTCAGGCCAAAAAAAATCTGCCGAGTGTGGTGTTTATTGATGAAATTGACGCCGTGGGGCGTCATCGGGGGGCCGGTTTGGGCGGGGGGCATGACGAGCGCGAACAAACGCTTAACCAGCTTTTAGTGGAGATGGACGGTTTTGATAATAAGGCCAGCATCATTGTGATTGCTGCCACCAACCGTCCTGACATCCTTGATCCCGCGTTATTACGTCCGGGGCGTTTTGACCGGCAAGTGGTGGTAGACAAGCCCGACCTAAAGGGCCGCACCGACATTCTTAAAATCCATGCGCGCGGCAAGAAAATAGCGCCCGATGTCGACCTTGAACTGGTGGCCCGTGGTTCCACCGGTTTTACAGGCGCTGACCTTGCCAATCTCTTAAACGAAGCGGCCTTGCTGGCTGCCCGGCGGCAAAAAAAACAAATCGAATTTTCCGAGCTGCAAGAGTCTATCGAGCGGGTGATGGCTGGTCCGCAGCGCAAAAGTCGGGTCATCGCAGAAAAAGAAAAGGAAATCATTGCCCATCACGAGGTAGGCCATGCCCTTTTAGGTTATCTGCTGCCAAACACTGATCCGGTGCATAAAATATCCATGTTGCCACGCGGCATGGCCCTGGGTTACACGCTACAGCTTCCGGTCGAAGATCGGTTTTTAATGTCGCGGGAACAAATGATCGACACCATTAAGGTGCTCATGGGTGGGCGTATTGCCGAGGAACTTATTTTTGGCAGTATCACTTCCGGGGCTAGCAATGATATTGAAAAAGCCACCCAGCTGGTGCACCGCATGGTCAGGCATTTGGGCATGTCTAAACTGGGTTTTCGCACGTACGGCAAAGAAGAGCGCAATGTATTCCTGGGACGCGACATTATGGAACATTCCAAGGACTACTCCGATGAACTGGCCCACGAAATCGATGACGAAATCAACCGCACCTTAAACGAGTGTTATGTGGATGGAAAACGCATACTGCTTGAACATAAAACCCAGCTCGTATTGATTGCGGGGGTGCTTAGGGATCAAGAGGTGATTACCAGCACAGAACTGGATGCGCTCATGAAGACTGGCAAGTTGCCCGAACCAGTCATTGAGCAGCCTGTGTCACAGATTCTGTCAGTCCCTGATGTTATGGATCAACATATTCCAGAAGAATCTCATCTGGGATCGGGTGTGCGTCCTTTAGAACCGCCGCTACAAGGTAGCCGAGCTTAACCCAGATTCAATTTACCCATATAAGGTGTGCTCTGATACGGACGGGCGCGGGTCAAATACCGAAAAATTATATACCAGTGAAATTGGTTGTTTATCCTTTGTGATAGAGCGGGAAACAATGGCCATATACATGGAAGAAGCCACCGAAGGTTTTATGGATATGTCCGTCAAGCCGCTGCGCGGAGTCATCTCCGAAAGCGATATTTATACGAGGGCGTCCGAAACAATTATTATTTCTAACCCCGATGCCATGGAAATTGATTTGCAGGATAACCTGGGCGAGTTTCAAACGCTTATGGACGAGGTGGATGAAGTCTGCGAACAACTCGACGAAGCGCGTCTGATTGGCAAATCTGTTCCCGAAAACGTTTATCGAAAAATAACCCAGCTTTTTAATCAGGGTATACCCCTGGAAGATCTTGGTATCACTCGTGAAGAACTGATGCGGCTTCGCGACAACCTACTCTAACATCAATTTTTTTAAATATTTGATTCTGATGCCATGGCCAGTTTATGGCGCTGGGTGTGGAATATTTCGTAGACCGCATACATGGCCTCACGGTCGGCTTCGGCAATGGGGTGGCCCCGTCGTTCGGCCATGCGCTTGGCGGTGTCTAAGGCATGTTCAAACAAGTATTCGACATTGCTTGAACCCCACGAAAAACTAGGTAAAAATTTGGGGCATAAGCCTCCACCAAACACGTTGCAAAAAATTCCAAGCTGCGTGCCGGCCTGTAGCAGCGTACCGATGCCGGTCTTGCTGTAATCACCCACCGTTGAGCCAAAAAATAGCATGTCGGTTTCAACTTCCTCGCCATTTAAGTAGGATCGGATCATGTGATAGTTGTTTTTAAGATTGCTGGTGGTGGTGCCTGCGCCTAAATTAACCCAAGCCCCAAAGATGCTGTCACCCACAAAGCCGTCATGACTTTTGTTGCTATAACCAGACATAATGACGTTGCTGATCTCGCCCCCCACTTTGCAAAAAGGTCCCACCGAACAACCCCCTCGAATTTGCGCGTGTGCCTTGACGTGACAGTGTTGACCCAGGGATACCGGACCCTGGATATAAGCCAGCGGTTCTATTTCGCAGTGGCAATCTATCCAAATGGGGCCTTCAGAGGCATCGAGCACCACGTGTGCTCCAATACGGCTGTCTTTTCCAATAAAAATCTGGTCTTCCTGCATCAGGATGGCCTGGGGATGCACAAAGCCTTCGACAATACCCAAACGCATACTGCGCTGTGTCTGGGTTTTAATCAGTTCACGGTTTATTTTTAAACAATCCCAAGGGTACTGCAGTAATTTTAAATCAGCTTCTTTGACCAGGGTTCCCGATGTCAGACCCTGAATCAAGCCAGGCAGTTCTAAGGGACGTTCCAGCAAATTTTTACATAGGTTCAAATTGTCACCCGACAGATAAGCCATGGCCAGTGTTCCCTTTGAAAGAATAACCGTGTCGGCTTGTAATTGCTGGGCCAATTCGGTAGCACTTTGATTTAAAATCATCCGGCCATTGATAAAGAGACAGGGAGCTCCGGTGTTTAAATGATTTACGGGTATATCGGGATGCAGACGCCGCTCGGCGTTTTTGAGATACGGGCGGCACTGCAAATACAGGAAATTTTTTGGAAACTCATACTCGATGGCTTCAAGCAAGGTCATGGCCCCAACGCGCATTTCATAAACGGGTCTTAGATAGGTGAGGGGACAAAAATTTGCGACCGCCGCATCTTCAAATACGCAGAGGTTAGACATACGGCGTTATCTTACACTAACCCTTGTAAACTGGGAGCTGCTTGTTACAATTAAATTGTGACTCAATCTTCGTCACAACCCTCAACCACAAACGTGCTTCCCAAGGACGCGGAGTTGCTTGCCGATATTGAAAAAAAATATCCCAACCATTGGCTGATCATTGAAGTATTGCAAAAAGATAAGTTTCAGCGGCCGTATATCGGACGCTTGCTGGCCAAGGGGCCAGAAAAAGAAAGCATTCTAGAAAAGCTAAAGCAATATAACTGTCCCCTGTATGTCACCTATACGGGCGAGTTGGGATTTTAATTTCTCATAAAATCGAGTACGAAGACGAGCACGAGGACGAGGACGAATAACCCAAATTCGTTGATATACTTATTTTGATATGACGTCGCTTAAGACAAAACTCATTAAACAGTTGCCCAAGCTTAATGGCGTCAAAGTGGCAGTGCTGGGAGACCTCATGTTAGATGAACATATCTGGTGCGAGGTTTCACGCATCAGTCCCGAAGCGCCTGTGCCGATTGCCAAGGTCAAGCATATTACGCATGTTCCCGGAGGCGCTGCCAATGTGGCTAAGAATATTGCCGACCTGGGGGGTGTCCCATTTTTGTTTGGCACGGTGGGTTTTGACAGCAGCGGCGACAAACTGATGGAGATCCTTCAGGCTTCGCATATTGATGATGCCGGTATCGTGCGCACCCAAACCCGGCCGACCATTCTTAAGTCGCGCGTGATTGCTCATCAGCAGCATATGGTGCGGGTCGACCGTGAAGATACCAACCCCATCAAGCCCCAAACCCAGCATAAGCTCCTTGCGGCTTTTGGCACGCTGCTACCACGGGTAGGAGCCGTACTGATCTCGGACTATCACAAGGGGCTGCTGACTGATGCCTTGGTGCGTGACATTATTCGTCTGGCACGCCGCTATAAAAAACCAGTGCTGGTAGATCCCAAGGGCATCAAGTGGGCCAAGTACAAGCACGCGACGCTGCTGACGCCCAATCGGGGCGAAACCGAAGCCGCCGCCAAATTTCCGATTACAGACGATGCAGCGCTGCGCCGTGCCGCGCAGAAACTGCTACGGCAACTTGACCTGAACGCGTTGCTCGTGACCCGCAGCGAACAAGGCATGACGCTCTTTCCACGTGCTGCCGCACCACAGCATGTAGAAGCTTTTGCGCGCGAAGTTTTTGACATTACCGGCGCCGGAGACACGGTGATTGCCACTTTGGCGCTGGCATTAGGCAGTGGACTGCCTCTTTTAGAAGCTGTGGTGCTGGCTAACGTGGCCGCCAGCATTGTGGTGGCCAAAGTGGGTACAGCCACCACCAACATTGCGGAACTGGGGCGCCAGTTAAGGGCTTTAAATCCGCGCAAAGTGGGCGCAGTGGCATGGTGACACGCTCCGCTCCGCCAGCACTGGCCAAAGACAAACTGCTCGACCGGGCCAGCCTGGTCAAAAAAGTCGGCAGTCTCAAAGACAATGGCAAGCGCGTGGTTTTTACCAATGGTTGCTTTGATATCCTGCATCTGGGACACATTCAATTGCTCGAAAGCGCGCGTGCTTTAGGGGATATACTCGTGGTGGGTGTCAATGCCGACAGTTCGGTGCGCAAGCTGGGCAAGGGTGACGGACGACCCATCAACCGCCAGGAAGAACGGGCCCACCTGATTGCCGCCCTGGCTTGTGTTGATTATGTCACCGTCTTTCGCGAGGATACGCCCATCACGCTCCTTAAACTCCTTAAGCCACATGTGCACGTTAAAGGCGGCGATTATAAGGCCGAGAAACTTCCGGAGTACAAGACCGTCAAAGCGCTTGGTGGCGAGGTAAGCATTGTGCCGCTGGTCAAGGGAAAAAGCACCACGGATACGTTCAAGCGCGTTGTGGCGAACATATCTAAAGCATAGCTGTCATCAAAGGTGAAAAAATAAGCATGGACAATATTATCCGCAGGCAACTCGAAGATTCTATCGAAACCAAAAAGCAAGTCATCGCTTTATGTATTCCGGCCATCCAGAAGGCGGCGGAGCTGTGCATTCGCGCTTACCAGCAGGGCCATAAGACCTTGTGGTGTGGCAATGGCGGTTCGGCGGCGGACTGCGTACACATGGCGGCGGAGCTGGTGGCCCGTTACAAGCGCGAGCGCAGGGGGCGTCCGGCCATTGCGCTTACCGAAAACATCAGCACCGTCACGGCCTGGGCCAACGACTACGATTACGAGTCCGTCTTCGAGCGCCAGGTCGAAGCCTTTGGCCAGGCGGGTGACGTGCTCATTGGCATCAGCACCAGTGGCAGTTCAAAAAACGTTCTGCGCGCTTTTGAAAAGGCCGGGGCCATGGGCCTGATGACCATTGCGCTGACCGGCCAAAAAGGCGAACACATCCGTGACAAGGTAGATGTGCTGATTGCAGTGCCCTCCACCGAAACCCCGCGTATTCAGGAGTCGCATCTTTTGATTGAGCATATTATCTGCGACCTGATAGAGCAGTCGTTTGTGGATTGATCAGTGATTAATAAACCGCAAAGGGTTTTGGCTGTATTCGAAGGCAAAAAAATCCGGCGGTTTTGGGATACCACCCATGAAAAATGGTTTTTTTCAGTGGTGGATGTGGTGGCGGCGCTGACGGCAAGCGTGGATCCGGCTGCTTACTGGCGCAAACTCAAGGAACGTCTCAAAAAAGAGGGCGCAAATGAAACCGTGACAAAATGTCACGGTTTGAAAATGCTTGCTTCAGACGGAAAAATGAGGCTCACCGATACTGCCGATACCGAAACTATGTTGCGGCTGATGCAGTCGATACCCTCTCCCAATGCAGAGCCTTTTAAACAGTGGTTGGCATGGGCTGGAATGAATACCCGCGACTACAAGAGCTTTAAAAGCCTGAAAAAAGAAAACCTGCGGGACAATATGAGCAATCTTGAACTGGTGCTCAACATGTTGGCCGAGACTGCGACCACCGAGATTTCTCAAAAGCGTCAGCCCAAAGATTTTCAGGAAAACCAAAAAGTTGCACGTGAGGGCGGCGGCATTGCAGGCAGTGCCCGCAGGCAGATTGAGGCCAAGACGGGTAAACGAGTGGTAAGTTCAAAAAATCATCTGGTTACTAGGCGCACCAATGTTTTGAAGGGCGGAGGGAATGATGGCTAACTTTGCTGGACATGATGAAGCGTATCCGGATCGCTAAACATTGAATTCGGATAAAATGGAATTCGGTATAGTAATAG
>JAHFDA010000055.1 GCA_023249225.1 bacterium
CTTTGGCATGCCCATGGGTCCCTTTACGCTGGCGGATGTGGTGGGCATCGACGTGTGCGCCAAGGTGATCCACATTTTGCACCAGGGTTTGGGCGCGCGTTACGAGGCGCCGGCCCTGCTCGATGCCATTTACGATCTTCAATGGCTGGGCAATAAATCCGGAAAAGGTTTTTACGTAGGCGCGGACAAGGAGCGGACGATCAATCCGGAACTGGCGGGACTGATTGCCCAAACGCAAAGTAAGCTAGGGATAAGTTCGGCGCCGATCTCCGATGCAGATATTTTAGACCGCCTGCTGTTGCCCATGATTAACGAAGCCGCCCGCTGCCTGGCCGATGGCATCATCACCGAAGCCGGGCACGTTGATCTTGCGCTGATTTTTGGCGCGGGCTTTCCGCCTTTTCGCGGCGGCTTGCTTAAATATGCCGACGACCGTGGCATTTCTGCAATCGTGGCGCGCCTGCGCGAACTCGAAGGTAAGTATGGCCAACGCTTTAGCCCCTGTGAACATTTAGAGCTCATGGCAAGAAATGAACAAGGGTTTTATCGTAACCAGGGTTAACCCGTACTATTCATACTGGGTCTTCGTGTATTTGTGTGGGCACTTTTAGGTTATTTACCCGAACCCCCTAACCCCGGCCCTTCCCCCAATGATGATTGATTGGTGGGGGGAAGGGAGAGCGGACAAAGCATTCTTGAAGCTGTAGCAGGCGGTTAATCTGTTAGGCTTTGCTCATGATTCGGGATCATCAGCAAACGCTCACGGATGTCGCCAAAGAACTTCGGCATAAACAGACTCCTGCCGAAAAAATCTTATGGGACATCGTACGCACCAAAAAGTTTCTTGGTCTCAAGTTTCGCAGGCAACATCCTATCAAATTCTACGTGGTTGATTTCTGTTGTGTGGCCCCAAGTGTCTTGCTTAATAGCGCTCCCTTCCCCCTACGAAAGCTTAAAAATGACTGGGGGAAGGGCTGGGGTTAGGGGGTTCGGCACCCTCCAAAAAAAACCAAGTTTTTAGCCCGCTAAATGCGCGGGCTGCGTGAAGTAAAGGATCTTCGAAAGTATGCATTATTCACGATATGCGGGTTCCCGTGTGTAGGTGTCCGCTTCATATGCGTGAATAATCCGGCTTAAGCTATGGAAGTCAGATGATAAAACCTGCCGCCGTTTCTGATAGATAGCCTGGAAAGCTGGCGTTCGAACACCTTTAATTTTTCAAGGCCAAAGACACTTTCTCCGGGCACAAAAATGATCTGGATGCGCCGGGGAAAGCTTTGTTTGCTTTGTTCGATCAATCTGGCAAATTCGGTCAGGGTGGTCCGACCAAAGGGGTCGTAAAGGTAAAAAACAGTGCTTTCATTGATGGCAGCTTGCGCGTGCGCATCCAAAATGTCAGCGACCATAACCTCCAGGGGAGCCAGCTTGTAACGCAGCTGATCAAAATTGATACGCGCTAAACTTGCCCGCGAATGATCCAGCTCAAGGCCGATGACGCGCTTAAAAGGCAGTGTGGCTGCCAGACAAGCCACCCGTCCCAAGCCGCAGCCCACATCCATAAAAACATCGCTGGGAGATACTTTGATTTGCAACAGATATTCGGCGATACGCATATAGGGTGACATGGCGTAAAAAATTTCGTCGCCATATTTGCTGCGGGGTTCAAAACGATGGTTGCGGGCAGGGTCGCCCGTGTTGGTATCAATGCCCAGGACTTCTTCCCAGACCGATTGGTTCAGGGTGGCGCGTATCAGCGGGAGCAGGTTCAGTGGCGTGCGCAGCAGGGATTCAATTTCAAAAATCGAACGGATTTTGTGTTCCAGTGGAACGGCAACGGTAAAGCGGGCCATGTCAAAGACATATCGGATACCGGTAAAAAATGCTTCATGAGGTTTTGCAGTGTATGGCGATTTAACCCATGGTTGACATGCTTTCCATATTCTTAGAAAATGGAAGGCATGGTATACATAAATCGCAAATTGGATCAAACGCTAAAAAGCCATGTGACCAAAGGAGATAGTATTTTGTTGCTGGGACCAAGGCAGACAGGCAAGACGACTCTGCTTAGCCACGTCAAGCCCGATCAGCATATGACGCTCATGATGAATCAGGTGCGCCAGCGCTATGAAAAAAATATTGGCTTGTTTCGCGCCGAAATCACACAGATCAAAGAAACCTTAGGGAAATCACCGCTGGTCATTGTCGACGAAATTCAAAAAGTACCCGAGTTGCTCGACGACATCCAGGTGATGATCGATGAAAAACAAGCGCAATTTATTTTGACCGGTTCGTCGGCCCGGAAGCTAAGAAAACGCAGCCACGATATTAATTTGCTGCCCGGTCGCCTGACGATGCTACGGCTTGATCCGTTGACTCAAGAAGAGTTTCCGGTGAAAGATCTGAACTTAAATTTGCTCTACGGAAATTTACCAGCAGTCAGCCTTGAGGCAAACGCTGCCGCTAAAGAAGTTTATTTAGAGAGCTATGTGCAAACATATTTAGAAGAAGAGGTGCGTGCCGAAGCACTTAGCCGCAACATTGGCGCCTTTGCCCGGTTCTTAGAGCATGCTGCATTAGATTCCGGAAAAATCGTCAGTTTTAGAAACATCAGCAACGAAATAGGGGTCAGTCATGTGACCGTTTCGGCGTATTACGAAATTCTGGAAGACTGTTTGATTGCCGAACGTATTGATCCGCTTACGACCAGCAGTTCTCGCAAAAAACTAACCAAAGCAAGCCGCTATCTATTTTTTGACATGGGTGTCCGACGCCTGGCTGCAGACGAAGGTATTAAGCTCAATCGTGAACGTCTGGGGGATCTGTTTGAACATTTCATCGGACTGGAGCTGGTGCGTCTAAGCCGCCTGCAGACCCAGAAATTTCGCCTGCGTTTTTGGAGGGATCCGGGAGGTCCGGAAGTGGACTGGGTCATCGATCGGCAACACGACTATATTCCTATTGAAGTCAAATGGTCAGAAACCCCAGGTAAACAAGATGCCCGACATCTCAACACCTTTTTGGATGAATATAAGGATCGTTGCCAAAAAGCCTATGTTATTTGCCGTACCCCCAGGGCTTATAAAATTGATCAACGGATCACGGCCTTACCCTGGCAAGACCTGCCCAGTCTGGTCAGATTCTAACCCGGATTATTCATGCATATGAAGCGGATACCTACACACGGGAGCCCGCTACAAGAAGGTATGAATAGTGCGGGCTCAATTCCGAAAAATCTCTTTCATCAGCGTGGCTTCTTTTTCCCATACCCTATGCCGGTCAAGCTGTTCATTGAGCTGTGGCACAGCGCGTGACAGCAGCCTGGCGTTATAAAAGGCATCGATCATGAGCGCCCCGTACTGCGTCTGGCTAAACCAGTAATCCACGTTTTGTGCTAAGGGACATTGCACATGGTCGACGCGCCGCAGTCCCAAATAACGTTCAAGGCCGCGTTGATACATGACATACAAAACTCCCAGCGCTTTTTTCCAGTCGGCACGGGTCCAGGCCTGGGCCTTGATCAGATTGAGATCTTCCAGCGCCAGCAAGGTTTTTAAATAAAACGAGGGGTGTGCCTCTACGTCTTTGGCCCGCTGCTCGAAGTCGGGATCCAGCCGACGCAACAATGCCTCTAAATGCTGGGATTGTTGCCGATGCAACATAGACAGATGTGCCAGCGCGTGGTGGCCTTTGCCCGAAAGTGCCGTATCCGCAAGGCGCATCCAGTGTGGATAAAGCTCTGCCAAATACAGAGCCGATGCCCATTGGCGATAGCTGTAGTTAAAATCATGGTGCCGCACAAACCAGGTGGTTGGCGAGGGGAGCAGGTCAGCCGCGGGTTTAAGCCGTGCGGCGCTTTCTACCAGGATGCAGCGTGTGGGGTAGGGCAGGCTGTTAAAAAAGTGCGCTGATCTGCCCCAGAGATGATCCATGGAGCACCAGCGGTAACGGGCAATTTCAGGGTTGGGTGTCATCGGTGCCTGCGCATCCACCAGAAACACGGTGGGAGTCATGATGTACTTTCGATCGTAGGTCGGAACCGGTGTAAGTACTTTAAGCGCCTCAAGGGGTAGCAGTGCTGTTTCTTCGTACAGTTCACGGAGGGCTGTATCGACCAGGTGATGATCCCCTGCCAGCCGATCCAGTTTCCCACCCGGAAAGCCCCACACGTTTGGAAAGTCTCGCAAGGTACCTGCGCGCTGAATCAGCAAAACTTCCAGAAAGGTTTTGGCCGAATCGGCCCGCAAACACACGGCTACTCCCGACGGAATCGACCCACTTCGATCTATTGCAGCCTGATACAGCGGTTTCGCGAGCGCAGGCAAAATCGGCTGGTGTTTAAACCATTCCAGGCGGGGATCCAACGATACGGCCACCCGGTGCTGATGCATAAACATGGTTAAGGTATATCGATAAAAATGACGCGGTGGTTCATCTTTTAATCAATATCGATTTCGATTAAACTTACCAAGTGCCGGTTGTTTTACGGTTTAAAGGGTATCGTTTCTTCTTTTACTCAAATGAAGGAGATCCTTTGGAACCTGTGCATGTCCATGTCAGAAAGGGAAAATGTCTGGCTAAGTTTTGGATTAAAGCAAGAGTAGAAGTTGTGGAATCTTATGGTTTTAATTCCAATGAATTAAGCACGCTCTTGCGTATCATCAAGCAAAATGCCAAATTGATTGAAAGGAGTTGGAATGAGTATTTTTACACTTAAACCTTTAGCAAAAAAAGTGACCTTTGACCGGAACAATATGTGCGTTGAATTAACAGATGGTCGTAAACTAACGGTACCCTTGGCTTTTTTTCCGCGATTATTGGATTCAACTCCCAGGCAACGATCACAGTGTGTCATTAGCGGTGGCGGAGTGGGTTTGCACTGGGATGAATTGGACGAAGATATTTCTGTTGAGGCGTTATTTCAGGGCCATGTTGCCGATCGAAAGGCTGCGCTCTCCATCTCCAAAGAAAATTCAACCCATTCAAGACGCTTAAAAGCAGCCTGATTTCTATGAACGACGAAAAACAAATCGACCTGAAGATTGAAAGCAAAGCTGATAAATTCAAGCGGATTACCGGGATGCGTTCGCAGCGTATTCTGGACGATCTTCGATTGCTGGGTAACTGCGGCAACACCAGCAATTACGAGTACACCGCCGCGGACACGTTTAAATTGTTTTCCGCCATCGAAAAAGAAGTGGCACGCGTCAAGCTGTTGTTCAATAAACCGGTACCGCATCCGTACACGATTACGATCAAGGAAGATACTGATACGGCGCCGCAAAGTGTGCCAGAAAAACCGATGGGCGGTTCTTAAGGTTTGGACTTGCGGAAAAGCCGTTCGACGCCTGGAACCCCCTGGCGGAGAGGGTAGGATTCGAACCCACGATGCCCTTGCGGACACTGCAGTTTTCAAGACTGCCGCCATCAACCACTCGGCCACCTCTCCGCAATACGATGGATTTACTATAACAAACTCCCATGTGAAAATAACGTATCCTGGCCAGATAGCTCAGTCGGTAGAGCAGAGGACTGAAAATCCTTGTGTCGGCGGTTCAATTCCGTCTCTGGCCACCAGCCTTCGCGGGTTCTATTTTTTTAAACTGATCTTTTTTAAATCATCCCGCAAGTATCCAATTAAGCGATGGTTTTCTGCCCCCAACACATCTGACCCCAGTTCGGCGAGCAGTTCTTCTAACTGGGTCAGCGCAGGAGTCAGCTGGCCTGCGGCAATACTGGCGCTGGCGGCTTGAAACTGGGCAATCAGTTCGTAAGCAATATCCACCTTGGCCTTGGACATGGTCAGCGAATGTGGGTCGGGGCACAGCAGGATGACTCCGTTAAGGTGTTCGCGTGAAAGGCGCAACAGTTCCAGAGCTGTGGCACATTGGTCAAGCTTCCACAAATCCATGCAAACTTGTGTGACGGTACTCATTTTTTCTCTAAAGGCATTGAGCTGATTCAGTTCTTCGTCGGGTTGTTCGCGTCCAATCTGTTGCCGCAAGGCGCGCGCGCGTGTGAGCGCAGGCACATCGTAAACATCGCGGTGCTGTTTAACCTCACCTGCCGAGTTGATGGTGTAAGAGGTGACGCGGGCGCTGGCCTGCGTTTCGTCTAAGGTCACGCCGTCTGCGCCGGGCACTGTAAATACGCCTGGGCCGCCCAGAGGCGTGATGGCCGAAATCACGGTCAGATAGTCTTCGGTGCGGATAAAGTCGTGCTTGCCCAGCACCGACATCACCAGGTGCGGGGGCATTTGCACCTTGGTGAATTCGCGCCGTTCTTTTTCGCCGGGAAACCAGCGTGTAAACGCTTTGGTTTTTTCTTCATCGGTACCCAGGTCAGACTCGCGCATGGCGTCCACCAGGGCCGAGATTGAATACTGCTTGCGCAGTTCCTTAGACATAAACACACCCTGAATGTCCGAAGCCATGGTGGCAATTTGCACGGCTTCGACTGATCCGGAATTTCCGATCAACAAATCCACACCTTCCATCAGCAAGGCAGACACATTGCCATCGCCGATCAACGCCAAATTGCCTTTGCGGCAGTTTTTGTTTTCAGAATTGACTCCCGATACTTCCCAGTCTGAAAAATCGATGTCCGCCTGGTCTGGAAGCAGGCGATAGTTAAGGCGCATGCCCGCAGCCTTAAGGGCGTCGAGCAGTTCCACATTTTGAAAGGCACGGTTCATCGAGCAGACGCGCAACTGGTTTTGAATGTACATCAGCACTTCGTCGTGACCGGGTTTGCGCCGCAGCAGGGTGCTTAACCTGGCCACAGCCACACGGCGCACGTTTTCGACCACCATTTCCTTAAAGGTGCCGCCCGCGCGCAAGTCTAGCTGTACGTGCGGAATGCCCAGCGGCGTGGCCATGATAAAAATACTGGCCGTGTCGGGCACGCGCAAAAAGGAGGTGCCTTTTTCGGGCCGCAAGCCAAACGAGGTAATCGAAGTGCCCAGGGCTGCCAGAACGGGCCGACCGTCTTTGTCGCGATCCATCACCGCCACGGGAGTGGTGCCGTCGACGGGATCAATATTGAGGTCGATGAGCAGCGATTGGTCACGCGCCGGTTGAATGATCAGGTCGCGCACTGCCCGCGCGCCGGTAAATAGCCCCACAGAATCGTCTTTGCCGCCTTCGCCCTGCACCACTTGCAGGTCAAACTGCGGCGTGACGTTGGCCAAGAGGTCATAACCACGCACATGTACATCAGTTGCCAGGCCATCAATCAGTTTTTTATAAGCTTTGCCTTTGCCACGGAAACCAGTGACTGCCGCTGCGGCGTTGGCATGGATTTGCACCAGTTCCGGTCCAATGGTCAGTTCAATATTGCTTTGGGCCCGGCCCGGATCGGCTGGCCGCAGCACTTCGGTTTGACGCTCGCGCAGGGCGCCTAAAAGGCCAATGGACTGTAACTTTTTTCCAAAGTCTGGATCCGAAAGCGCCTTGCGCACGCTTTCGAGGTAGGCGTTCTGGCGGGACATACATCCATTATAAGTTCAAAGTTAAAAGTTGAAAGGTGTCAGATTTCCAGTGATATACTGAATTTGTGTCAAAGGTCGAAGAAGTCATTGAGGTCATTAGGAGTCGCTTGATCAAAGATTTTAAGCCACAGGCGATCATTATTTTTGGGTCGTATGCCTGGGGTAATCCAACAGAAACAAGCGATCTTGATTTGCTTTTGATTAAGGATGACGTGCTCCCTCGCAGACGACTGGGAGTGCAAGCGTTAAAGATTTTGCGGGACATAGACTTACCACTGGATGTTTTTGTATATAAACCTTCGGAAATTAAACGCAAGACCAATTCCTTTTTTAAAAAGATATTTTCTGATGGCAAGTTAATTTATGGAAGAATTTAATGAGTGGCTAGCTTGGGCCAGGCTGGATCTTGAGGCAGCCAGACTAACCAGGCAAAAGCAAGATCTTGCCCCAATTGTTGTCTTTCATTGTCACGAGTGTTTTGAAAAGGCATTAAAGGCGTTATGTCTAAGACATGGACTTGAGATCCAGAAAACACACGATATTCGGTTGTTGCACAAGCATCTTTTGCCCCATGCGCCTTGGTTGAATGAATTTGATGATGGTGTTTTGGAGATGCACAACCTGTTTGGAGACTCTCGCTATCCCAGCGGGGATCAGATCACCATTGAGGAAGCTGGACAATGTCTGGTGATTGCAGAATTGTTTTTTGAAAGATTTTTAGAACGAGGTTTTGATTAAAATTTCAAACTGCTCCGGTTTTCTTCACCAGTTTCTCTACATCATCATACAAAGCCCCCAGCAAGCGCCGCATGGCGGGATCAAACATGGGGCTGTGCCAGTGTTCGAGCAACCAGCTTAGATGTTGCCTGGCAAGTTCAGGATTGCCTTGGGCCAGCGCGTCCTGGGCCATGATGGAATGATCGAGGGCGGGCGCCAGGGCATCAAACTTGGCGGTCAGATGCATCGGAAGAACAAGGTGTTCGGCATCGGGATGCTTGTGCATACAAACGGCATCAAGCAATGTTTTGGCCGACCGGGTTAGACCCAGTCTCCAAAGACCCAGCACCACCTGGGTGACCTGCTGCGCGTTTTCAAGAATCCACTGCGGTTTTTGGCGCAGGGGTTCGGCAGCGGTTGCCATCAGGTCAGCAAGCCATTGATTTGCTTCCAATAAAACCGGCAGCCGGTAGCGGGCGGTCACCCGGCAGATCTCTCCACTTGAGCTGGCCGTAAAGGACACGACCGTGGCCTGGGCGTTTTCAAGATCAAGCAGCACGCCGGGTGCGTCGGGCACGGCAAAAATTCCAGTGCCTTGCAAGGGTGTAATGGCGCTGATCACCGTAAAAAAGTCGCTGCTGCGAATAAAATCTTTGTGGCCAAGGATGCCCATCACCTGGGCAGCGTCCATGTGCACCGCTGCAAAATCTTTTTGTTCAGTTTCTGACGGAAAGCAAGCGTTAAAAGCATTTTGTTTCTCTGCCAACGGAGCGGCGTGTACCTGTCGCACGGTGTCTATCAGATCAGCAATGGGTCTTTTCTTACGCAGGTCTTTAGAAAAAAACACGCCTTGGATATCCGAGGCCAGGGTGGCCATCTGCACGGCCTCGACCGAACCGGAATTTCCGATAAATAAATCTACGCCTTCCATCAGCAGTCCGGCCACGTTGCCGTCACCGACCAGACACAGGTTGGCCCGCCGGTGATTTTTGTTTTCGGAGTAGACGGCCGAAGTTTCCCAATCAGAAAAATCAATGTCTTTGCCGTCGGCCCTTGGCCGAAAGTCAATGTGCATACCTGCTTTTTTTAGAGCCCGAACGATGGCCAGGTTTTGAAAACTGCGGTTCATCATACACACGCGCAATTCACTGGCAATGTAAGCGGCCAGTTCATCCCGATGGGGTCTGCGTCCCAGGCGTTGACGCAGACGAGCCCGGGCCACGCCACGCACATTGAGAATCACCATATCCTCAAAGCTGCGTCCCCGGCACATATTTAAACCGGGTGTGGGTAAATCAAGAGGCGTGGCCAGCAAAAAAATGCTGGCGGTATCGGGCACGCGCAATAAGGCGGTATCGCCTGGCGGTCGTAGACCATAGCTGGTAATCGATGTGCCCAGCGGCGCCAGGCGACCTTCTACGTCCAGCACGGCGGTAGGCGTGGTGCCATCTACGGGATCAATGTTCAGGTCAATTTTTAAGGCCTGATGTCCGGCCAAAATCAAGTCGTTACAGTAACGTTGCCCGGTAAACAATCCGGCCGATTGATCCTTGGCGCCTTCGCCCTGCACCACGCGCAGGTCAAGGCCAGGCACAAAGCGCGCCAAAGTCTTAAGGCCACGGTGGTGGACATCGGTTGCCAGGGCGTCGATCAGTTTTTTATAAGCCTTGCCCTTTCCACGAAAGCTGCTGACGGCCACGGCGGCGTTGGCATGGATGTGTACCAGTTCAGGGCCGATGCATTGCGCAATGCGGCTGGCAGATGCCGCACGGGCTGGCCGAAGGGTTTCAACCTGGATATCCAAGGGGAAGGCTGCCAGGGGGCCGATGCCCGAAAAGGCTGATTCAAAGGCCTTCTGGGCCAGGCTTTCATGAACCAGGGCCACGTATTTGAGCGTCAGGACCATACCAGAAAATATCGAAGCGGAAGGAATAAAAAGTATTGATTAACTTCGGCCAAACAATCCGGGCTGGGTTTAAGCCAGAATCGCTGTTAAAATCAATCCCTTGATGGAAAGATTCATGAACTTCAAAACGTCTCAAAGCTACCGCTGGGGACTGGCAAGTTTGCTGGTACTGGGGCTTGTGTTTGGATCCCGCCAGCATGCTTTTGAGGGGTCTGAACTGCTCCAGCACCGCGATGGCCAGCTGGCGCTTTATAACACCCATAACGGCGAGTACATCAATATCCGTTATTGCGATGTGCATGGCATCTGGTCTCCCGATGCGGCCCAGTCCTTTAACCATTTTTTACGCTGTCACGCCGACGGAGGTCTCATGCCCATGCATCCGCACCTGCTTGAAGTGATCGACCGCATACAAGACCACTTTGGGCCAGACCGCGTGGTGCATGTGATCTCGGCTTACCGTTCACCCAAATATAATGGCTACCTGCGTAGTGTGGGCCGGGGTGTTGCACTGCATAGTTACCACATGAAAGGCCAGGCCATGGATATACGCATCCCTGGCATCAGCACCCGTGCCTTGTTTGAATACGTTAAATCACTGGGTGTGGGCGGTGCGGGTTGTTATCACGGACCCAATTTTGTGCACGTGGATGTGGGGCCGGTAAGGGTGTGGGGAAGTTAATAAGTAAGCATCAGGGTTTAAAGGCAAGGGTTGCGGATTGATTGGAATGTGGCAGCCTCCAGGGTTTAATGGGATCCGAAAATTCAGAGTCAGTATCAGCCAAATGCCGGGTTTGATCGTTGAAGAGTGTCGCCAGCGGCACTTTGATCTCACGTTTACGGTTGTGCTCAAGCAGGGCCTGCACTTTTAAGGGGTCGAGGCGTTCCATCAATTGTGGGTCTTCTGCCATGAGGCGGTACAAAGCCTTCCAGCGGTCGGGTCGGCGGTCGTAGATGTCCGGATAAACCCACACATAGTTGTCTTCGATATGCACCGGGCGATAGACAATTTCAACCGGGATAGCTTCCTTAAGTGGAATCACAAAATTTTTATAGCTGCCAAGCACATCCACCGCGTCAGCAGGCGCTGAAAACTCATCTTGCAGCCACATGGCCAGTTGAATGACCTGCTGGTTGACCATGCGGATGCAGCCGTGGCTGACAGCTTGACCCACGCTTTTTTCGTTGTTGGTGCCGTGGATGTAGTACTCCCCATAGATATTGAGTTTAACTTTTCCCAGCGGATTTTTTGGCCCAGGAGGCGTCAGTTTTTCATCACGTGCCCATTCGGCATCGGGGGGTTGCCACCAGGGGTTCCAAACAACGGCTTGAATACTGCCCTTAAGCATAGGACTTTTAAACTCGGGCGAACCCACGGCCACCGGAAACACCCCCACGATGCGTTGTGTTTCTCCGGCATAGGCAATGACATACATGCGACAACTGGCGGCATTGATCAGGATGCGGACTTTTTCATCGGGCTTAAGGTTTTTCAGATCAGTAGGGGCACGGCGCACCGTGCCCCTACTGATCTGCGGAACAGACATGCAGGGCATTCTTTCGACAACCGGAAAATAGGCTTCGCAAATGTGGCTATACGATAAAATAAATGTCAGGGTGCTAAAAAGAATAAAGGGCTTGGAGAGCAGTGGAGAACAAAGCACATTGAGATTATTCCCATCTATAAAAAACAATAAACAATACAAGCAGCCCATACAAAGTAAATTTTTAAAAAACACAAAATTTTTTACGCTGCTTATTGTTTTCATGTTTATGACCCAACACAGCGGGGCTGAAAATCTAAAGTTTTATCAAGGGATCCACGCGGGTTACGAAAATTATTACTTTATCCGTCCGCCCATGACCGTGGCCGAAGGAAACTATGCTTTTCGTTCAAATTTGTTTGTAGAATTGCCGCTGGCGGAGGATACGCGCCTGATACTCTCCGGGCTTTATAGTCCCTTTACGCACGGGCCGCTTTTTGAGCTTATTTTGACAGAAAGTTTTTTTTCGTATGGTTTCGGGGTTAAGCAGCGTTTGGGACCAGACTGGCTCTGTTATGGTCGGCATCAGCGCTGGCTGATTATT
This sequence comes from bacterium, assembly GCA_023249225.1. Taxonomy (GTDB): domain Bacteria; phylum Margulisbacteria; class Marinamargulisbacteria; order JAHFDA01; family JAHFDA01; genus JAHFDA01. Next base: position 12,198 of record JAHFDA010000055.1, read on the forward strand.
AATAATGTAAGCCCAGGCACCCTGCGGCGTGAAGTAATTTACTATGAGGCAGCGCTCGCACAAGTGGCAGCGCCGTGGCAATGGGGGCTTAAGGCCAGTTGGATGCAGTACTTTAACGGACCCGGCGGCATCAGTGCGACGCAGACTTTTTACTGGGGCCCCCTGGTGGCATACGAACAACCATTGCTTGGGCCCTTTTATTTTTCAGTGGAACTTAGCTGGATGTGGGCGGCGGGACCACACACGTACTTCTCCGTAAGTGTGCCTTTTTAACCCGCACTATTCAGACTTTTTCGGTGCTCCCATTTTCTTAACTTTGGATTACCGTTATACTCAAAAGTAGCTTCATGGTCTTTAAAGAAAACCCATTGCTCCGGTTTCCCCGCGAAGCTGGCGGCGGAGATTTTGACGAGCTGTTGTCTCAATCCGATGATATAGCCCCGCGTCCAGACGAAGTGTTGCCACGTGACGAGGCCAGGCTGCCCGAAACTGCTCCGGCGTACCGCGCGCTTTCAAGTCGGCATGTGCTTGAGCACTATTTTTTAAAACGCAACCGTCACAACGAAGTCCGTGAGACGGTGGAGACTTTGCTGCGGCGGGTGGCCAATTTTATTGTGTCAGCCGAGTTTATTTTAAACCCCAAACTCAACGCCTCCGAGCTGCAGCAGTGTGAAGAAGATTATTACCGCCTGATGCTGTCCGGAGAATTTTTACCCAGTCGTGAAGTGCTTAAGAATGCGGCCCTTGAAAACGGGCAGCTGGCGCGGGGCTATGTGCTCTCGTTTGAAAATCAAACCGAAAGCATGTACGAAACCATCAAGCAGGCGGCGCTGATTCAAGAGAGCGGTGCAGGGGCGGGTTTATGGCTTTCAGACATGGCGCCGGCACAGGACGGCGAGGGGACGGCACGCCATAATCCGGTGTCGGTCATGCGCTTTTTTGCCGCTTCCGAAACGCCCACCGGCAAGCAGGCACCCATCGAAGGTGTGCTGGGGGTTTTACGTGTGGATCACCCGGATATCATGGAGTTTTTAGCCTTGTTGTCGCCGGATACAAGCCATCAAGCGCGGCCGTTTCGCTTGGGCATTGCCCTGACGGATGCCTTTATGGAAGCGCTTGAACATGACCGTGATTTTGATTTGCGGCATCCCAACGGACGCAGAAGTTGCGGCAGGCGTTCGGCGGCGGCCGTCTGGCAAAAAATTCTGGCAGGCATCCGTGAATGCGGCGAGCCGCTTTTAATTTTTGCCGACCGTCTGGGCGAGAGCAATCCAACGCCTGATCAGGGTGTTCTCGAAGCCTTGCCGACATGGTCTGACGCGCCGCTGCTGCCGCATGAAACCTGTTTGCAGGGCAGCATCAACCTGGCGCAAATGGTGCATGCCCACACCCGCGACATCGATTGGGTACGTCTGCGCAAGACTGTAGCTTCGGCTGTGCGCATCTTGGATAACCTGATTGAAATCAACAGCTACCCTTCGTCAAAATGTGAAAAACTGACGCGTGGCAATCGCAAGATTGCCCTGGGCGTGCTGGGTTTTGCCGATGCGCTGCTGCGTTTGCGCATTCCTTATCAGTCACCGCAGGCGTTGCGCCTGGCAGAACAGGTCATGCATGTGTTGCAGTCGGCCGGCCATGAGGCTTCGTCCAAGCTGGCGCACGAGCGCGGGGTTTTTCCAAACTTTCAGGGCAGTCTGTGGGACGGACGTTTGCGTGTGCGCCATGCCCAGGTGACCGGTATTGCATCCTGTCATTTTGCAGCGGCCCTTTTGGGCTGCGCTCCGGGCATTGAACCGCTGTCTTCGCTGGTATTTAAACTGCACGGAGAATCGGGCGCGCACCAAATTCATCCGGTGCTTGAAAGTACGCTGAAAGAACTGGGACTTTGGGATGATCGCATGCAGCGTCATCTGCTTGAGCACGGAACGTTGCCCGGGCCTTCGGATGTGCCTATTCCCGAAGAGGTGCGCCGGGTTTTTGCGGTTGCCCGGGACATCAGTCCGGAGTGGCACCTGCGTATGCAAGCTGCTTTTCAAAAATACAGCGATGCAACAGTGGCCAAGATGCTGCCCATACCGCGGGATGTCGCATGGCATCAAATAGACGAACTGTGCCGACAGGCTTTTAAGCTGGGGAGCAAGGTTTTGTGGATCTGTCCGCCCCAGGCCGAAGGCAACCATACCTTTTTTTCGCTGGGAGTGTCCCGTCCGGTGCAGACAGACAGAGCCATGCCCCACGTGGTGCGGGCTTCGCGTACCGAAACAGCTTCAAGCCCCCCTGCGGCATCCATCGCCCTGCTGCGCCAGGCGAAGGGCCGGGTTGCTTTGGCAATCAACGAAACTGCCACCCACCTGCCAACGCCTGCCTCCGCGCTGCCCGAAGAAGATTTGCCACGCAAGCCGCAGCTTTCTTATGTCACTGCCAGTGGTCGATTTGAAATCAAGGTCACCGAGGGTGAACACCGTTTGCGCATTGATATTCAGGCGGCCAATCCGCACGACGAGATCCGTGTGGTTTCTAATTCGCAACAGTTTCAAATTTCGGTATCGCTGCCCGACGGCGCAGTGGACGCTGACCCCGGTCAAGGCTAAACTCGGCCCATGATTTACGTGGATGCCAATGCCACCACTCCCCTGTGGCCCGAAGCGCTGGCGGCCATGGAACCTTTTTACCGCGAGCATTTTGGCAACCCCAGCAGCGCGCATGCTTTTGGTTTACAGCTTCACGGCCCTCTTTTTAAGGCTCAAGAAGCAGTGGCGGCCCTTTTGGGCGCGCAAGATCCAGTGCGCGAAATGATATTTACTTCGGGCGGCACCGAAAGTAACTGCACGGCTTTTCACTCTGCATTAAGCGCCCGGCCCGAGCGGCGGCATCTGTTGGTCTCCGCAGTGGAACATGCCTCGGTGTTACAGGTGGCACAGCACTACGCCCGGCTGGGATATCGTTTAGACCTGCTTCCGGTCGATGCTCACGGACAACTGGCCACGGAAACGCTTGCGCAGGCTTTGCGGGACGATACGGTTCTGGTGGCAGTGATGCATGCCAATAACGAGACCGGAGCGATTTTTAATATTGCGGAACTGTGCGCCCGGGCGCAGGCACGCGGAGCCTTATGTCTGGTGGATGCCGTGCAGTCGGCCGGAAAAATTCCGGTGCAGGCGCAGGCGTGGGGTGTCGATTACTTAAGTGTTTCCGGACATAAGTTTCACGGACCCAAGGGCGTGGGGGCGCTTTACGTGCGTGCGGGTGCGCCTTTGATTCCCCTGATTCACGGGGGACCGCAGCAGATGGGTCGTCGGGCAGGCACTGAAAATGTGGCAGGGCTGGTGGGCATGGGTGTGGCGGCTGCGCTGGCGCTGCGCCGGATGGGGGAGTACCGCACGCTATCCCAACTGCGGGACCATTTTGAAAACGCGCTTGCCGCCCACGTCGATGTCCGTGTGAGCAGCCAGAAAACGGCACGCTTGCCCAACACCAGCCACCTGTGTTTTAAAGGGGTGGATAACCGCATCCTGTTAAAGTTTTTGGAACGCCAAAAAATTTATGCCTCGGCCGGAGCAGCTTGTGGCAAGGACGCCTCGGAGCCCTCGCATGTGGTGCGGGCCATGGGTGTTGCCGATGACTACGCACGTGGGGCCATACGCTTTAGTTTTATGCTGGGTACCTTGCAGAGCGAAGTGGATGCCTTGGTGGCAGCGGTCAAAGAAGGAATTCTCGAGAACAACGACCGCTAAATCAAAACCCTTTGGGTCCCCGGCCGTGAGGCCGGGGACTGGGTGTATTCCGAGACAGGTAGAAAGTTGCTTAGAACTGCAACAGTTTGGTGATGTCCACATCTTTGCTGCCGACACCCCTGCGGATACCATAAGCGATGGCAAAGCCAAGGCAGATGGCGGCAAACAGGTACATCAGCATTTCATGGATCACCGTTTGAGAGATACTCAACTGCTCAAGCGCCAGCATCACCGTAAACACAATGATGGCGTATTTAACGATGGAACTGACCATGTGGTGTTCCTCAAAGTGGACGTTTTTGGCCACCAGAATTACCAGCGTGGTGACAAACTTGGCCATGACAATGCCAATGATCAGCACGAACATGGCTGACAGCACACCCGGCAGGTAGAGCAGCACATTGGTGAGCAGGGTGCCCGCAATGCCTACCCCTAACAGGTTAAGCGCCGAAGCCAAAACGCCCAGCATCAGAACCCAATGGACCATTAATCCAATGACTCCCGACAGCTCGCCTTTGACGCCACCGGTAGTGAGTAATTTACCGAGCCCCACGCTTTTGATGAGATCATCAAACTTGATGTAGTGAAACACCGTCACTAGGACTTGGGACACTACCCGAGCGATGACCCCCCCAAAAAACAATACCAATAAGGCTAGTACCAGGTTTGGTACATATACAAGAAATGAATGGAGCATGCCATCGATTGGCATCCAAATAGCCTGCAACCACCCACTGATCCCCGTATACATAACCTCCTCCTTTTTTATAGTCTTCCTTGCGGAAGCTACGTTAGATTTTGGGTTTTTTAAACCCTATAAAAGATATTCCCAAAATTTAACGTTTACAAACAATTATCCACAGTAAATACAGGTAAATTGTGGATAAATTTTAACTATTTGTGGATAATTTTATGTCTAATTTGTTAACAAAGCTTCTGAAAAATACCCTTTGCGACAGAGATATCTTGTAGCGCTAATCCGGTTGAATCGAAAATAGTTATTTCGTCGTCAGAAAGCCTTCCAGGCGTATTTCCGGACAGTACCTGGCCTAATTCACCAGCAACCTGCTGTTCTGTAAATTTTTTGGTACTCACGGCCACGTTGATTTCACCTCCGTGTGCCGCCTGTTCCCAGTCATCAATAAAAACGCGGCCCGCAAGTAAAATTTGAGTCTCAAGTTCCTGCTTGCCGGGGGCGTCTGCGCCAATGGCATTGATATGGGTTCCAGGACGGATCCAGTCCTTGTAAACCAAGGGCGTACGGCTGGGCGTGATGGTGGTGACGATGTCGGCTTGTTTAACCGCCTGCTCAACGGAGTCACAGACCTTAAAGTGGATGCCGCTGAATTGGATGCTGTGCGCATCGATCCAATCGAGTGATTCTGCCTGGGTCAGCGACCAGACATAAACTTCGTGAATATCGCGGTAAAGGCAGCTGGCCTCTAGCTGGGTTGCCGCCTGTGCTCCCGCGCCCACCAGGGCCATGCGGTGGGCATTGGCGCGTGCCAGCGCTTTAACGGCCAATCCTCCGACAGCCCCGGTACGGTAGGCCGTGATGGCCGTTCCATCCATGACGGCATAACAAGCTCCCGTCGCCGGATCGGCCAACACAATGGTGGCTTGCACGGTAGGCAAACCTTTTTGGGGGTTATCAAGGTGGACGTTAACGATCTTGATGCCCAAGGCTTCCATTGCTGGGATATACGCCGGCATAAAACGCATGTCGCCCTTAAATTGGGGAAAGTTGATATACATTTTGGGGGGCATCTGTGCCTGGTCTGCGGCACGGGCTTTAAATGCAGTTTCGACCCATGCGCAAACATCGGGCATCTTTAAGTGTTTTATGACTTCTTCGTGCGGAACCCAGCGCATGGAAAACATAGTAACAAATGCTAACGATTTGGCCTCAATACAACTTTAAACCCGGTATATTTTCAAAGTCCTTGTCATAGGTAAACAGTTTGACCCCGGCCTCTATCGCAGTGGCAGCAATCAGCACATCGGGAATAGTCACCTGGATACCTTTGCGCTGCAGCCTTCCGGAAATCTCACCCGCCAGAAGATAGACCGGACGACCCATCGGTAGATCCGGCAACTCCGCAAGAATTTGGGCCACATGCTCTGCCGGTACACTTATGCCACGCATCAATTCAAGATAGACCATGCCACAGGTTGCCACCTGTCCCGTGCCTATCAAATGATCGACCTTATCCTTGTGCTTGGATTCCCTTTTGCGCAGGTAGTCGATCCATACCGATGTGTCCAGCAAGATACAATTATTTAACACGGAACTTGCGCTCCTGCTTGCGCCAGGCCTTGTGGTCGTAATCATCCGCAATGACACCCGAGCTCCTCAAAGCAAGCAAAGCTTTCTTGGTTTCTTCACGCAAGAAACCATCCACGGCCATCCGAATAGCATCACCCTTTTTCTGGGTTTTGGTCACTGCACATAAGCGCTTGAATATGTCGTTATCAATATCAATGGTCGTTTTCATAATCCATCCTCTTATTAGATTAGATGCATTAATCATATTATAGATTCATATTACAATGCTTGTCATTTTCACCCCCGCGATTACCTTATTATCCAGAGGGTTAACGTGGGTAGGCTAATAATAAATTGCAAAATCCTAATCAAAAAATGCACAATGGAGTAAGTGGAAACGGTAGCGCGTCATGTGCGGCGAGTCTTTTCCATTGACCTGCGTTCGCTGGCCTTGTTTCGCATGGGGCTGGGGCTCTTGTTACTTGCAGATTTAATCGACCGCGCGCGTGACCTGCGCGTGCATTACACCGACTGGGGTGTGGCGCCGCGCTACGCGATTGACTTGTTTGCCAACGAATGGCAATGGTCCCTGCACTTCATCAGTGGCCGGGCCGAAGTCATGGCGGCTTTGTTTGTTTTGGCGGGCGTATTTGCGCTCATGTTGTTTGCCGGATACCGCACACGCCTTGCAACCGTGCTGTCGTGGCTGCTGCTGATATCGCTGCATGAACGGAACTTTATGCTTTTATACGGGGCAGATGAAATGTTGCGCATGCTTTTATTCTGGAGCATGTTCTTGCCTCTGGGAGCCTATTATTCGGTGGACAGCGCCTTAAACAGCAGCACCGAGCCCAAACCTAAGATGCTGTTGAACCTGTGCGGATTTTTTATGCTGGCGCAGATGTTTATGGTCTACGTGGTGACGGCCGTGTTTAAAAGCGGGGCGGCCTGGCATGCCGATGGCACGGCCCTGTATTACGCCTTAAGCCTGGAACGTTTTACCACCCCCGTGGGTTTGTGGGTTTTGCACTGGCCACCCGAATTGCTCAAGCGGATGACGCAGAGTATCTGGTGGCTGGAGATGGTGGGGCCTTTTTTGCTGTTCTGTCCGGTCTTTTTTACGCCAGTACGCCTTCTGACCATTCTGGCATTTGTCAGTTTGCATGTCGGCTTGTGGCTGACCATGGGACTAGGCATTTTTCCGTGGGTCAACTGGCTGGCCTTTACGATATTTATCCCTTCCGGGTTTTGGAATCGGGTCTTGGAAAAACTAAAGACACCCGAGCGTAGCGGCATGGTGATTTATTACGATGGAGACTGCGGCTTTTGCAAAAAAATGGTGTACCTGATCCGCACGTTCTGGCTGATTCCGGAGGTGGCTTTGCAGGTGGCGCAGAATGATCCCGAACGTTTTGCCCAATTGCAGGCCGAAAACTCGTGGGTGGTGGTGGATCATCTGGGACAGACGCATTACAAGTTTGAAGCGCTGCTCTATGTCATGCGCCAGTCGCCTGTTTTGTGGTGGCTGGCGTTGCTGCTTAAGCGGCCCTTGTTTGCAGAACCGGGCACAGCCGCTTATGAATGGGTAGCCAATCATCGAAAAATGTCTGCGCGCTTTGTCAGATGCCTTAGCTTTAACGAGCTTCGTTACCACACACCGCTATCGGCACAAGCGCTGGCTCTGTATGCCTTTATATGCGTGCTGATCTGGAATCTGACTGTGCTTGATAAACCTGTTATTAAAGAACAACCCGAATGGGCCCGGCGTTCATCCCTGTTTTTAGGGCTTAATCAATATTGGCGCATGTTTGCCCCACAACCGCCCGACGAGGATGGCTGGTTTGTGATTCCCGGAAAACTGTTTGACGGGCGCGAGGTGGATATTTATCGGGCGGGCGCACCCGCCAGTTTTGCCAAACCTTTGCTGGTGTCGGCCGAATACAAAAACAAGCGCTGGCATAAGTTTCTTGAAAACATCTGGCTGGCCAAAAATGCCGACAAACGGCTTTATTACGGGCGCTACCTTTGCCGCCAGTGGAACGACACGCACAGCGGAAATGAACGATTGGACACCTTTAAAATTTATTTTGTGCTCGAGAAAACACTACCTCATTATCAAACCGCGCCGCTTGAGCCCGTGATGTTATGGGAACATCATTGTTGGGATAAAAGACCCGAATAAGCCCTGGCAGCCACGATTAGCGTAAACGCATCAAAAGGAATGCGATAACGCGTTTCGCCCTGGGTGATAAAGGCCGCCAGCATGATGCCCAGCAGGGGTAGCATCAGCAGCCAGACTGCAAAACCTTCGGCTGTGGTAGGGAAAAGTTTGTGGCGCTGACGGATAAGATAGTACAAGGCAGGCCCAAGGATAAAAACCCAATACAGCTCCTGGTACAAGACCACCCATGGCCGGATGGGGGTGGCATTGGCTGGCCAGGGCAAACCGTTAAATAAATCAAAGACATGTTCCAGCGATATCAAAAAAGCCTGCCCCGGGGCCTTGCGAACCTTATCCCAGGCGGCCTGGTAGAGCTTGTTTGTGTCGTACAGACCCATGTTGTAATGGGCTTCGTCCCAAAAACCTTTTTGGGACCAGGCTGGGTTGCCCCAAATAAAATAAAGGCCCCGTTCAAGGTCGTGAAAATGTACCGAGCGCACGCCCTCATGCCGCCCCATAAACAGGTTAAAGGCACCGTCGATCGAGATCACGCAGGGTTTGCCGCTATTGAGGCGCGTGCAACGCATGGCAAGCGGAATCATGATGACCGCCATACCCAGCAAAACGCCTGCGCAAAGCACGGCAAAACGGCGGGGGAGCAGGGCCGGAATGGAGTCTGCCCCATCTTCTGTCTGGGTTTGGTGCCCACGGCCCTTCCACGCCACCATTGCCAAAAAACAGGCCACGCATAGCAGGGGTAAAAGGATAACGCTGCGCGTGGCTGCGGTAATGGCCGCACTTAACCCTGCCAGAACGGCCACAATACCTTGCCATGGCCCCCCGGTCTTTAAAGCCCGTAGCAAAAGCCAAAAGGTCAGAGTCATCCAAAAAAGAAAATAACCTTCGGACATAAAGTAAGACGCCTCATCGATAAACGGAAAGTACAGCGCTGCCAGTATCAAGGCAAGGGCAGCGACTGCCGGACTATAAAGCTCCCAGGCAGTGAGAGCAATCCATACGGGCACCAACAGTGCCATGCCCAGTTGCACCCACACGGCCAGGGTCCAGTTTAGAGTTTGCTTATAAAGCCAGCCCAGCATCATGAACGCGCCCGGAGACTTTAAAATCTGGTCGATGCCTTCTTTTTTAAGCGGATCTGCCCATATTTTGGCGTAATCCATGTACATCTGAACATCGGACAGCAAAATAAAAGACGTGGGAGGATGCAGGTGAATTAAGTAAAAACAACGCCAGATGCTCCCGAGCAGAAAAGTAATGCAGGCCAGGAGTGCCAGACGGTTGCGCTGAAACATCTAGCTTGACTATAGCAAAACAAAAAGGCCCGCTTTCGCAGGCCTTTAGTCTTAAACTAAAAACGACTTAGTGGCCAGAAGATGAAAAAGAACTTGAACCACCCGAAGATGAGCTGGAGCCACTACCGGAAGAGAATGAACTGCTACCCGAACTTGAACTACTGGAACTTGAGCTACCACTCGAACTAGACGATGAACTACCTCCAGAAGAGGATGAGCTACTCGATGAACTCGAAGACGATGAACTGGAACTGCTGCTTGAGCTGCTGGAACTTGAAGTATCGCTCGAAGAAGTAAATGAACTGCTACCCGAGCTGGAGCTACTCGATGAACTTGAAGAACTCGAAGACGATGAACTGGAACTGCTGCTCGAGCTGCTGGAACTTGAAGTGTCGCTCGAACTAGACGATGATAAACTACCTCCAGAAGAGGATGAGCTGCTCGAGCTACCCGAAGTAGAGCTGTCGCTGCCAGATGAGAATGAACTGCTGCTTGAGCTGCTGGAACTTGAGCTACTCCCAGACGAAGTGCTGGTGCTCGAAGCAGGGTACTGTTCAACGTAATTATCGTAGAACATGCTGTCCGAAGGTGGCACATAATCCGAGGCAAAGGTAATGCCCGAGGGTTCATAGCCGCTGGCAAAGTTCATGCCGCTTTCTACTGCAAAACCGCTTTCAAGGGTCATGCCACTCGAAAAAGTAAACCCAGAGGCATACTCAAAGTCGTCCTTCCACACAAAGTCCGAGGCCACGTTGTCGACCAGATCAGAGGTCCATTGCCAATCCGAGCCGTAATTAAAGCCGCTTGCAAACACAAAATTCGAAGCCAGGTTGTCGCTCATGTCAGCATCAAATGTAAAGCCGCTTTCCATGGTCATGCCACTTGCAAACTGAAACCCGCTTCCATAATTCCAATCGTCTTTCCATACAAAATCTGACGGGGTATAGTTCATCAGGCTGCCGGTCCAGTTCCAGTCGCTGCCGTAATTAAAGCCGCTTGCAAACACAAAATTCGAAGCCAGGTTGTCGCTCATGTCAGCATCAAATGTAAAGCCGCTTTCCATGGCCATGCCACTTGCAAACTGAAAGCCGCTTCCATAATTCCAATCGTCTTTCCATACAAAATCTGACGGGGCATAGTTCATCAGGCTGCCGGTCCAGTCCCAGTCGCTGCCGTAATTCATGTTGTTATTCATCTTATAACCACTGTCCAACTGATCGTTCCAATCGCCCTTAAATGTAAAACCAGATTCATAAGCGATATTGTTGTTAAATATAAAGTCAGACCCAATTTTCCACTCGTCATGCATGGTCATGCCCGAGGCCATATGAGCTTGGTCCGAGGTATCCCAGTTAAAGCCAGAACCAAAATTCATGGCATCGTTAAACTTAAAATTAGAAGCTTGTGACATGTCTACGTCATACACAAACGTAAAGCCGCTGGCAAAGGCCATACCATCTTTAATGTCAAAGCTGGGTTCAACATAGCAGTTTGTCGGAAAGGTAAAATTTGTGCCATAGGACCATTTGTCTGGGAACGCATACCCACTCTCCACTTGCAGAAAACTTGGGATCGTAAAACCAGTCTCGGCGTCAAAAT
>JAHFDA010000056.1 GCA_023249225.1 bacterium
GCTGGTATTGGCAGGTGCCACAAAATCATCTGCAAATATGGGCGAATCACCCTGCCATTCAAAACCACTTGCCAGACGGGTGGCCATAAAAGCCGGCACCGTAAAGCTGCTGTCAAACATGACGCCGTTGGGCAGGGTGTCGGCAAAATTAGAGGGGAAGGACATGTAATAAGGGCATTCAAAACCAGCCAGCAAATTGGCATCGGCGGGAATGGTGAGCGGGGCGGCAAAGACTGAATTGGTGGGCATGGTGACGTCGGACGGAAATACGCAGCCCTTGCTGAACTCGCAATAGGGCGGTAGAAAATGGGCATAACGCGTGGGGATGCTGTTAAAGAATTCAGCCCCGGTGGGCAGATCAAAAGTAAAGGGGGCGCCGCCATACAAGGTGTCCAGATTGCAGCCCGAACTAAAAACAGTGCCGTCGGGTAAATCAATTTCTACTCCGGATACCACTGGCAAACCTTCAAAACCAGCTTCCATCACCATCTCGTCGGGCAGTCCAGTGGTGTAATAAGCGACATCCGGAAAATCAAGGCCTGATGCACAGACCATGCCGGTAGGCAGGAGGCTTGACGGGTCAAACTCAATCTCTGCAAGGACAGCCAGGCCGGTCGAGCTGGGCTTCACGCCATCGGGAAGTGTGATTTTGCTATCGTATTTGATGCCCACAGGCGCTTTAAATTTATTGCTGGTTTGTTCGTACATATAGTTAAAGTCAAAACGCGGCATATCCATGCTGGGCGTAAAGGTCATTTCGGAGCAACGCGCTGTGGCGTCGCTATTAAGTTTGCTGGTATAGGTGCTGATGGCGCTAACCGCGCTGACTTGCAGAGTGGTCAGAGAACGGTTGACGTTGCCCGTGGCACTTTGGTAAATAGAATACAGCTGTTCGTCGGTGTTGCTTTCAGAGCCGGTGTAGACCAGCGAGGGCAGATCAGCGGTGTTGACTTGGACAGCATCTTTGTAGGCACCCGCAAGGTTTTCGGCGTTGGTTTGGAACTGCTGAAAGGTTGTGTCGTTATAGCCCGTTTTGGCCTGGGCAGCCAGAGAACCATACGAAGACAGTGGCGCGGTGGCAGACGCATTGTTAACCGCCGCCACCACCATGCTGCTTTTGGTATCGCAAGCAGTGGCTTCATAACTGCGCGTGGCGGTGGCCGATGTTGCAATCGTTGGAAATTTGTAGCAGCTTTGTACGACCAGAGTCTTGGCTGTACTGCCACTTCCGCTGCTTTTGGTTCCGCGAATGACATAAGTGCCTTGCAGCGAGCTTAAGGCTGATCCAGACAATGTGTATGCGCCGCTACCCACTTCTGTGGCGGTTACGCCGGGTACTTTGTTGCCTAAAATGTCATAAACGTCCACGTAGGCGCCAGCGACATAGGTTTGATAACCATCTCCTACAGCCAGGGTCTTTAACGCCAAAGTTTGCAACATCGAGGTTGCCAGTGAACTGACTTGCAGGGTGGGGGCTGCCAGGGTTAGCGAGACCACGCCAGAAGTGCTGGAACTACTGCTCGTGCTGCTGTCGGAGCTTTTAGAAGTGCTGCCGCAGCCCACCGGAAAAGCCAGCATGTAAGCGGCTAAACATACTGAAATAAATTTAGACTTGTAGAGTTTTTTGATGCGTAACATGGAACCCTCCCCTGGGCTGACTTTAGGCATTATTCCCAGAAGAACACTAAAATAAACAATAAAAAAATATGCAGGTTTTCTGGTATTTAAATTTTGTGGTTTATGGTAGTCAGAAAGATGTTCCAGGCGAAGAGGCTTTAAGATAACTGTTCAGCCCTACCGTTGTTTGTAAGCCCAGTGGCAGGGCCACTGGGAGCTGGACAGAGGGCATTCTATTTCTAAGCCAGGCAAGGGCCTGGGAGCTTCAGAACACGCAGGCCCTGCCTGCATGTTTATAAAAAAAGCGCATATGTCTAGCTCGCATGCGGCCCCTGCCGCTGTGCCTGGTATGTGGCAAAGCTGAATGGTTACGTTTTTTTATGTGTGAATCATTCGGGTTAAAGATATGGCTCCAGCCGTTCCAAATAATCTTTCCAGGACAAAACATGGACTGACTGGTCCTGATAGGAATGTTCTACCTCGCATATTAGATGTAGGGGGACTTTGGGGTGTTCCTGGCCAAAGGCACGCAGGCCCGAAAAATCGGCTGAACTGATGCTGCGCTTGGCCTTGATTTCAAAAGCTGCCACAATCTGGTTTTGCCTGACTAATAAGAGGTCGACCTCGGCTTGATGGTTGGTGCGCCAAAAATACATGGCGGTATCGCTTAGTGAGCGTTCCAGAGTGCGCCGTGTTTCCAATACCAGGAACTGCTCAAATAAGCGACCGCGCAGCAAAGCTGGAATAGGCGCAAACAGACTTTGGTTTAAGGTATTGGTTACGCCCGTATCAAACAAATAAAACTTGGGATGGGCTGCCAGACGTTTGCGCACACTTTTGACCCACGGTTCCAGCCTAAAACCAATCAGCGTATCTTCCAGAATTTCAAAATAACCTTTAATCACCGGGTCCTTGACATGGCACTCGCGCCCCACGTTGGCATAACTTAGCAGCTCACCGCTCTGGCTGGCAGCCACATTTAGAAAGCGGCTAAAGACCCCGATATTGCGCACCAGACCTTCGGATTGGATTTCTTCTTTCAGGTAAATATGCACGTAAGCATTGAGCAGGTCGCGCCGGGAGGCCGAGTCTCTTCCAAATACAGATGGCAGACTACCGTACAGCAAGACGTCTTCCAGTTGAAAACCAGCGCCGATTTCACGAACCATAAAGGGGGACAAGGTGCGCTGTACCGCCCGGCCGCCCAACAGGTTTGCGCCGCCGCGCTTTAATTTTCGGCTACTGGATCCGGTCAGTATAAAGCGACAGCCGGTTTGATCGATCACCAGTTGCACCTCGTTGAGCAAAACAGGCAAACGCTGAATCTCATCGATAAAAATGATATCCACTTGTCCAGAGTTTATTTTTTCGAGGGCTTCTTTACGTAATAACTCTGGAGCCTGGGCGTATTTATAGTATTGGTCGGTGGCTAAAAGGTTGATTTCCCACATTTTTGGCAGGGCTAAGCTACGAATCAATGTGCTTTTACCTGTTTGCCTTGGGCCAAACAGAAAAAATGACAGGGATTCTGGTAATTTTAAAAATCTCTCTATCACATAGAAATCGTACGGTAAAATCTATATTAAAACAATATTTTTACATAAAAAAGTGCCGGGTATGAATCCCGTAAAGCAAACCGATAGATAAAACCACATATATTGCCAGAGTGGCGTAAGAGACAGCGGGGGACAAGTCTTTGCGCAGCAACATGAATAAAACCATCGGCATAAGATAATAACGTTGTTCGATCAGGGCCGCAGGCAACAAAACAAGAGCAGTCAATGGATACAGCCAGTAAAATATTTTTTGCCTTAATGGAATGCCGCAGAATAACAAGACGCTGGCGGCCACGGGCAAAAAAAACAAGGTCTTATGGAGATCATTGGTTGCAGCCCACAATAAAATTTTATTGCGGATGGCGTAATCATAAGCAGCCTGGTTAAAGTGATGGCTGTTTTTAAAAGTCAGAAAATAAAAGGCAAATCCGGCCATCAGCAGTGGCAGCACAAATTTCAGGCGCGGTTTAATAAAATTCCAGGTGGTTTTAAGGTGGGCGATATGCATCGGCAGAAACAGAAAAAAAGCGTAAAAAAGCAGCATGTAAATGTTTCCAAAGTGCAGGCCCCGCGGGTGCCACTGCTTGCCGCCCAGCGAAAAACCGTTATTCTGCGCTACAAAGACCGCTAAAAGGGCCAGGCCTAGCGCAAAAACCCAGACATCTTCAAGCAGCGCCTTGAGGCGGTACCGGCGCACATTAAATCCGTGCGACTGGGATAAGATCAGCAACAAGCAGAACAACATCCAAATGACATTGTTCTGGCGGAATAGCAAACTTAAACAGCCCAGCAGTCCGGCAAAGCGATAGTCCCGCCGCAGGGTGGCCCACACCATCAGCAGTACCAGCAACAATGAAGGCACGTCCGTATAAATTAAAAAGAAAAACGGAAATAAAATTGGAAAAAAGGCGTACTGGGCAGCCAGCAGCACGGTTTTGTGCGGATCGGATGCCAAGGTGCGGGCGCATAAAAAAAACACGCCGATCGAAAGCATGCCCAGGCCGGCCGTTAAGCCCCTGGCAAAGAAGACTGAATGATTTCCAAATAAATTAAGCAGGCCTGCCATTAAAAGGTGGTAACCCGGTAACATGGCTAAAAAAGGATCAAGCGGCATGTTGCTTAAAACCCGGATTTGCCGGTAATGGTTGTGTTCATCGACATAGAGGCCATCTGCGCCGATGACAGCAAAGCACAGCGCCAGCATCACAGAGACCAGCAAGAAAAATACCAGCGGCCAGCGCTGTCTTTTAAGGGTCTCCGGGATGGTCATGGGATTTACAGACCTGTAAAAATGATACGCGGTGTTTTAATAAACAAGGCCAGAATCAAACCCATGGCAAGCAGAGAGCAAAGAATTCCCAGATAATCCGGGCCTGCCAGGCCATATTCAAAGGTGGTGGTGCCGTGGGTATAAACCAGCATCAGGGCCGGGGAAGCCTGGTAAATGTGTAGGGGCATTAAATGCTCATGCCATGCCTTCCAACGCGGAAAATAAGCCACTTTTACCAGCACCGGCACATCGGCAGGCGCCAAAACGTCAAAGCTGAAGCGCTGCTGTTTCCAATCAAAGAGCATGTTCTGTACCACCGTTCCGGGTGGAGCCAGAATGGGGGCGGCTTGCTCGCCTTCTATATACAGGGTGGGAGCGGCCGAATTTTTCCAGACCTTAACCGCCTCACGCCACTTTTCGGGAGACACACGCTTAAAAGGAGTACTGATAGGTTCGATGATCGGGGCCACAGAAATTCGTTGCAAGGCATACGGGGGTTTCCCCTGGCGCAGGAGTATGAGACGTTCGATCGGCAGACCCTTGATAGGCTGATGCGACAACAGGTAATGGATGCCAAAAGCGTCCGCCACCTTTTTGATATAGGCCGCCTGTATTTTTTCGCGATCATCCAAGTGCGTAAAGTCATAGCGATTTCGTTTGATGAAACTCTGCACGGTGCGTTTAAATGACGCTAAAAACAAGCCATTGGGCGCGCCTTCCTGAAACAAGCCTACCGTGAAAATGGCTTTGCCGGTGCTCTGCGCCAGATAATGCTCCAGCAGGCGCGGTTTTCTTTCAGAAGGCTCGTCATTGAGCAGGATGCGTCCGGTCAGCGGGCCAAGATCCGGGTGTGGATTGAGAATTTCGGGCGGCGTATTAAAAACAAACAAACGGTTTTTGTTGACGCTGTCGCGGGGATCGGCGGTAAGATTGTGTCTCACGTAAAAAGCAAACAGAAGCACAAAAGCAACCAAAGCTCCCGCCTGAAAGGACCTGGTAAAATTTCGGCCAGAAAAATATTTGACGGATCCCATCATCATCAAGGTCAGGAAAAAGGGAATAAAGCGGTAGGAGTGCATGGGCAAGCCAAATTCCCCAAAATCAATGTAGGCGGCAATGCCAAAGGTAGCCAGCAGTATAAAGAAAGGCGGGTCAAAACGCGTGTCATGATCGTAAGCCGCCAGTGCAAAGCCAAACACCACCAATAGATACAAGGGTAGCGAAACAAAAAAACCCATGTTCAGGAGGGTGCCCGTGTTTTCGACATAAGCTTTATAAGCAATTAAGGGCCCCAGCCAAAACCCGCACAGCAGCAGGCTTACGATACCGTGAGCCAGGGTATAGACCGAGGTTTTGTTTCTAATATAGTAGATGGTGTAGACCCCCAAAACCATCAGGGCCGCGAAACAAACCACAAAGTGTAAAAGCACAATCAGCGCCAGGGCTATGCTAAGTTCAATAAAAGCCAGGCGTCTGCGATGGTGGTTCAATGTCGAAAACTGGGTGACGGTTTCGTGCAGTTTGCCGTAATACAAAAAGAACAGCGGAAAGGCCAATGCGTTACTCACCAGTCCGACCATAAACATGGAATACAACGTGCCGCCGGCGGCAATGTTTATAAAGGCCATCGGAATCATCATCAGAAAGGTTTGGATCGATGCTTCGGTCGGCGTGAACCCCAGTTTTTTGGCAAAGTAATACATAGCCAGGGGCAGGCTGCCGATTGAAAAAATGGTGAGCACCTTAAAAGCCTGTTCCATAGGCATGACAAAATTCATCAGCGCCAAAACATAGTGGTACAGTGGCCCATAATAAGTATCATTTGGATGGCCTGCAAAGAAAAAGGGGTTCCAACCCTCGTACCACGGAAAGCTAATATTCTTTATGAACCAGGCGGCCTGGACATGACCGGGAATATCCCAGTTTTGCATTTTGCTATATTTCCAAAAGGGAACAAACACACATTTGGTCAAATAAACGTAGATGACCGAAAAAAAGAACCATTGCGCCATATGGCCGGACTGCATGAGACGCGCTTTCATGGTGCTTACCTTATAGTTACCTTGGAGGGGCTGTAAAAGCAAGGTGCTACTATCGGGGTCGTTGTGGACGAACGTAACCGCTACCAGCGCTGTGCCGCACTGATGCTTAAAGTTGATCCGCGCGGCGAAAAGGATCTTGAGGCCACCGTACTCTATCTCGATTGGGGCAAAGGCATGCTGCGTGCGCCCGGTGCCCGGGCTTCGCGCAAAGGAACGGCAGCCGTCTTGCAGCACGGATTTGAGCTGGAACTGCTGGTGTATCGCAGCCGTGGCCACGATACCTTGCAACAAGCCGAGATCAAACGCGCCATGACCGGGGTGTCGGAACCCCAGCGGCTTTTGTGCCTGCATTACTTGTTATGGCTCACCGATGCATGGTGCCCTTTAGGCGGGCCAGCGCCGCAAATTTATGCGCTTTTAAAGAGCGCGCTGGTGACGCTGGAGTCTTTGCCCAATGAACGGCTCGAAACCCTTAAACGCCGTTTCGAACGCGCCTTGCTGCAACGCGAGGGTTTATGGACCCAGGAGCAAGGCCTGACCTTCTTAGAATTTCGGGCTGTCTTTGAAATGCATGCCCAGCGCGCAATTCCATCGCAATTTTTGTGTTAGGCCCTATCCCAGGGCCATCAATGCGCTTATTTTTTGGGTAAACCATAGCGGGTCTTTGATCTTGGATCCCTCTGTCAGCAAAGCCTGATCAAGCAGTAGTCGCGCATAGTCATTTAAAAGCGGTGAGTTTTTATCGGTCTGAAAGAGGCGATTCATTTTTTCGTAGACCGGATGTTCGGCGTTGATCTCCAATATGCGTTTAAATTCAGGCACCGGTTGTTTCATGGCTTGCAGGATGCGCTCCATGTTGGCGGTGGGGTCATAAGCATCGGCCACCAGGCAACAGGCACTTTGCGTCAGGCGTGAGGACAGGCGCACATCCTTAACCTCGGATTTAAGGGTTTCTTTAAGATAGCTGATCAGGTCGCCAAAACTTTTGGTTTTTTCTTCGCGTTGCTGGTCTTTTTGTACTTTTTCTTCGGGACTTTCAATTTCAACATCACCTTTGGCAATCGAACGCAAAAGCTTGTCCTGAAACTTGCCGATGCCCTCAACCACCCACTCGTCTACAAATTCATCCATTAGCAGCACTTCGTAGCCTTTTTGCGCAAAGGCTTCCAGGTGGGGAGAATGTCGCAACTGCTCCAGACTTTCGCCGGTTAGATAATAAATTTCTTTTTGGGCGGCTGGCATGGCGCTGACGTATTCCGACAGCGAACGCAGTTGTTCACCGTTGCTTTGGGTAGATTTGAAATACAAGAGCCTGGCCAGGCGTTCTTTGTTGTCGAAATCGCTGTGGGCGCCTTCTTTAAGGACGCGCCCAAATTCGCGATAAAAAGCCAGGTACTTGTCACGATCTTCCTGTTGCAGTTTCTCGATCTGGTCGAGTAGTTTTTTGACCAGGTTTTTGCGGATACGTGCCAGCAGAGGATTGTCCTGCAAAGTTTCGCGCGAGATGTTCAGCGGCAGGTCGCTTGAATCCACCACGCCGCGCACAAAGCGCAGGTAGTCTGGCAACAGCTCGAGGCACTGGTCGCTGATAAACACCCGCTTGATGTAAAGCTGGAGGCCGGTCTTGTGTTCGGGCATAAACAGGTCAAGCGGCGCGTGTTCGGGCACAAACAAAATGGCTTTAAATTCGCTGCTGCCTTCGGCGGAAAAATGGATGGTGATGCGCGGGTTGACCCAGTCTTTGGCAACGTGCTTGTAGAACTCGTTGTATTCTTCGGCGCTGATGTCAGACTTTGAACGGGTCCAAATAGCCTTGCGGGAGTTAAGGGTTTCTTCGGAGATCTTGATCACGGGCTTGGCGTCTTTGATCTCCTTGCCTTCGGCATCAAGGGGCATTTCTTCGCGGGTGACGTCCATGGTAATCGGGTGCTCGACAAAGTCAGAATATTTTTTAACCAGCTCACGGAGCTTGTATTCTTCCAGGTATTCGAGGCAGTCATCTTTAAGCTGCAGGATGACGTCTGTTCCGTACTGCGCTTTTTCAGTGGCCTCCACGCGGTACTGTCCATCACCTTGCGATTGCCATAACACGCCCTGCGTGGCAGGGACGCCTGCTTTGCGCGTGCGCAGGATCACGGTATGCGCTGCCATAAAAGCCGCATAAAAACCTACGCCAAACTGGCCAATCAGTTCGGGACGTGATCCCAGGTCGGGATGTTTTTTAACTTCTTCTAAAAAGGCGCGCGTGCCCGATTTGGCAATGGTGCCAATCTGATCCGTTACCTCGTCGAGGGTCATGCCTATGCCGTTGTCGCTGATGGTTAATGTTTTGGCGCTGCGGTTTGCAATCAGCTTGATTTTAAAGGCGCTTTCGTTTTCAAGCACATCGGGCTGCGTCAAGGCTGCAAAACGCAGCTTATCGATGGCATCGGAGGCGTTCGAAATCAGCTCGCGTAAAAAAATGTCGCGGTTGGTGTAAATCGAGTGGATCATGAGATCGAGCAGTTGTTTGATCTCGGCCTTAAATTCCAGGGTTTGTGTGGTCATGGCTACCTCAAAGTGAATAAATTTTATGCCCGACTATTATAGCCTGGATTATTCACGCATATATGATTGAACCTAACACAGGCAGACCGCTTACTACTAAATCATGAATAGTGCGGGATAAGTCAGTTTTTTTTAACTGTGCAGTAACTGTGGCGCCAGCGTGTACATTAAAATTCCTCCGGCCACGGCCACGTTCAGCGAATCAAGGCCTGCCGCCATGGGAATGCTTACCGCACTGATGTCGGCCTTGGACCATTCTGGCCCCAGACCGCTTTTTTCGCTGCCCAGCACCAACGCGCAGGGGAGATCAAAACGCAGGTCGGGTGTGCCGCCCTGTACCTGGGTGGCGTATATATGGTAGCTGCGTTGCTTAAGCCAGGCGATCAAGGCGCTGGAATCACACTCGGCCAACGGCAAGGCCAAGACGCTGCCACGGCTGGCGCGCAGGCAATTGGGGTTCCATAGATCGATATGCTTGTCGGCCACCACGGCGGCGTCAAAACCAGAGGCATGCGCGGTGCGCAGCAAAGCGCCCAGGTTACCGGGTTTTTCAATGCCCACCAGTGCCAACAGGGCGCGGGGTTTGCGCTGTGCCAGCTCCACAAGATCCAGACTGTGCTGGCGTAAAACCAAAAGGGCGCAAGAGCGTTGCATGTAGGCCAGCGGCCCAAAAATATTTTCAGCGACTTCTAAAGGTGCCAATGTCTGCGCGTTAAGCAGGGCCACCAGGTCAAAGTCGTCTTTGGTTTTAACGCGATCAGGACAAATGAACGCAGCCTGCACGCCAAAGCCAGCCTGCAATGCCATACGGATTTCTTGCGCGCCTTCGACCACAAACAGACCCTGTTCATCACGCTGCTTGCGTTGCTCAAGCTGCAGAATCTGCTTGATCTTGGGGTTGTCTTTGCTGGTAATCACGAAAGGTATTGTACTAGGTGGGCTTGCCGAAAACGTGCTTTGATAAGGTCACTTTTTTCCCCAGGTTTTTTCAATAAAACCCTTGCGGCCAGAACCGGCGCTATACATTTCGTAGTGCCTGCTGTTTTTCTGGTAATACTTTTGGTGGTATTTTTCGCCCGGATAAAATTCGCTGACGGGCACAATTTCGGTGACCAGGGGATCCTTAAATTTTCCAGAAGCCTGCAAATCTTTTTTAGATTTTTCTGCCGCCTGACGCTGGGCGTCTGAATGGTAAAAAATGGCTGTCCGGTACTGCGTACCTGCATCGGCAAACTGGCGGTTTAAGGCTGTGGGGTCGATATTGTGCCAAAAAACTTCGAGCAGTTGTTCGTAAGTGCACTGCGCCGGATCAAATTCAACCTGTACCGCTTCAGCATGGCCGGTACTCCCGGCGCAGACTTGTTCATAGCTGGGATTTTTAACGTGTCCGCCGGTGTATCCCACGGTGGTCGAAATCACGCCCTTGATCTTGTCGTAAGGCGGTTGCATGCACCAAAAGCAACCACCCGCAAAGGTGGCGACTTCACGGGCAGAGGGAGCAACGGCGGCAGAAGCAGCGTTCATCATCAGTAATATCGTCCATAGTAGAACAAGTTTGCGCATGCTGCTAATGAATGATACGCAAAAAAGAAAGATAATTATTTGGCAGCAATTTTCTTTTCAACATGTTGTCGCAAGCTTTTGATCAACTGAAGCATTTTATGTCGATCCAGCGGGGGTTCGTCATAGACCATGAAATTTTCATAGCGCCATTCCACTGCATAGGGAGTCAGATAACGAATTTCATATAAGTTATCAGGTACTTTGCAGTTGGCGTCTTCGAGACCATCGAGCAGTTCCCGGATGTCATGGGTTTTGCGGTACCTCTGGCCCAGGAAAGATAACAGAGCCTTGAGCAGTTTTTCGACAGCCTGCTGTGCGTGAAAACCAATGGTTTCATCGGTAATTGCGGTGTTATCGATCAGGTTTTCAAGTACACATTCATCTTGCATGGCTTTTTCAATAAGAATGCGGGTAGACGACTCAACTTTTTTTTTCATAGAGAACCTTGCCATAGTGTGCCGC
Source organism: bacterium (assembly GCA_023249225.1). Classification (GTDB taxonomy): domain Bacteria; phylum Margulisbacteria; class Marinamargulisbacteria; order JAHFDA01; family JAHFDA01; genus JAHFDA01. The sequence goes on from JAHFDA010000056.1 coordinate 11,058, forward strand.
ATCGTAAATATACGACCCGGGTTGGTCAGACCACTGGTTGAACTGATCCTCGTCACTGACCATGATATCCACTGGAATTCTAAGCGGACTTAGCAGATCCCGCAGACGCACCATTTCCTGATGACGGGATTTCAGGGATGGTTCAATGACGAGCAGGTCGATATCCGAGTCCGGATGTGCGTTTCCGCGGGCGTAGGAACCCAACAGGATGATTTTTTGCGCCGGAGATGCTTGCGCCAGGATATGGATTGCCTTGTGGATGGTCTCTTCTGTGATCATATCTATATCTTAAACTCAAAACTTAATGTCCGTCCCAGACTTTTGTTTAATTCTTCTGCCGTTCACGCCCATGCACCCGTACTCGGGCAGCTTGTGAATCAGCCGCCACGCGCACCGCTTCCTTGTCCAATTCCGGCTAATGATTGCCTGCGCTAAATTCCCGGACGGCGGCGAGTTTGTGGCGCACAATACGCATCGACCAATCAATTTTAAAGTATTGCTATAAATCGGCCTATTTAATGTGCATATATTATATTCATTTATAATATGCACATCGCACGTTTATGTGCATATATTCATGGGAATGAATTTATGCACATTACCAAGGGAAGGTCATGAATTTTAAGCAACGCAAAGAAAAAATAGAGGGCTATCTAAAAACCTATGCCAGCATCAGCAACCAGGAAGCCCAGGTTCTGACCGGGGCGCACCGCAATACCCTTACCCATGATTTTCAAAAAATGCTTCAAGCCGGTTTGCTGCTCAAGTCTGGCAGGGGTAAAGGCACCCGTTACCAGCTGACGGGCAATGTCCTTTTTTCGGCAAAAATCCTGCAACCCCTGTGGCCACGCAAACGGCAGGGAGATTTGGAGCGTTACTTTAAAAAATCATCCCGCTCCGCTGTTTTTTTTGAGCGGGTGGCGCCCCAGGCTTTTTCAGCGTCTTTTGCTTTCGAAGACCACCTTGTGATGGCCTTGCAGAGACGCCAGTCAGACATCGAGCGGCGACGCCAGGCACTTGGTGAGATAGAACGCAAACGCATCAAGGAAAGACTGGCGATTGATTTGTCGTGGGCCTCGGCCAGAATCGAGGGCAGCACCTATTCGCTTTTGGAAACCGAAGCCTTGATTAAATACCAGCAGACGGCTCATGGAAAATCGCTGCACGAGGCCCAAATGATTCTGAACCACAAACTGACCCTGGACTATTTGCGCAGTTCCGCAGATTACCGGAAGTTAAGTAAACACAAGGTTTTTGCGCTACACCAGCTGCTGATTCAAGGACTGGGTGTGGAGACGGGTTTTCGAAAACATCTGGTTAAGATTTCAAACAGCAGTCTGGTGCCCTGCGACAACGAGTTTCAGATTGCCTCCTGGTTTGAAAAAATGCTTTCAGTCATCAACGCCTGCGAGCAGATATTGGCCAAAGCCGTGGCGGCCAATCTGTTGTTGGCTTTTCTGCAGCCCTTTGGCGACGGCAACAAACGCACCGCGCGCATGCTGGGCAACGGCATCCTGCTGGCCCATGGCCTGCTGCCGGTGTCGTTTTCACGCACGCCCAAGGAGGCGTATATCAAAAGTGTGCTGACCTTTTACGAAAAACAAGACCCGTCCTACTTTAAGTTTTTATTTTTAAACGAATTGAACCATTCGTTTTTGGAGTATATTGGCTAACAGGGCGGGGTTCCGTTTAATTCTTCTGCCGTTCACGCCCAGCAGTGGTTAGATGCTTGAGTTGTTTGATATAGGGATTTCGCACCCCTTTCATTTTTGAAAAATCATAGTTTTTTCTCATAAGGCACCTCCGTAGACGCTTCGTTCTGTTTGAGTGGCCTTCCGGGCCGAAGTAAAGTACTGGAAAATATTTTCCACGCTGTACATAAAAGTGCTTAGATGCGGGCTAGCAGTTTTTCATAGCCAGCGTGAGATCCAATCCAGAACCAAATAATTTCACTTTCACGGACAATTCCAACAGCCCTGTAATCGATATTGATCCTGACGGAATAAATCGGCTCTTGAGAGTGGACTCGTTTGAATTGCAGACTTGGATGATAGGGGTTTTTCTCAAATCTCAAGTACGCTTCACGGGCTTGTTTTTGCACGGATTTGGGAAGCACCAAAAGGGCTTTTCGAAAACGATCCGTTGTTTGGGATATCACAGCAGATCAGGGGTCAAGGATTCTGGTTTTGCCTTGGCGGTGTTCTTTGAGCGCCTCACTGGCGAGCTTACTTAACGTATCCTCGGATTCTGAAAACAACTGCTCCCAACGCTTTTCAGACGCAATTTCGTCGAGCATCCACCGTGCAATAACATTTTGTTCAATCTTGGAAAGCTTGGATGCTTTAGTAAAGGCCTGTTTTAGAAGTTGTGTCATAGACACTAAAATTATACCCATTTTTCAGGGATTCTAAACGTTCATAAGCCAGCCTAATTAGGGAGCCATTTTACTGCAATAAATTTCGATGTATATCGATATTGACTTGGGGCTACACAACTCCATATTCAGGCCGTAGGAAAAATTCACCCACGGCCCAAAAAATTGTCGCTGACCGCCCTGCATGCTTTTATGAACGGCGGCGGCGGTGTATCGGTTTTCAGCAACGATGGTGGAGTATGCGGCTTGCCCAAGCCCATTGCGGACCACGTGGGTGGGATAATCTTTACCGGCGCCGTCCACCGTTTTTTGGCGCAGCCGCCGGTAGACTTGGCAGGCGTACAGGCGCGGGCTGCTTTTTTTACGGAACTTTTGGATGCGCGTCACCGCTTCGAAATGGAGCAGGCTGTCGAAACTCTCATGTCCATTTGTGGCGTTGCGGAAAAGCTGGCGGGTTTTTCCGAGCACCTGAAAAACCTTCCGTCCGATGCGGACAAAATTCCGGCGTATATCCAAACGCTTAAGATTCACGCGGAGCAAAAAGAAAACTTGCAGGGGCTTTTGAACGCCTACGTACGTTTGCGGCCCGAAGCGGCTAAAGCCTTGCCCATATTGGCGTCAGGTCAACACAGCGTTTTCAAGCAAGTGGCTGCAGAACTGGATTCCTTGCTCAAACGTATCCAACGGGTACCTGTTAAAAGTCTAAAGGTTTATGCGCTAAAGTTGCGCTTGTGGGAAGGTGAATTTCGTTCCACCGGATATTACCTTGCAGAACTTTGGGGGTATAATTATGTTTATGCCTAAAAAATTGATTCACTTATCGATACTGACTTGCCTATTGGCGTTACTTACGCTTAGCACGGGTTGTGGTAGTAGCAGCTCCAGCAGCAGCAGTATCAGCTACACCTCCCGCTCCATCAGCATGTCGCTGAGTTCGGCAAGCACCAGCAGTTTGAGCACCAGCAGCCTGCAAACCCAGGCCCTGTCGGATTACTCATGGGTGCTGCAAAACAAGGGCAGCTTGCGTGTTTACTTTGGAGACTTCGCATCAGATGGCAGTACTTCGGGCACCATTGAAACCGCCTCAAACTCTGGCTACAACAATTTTAGTGGCGCTATTTTGGACGCGGACCTCAATGTGGTAGCCCCCATCGTCTTCAGCACCAGTGGCGGCATTCAAACTACCGGCGCCGATTTAAACGGCGACATCAGCAATCTGACTCTGACCTTAAACACCAGCACCCATACCGCCACCGCCACCGGCAGTATCGATACTGATTTGTCGTCCGACTCCACCAGCTACACGCGCGTCGACAGCAGCAGCATACCTGTTTCGTATGGCAACGCAGGCAAGGGCAGCGCCGCCCGGACCAGCAGCCCCGGCTCGTCTTCGCTACTGGATAGCGACCACGATGGCCTGATAAATATTTTTGACACCGACAACGATGGCAACGGCAAAGTAGACAACGCCGACGCCACGGCTGGAGCGGAAAACACCGGATTTTCTAGCACCATCGCCAGTGCTATTCTGTTTGATAACCTAAAGATAGACTACACAAATTCTGCCAATTACACTGTGACAAACGATACCGTCTTGACCGTGGAATTTACGCCCTACGATGCCAGCAAGATTTCGTCGATTATCATCTACAGGCGCAATTCGCACTACAATGACTGCACCACCACCATAAACGCCACCGGATTTACAGCACTAGAAACCTATCCCGCCATCGGCACCACTTGGACCTCGACCGGATACAAGTTATACAAGATGACCAATCTCTCGGGGAGCACTGTTTGGACCGTATTTCTGACGCCCAATAACAATAGCTTTACGGCCGGTGACAAGATGCTGGCCAAAGTCACCTTAACGAGTGGTGGTGTGGAGTATTACTGGCTCAACCTAAACTTTAAATATCAAACCATTGTCGCCGATACCACCACTTGGAACCATGGTGGCGCTGGTTCGCAAAGTAATCCTTACCTAATCTTAGACACTGGTGGACGGGTGTTTAGCTGGACGGCTCCCAAAGACGAAACCGGAGCCGATTTAACCGGGGTGGTTTACTCGCTCGAACTCTTTTATTACAACAGTGCCGGTACGCAAGTAGGTTCCAGACAAACAGTGGCGGTGGGTACCGATATCTATACATCCTCGATACCCGAAGCCACCATTGATTTGTTTAACAGCTCGAGCGCTAAATATATCCAGTGCGATTTAACAGCCAGCTACCCTTACGGCGACAACTCGGCCAATAAAATCTACTTTAAACGCTCGTCGTGGTAATCATTTATACTGATGGGGCATGGATCTAAGCGAACGCCACCAAACCAAAACCAAGAACGATCCTCAAGCTACCCAAAGAAAACATCAGTCGTGGCGACCTCAAAATTTTAAACGTGGCCATCAAGGAACTGCGCTACGGATTTAAGATCTTTGCGCCCTTTAAGGACGTTCCGAAGGTCACGTTCGGCGCAAGCAGCATGCACCATTTTGAAACCGCCGTTGCAGATGGCGACATCCGCACCACCTACCGGCAAGAGGACGGCTGGGCGGCTTCGAGCGGCATCGACATTGCCGCCGGAAAGGGTTTGCCGGACACGGTTGTCCGGTGTGCACGGGAAATAATCAAGTTATGAATCCGTAGATCTTAATTCGCCGGTTGAAATTTAAAGTACATGGCAAAGTCGCTGGCCGAGTTGACTACCACAGTCGGGTCGGCAATGGTTCCGCCGTTGGTGGTGACGGACGCCATGCTGATCAGGCTGGTGTTGACGGTGGTCAGGGTATCGCCGTTGAAAAGAGCGCGACAAATATTGCTGGATCCAAAAAAATAGGTTGAATAGGTACTGTTAAACGACACCGTGGCCGAAATGGCGCCACCCACGGAATTGAACGTGGATACCAGCGTAAAATCGTGGGTAGGATACGCCGATTTGTAACGGACCATGGTGCCCGTATCCCAAGTGTGCACAAACAAGTTCCACTCGCCATTGTAATTAAACAGATCGGGATCGACATAGTATTCGTTGCCGGTGGCGATCACCTGCACGTCCGAAAAATTGATTCCGTCGGACGAGGTTCCGGTGGCAATTTTACGCACGCTGCCGCCGTTAAAATTGGCCAGGTAGGTCAGCCGGATTTTGCCGCTGTCCACAATCGGGTCGGGATCCACGGGGTAACTGGTATCGCTGCCGGTAAACGAAGCGCTTTGTTTGGCACCAAAGGTCCGCCCGCCGTCAGAGCTGATGGCCACGCCGATTTTTTCATTGGCATAATCTTCGGCGTCCACAAAATACAAATAGACCTGGTCGTTAAAGCGTACAGCTCCGGGAACGGAGGCGTGATTGAATATCATGTTTCCAGTCACGTTCCAACTGACACCATCGGATGAGGTCGCCAACCAGGTTTGGTGGTAATAAGGAGTGCCGGCAAGTGGGCCACTAGAAGTCGTTGATGTCGATGTGCTTGATGTGTTGCATCCTGCTGATGCCAGAATCAGTACACCCAATAAAGCAGTACGGCTGAACGGGCAGCCATTAAAAAGATATTGTATACGTCGCATAATATATATTATGTTGTTTTTAAATAAATACGGTAAGCCACATAGAGCTCCGTGCAAACTGACAGGCTCTGGACAAAGACCATCAGTATCAAGATAAAGTGCATCTGCCAGCCCAGCCACAGCAAGATAAAGTAAATCAGCGCGTAAAGGATCATAAAGTCAGCATTGACGTAAGGTAGCATCTGCAATGCTTTTTCTAGATACGGATCATCTTCAAAGATTTCGTCCGGCGCAAGTGCCGGGTTGGCCATACTGGCCCGCAAACGCATCAATAAAAGCACTTCAATGACAAATAAAATTAACGATAAACCGAACAAACTGGTGTGTGCGTTATGCATATAAGTTAAGCCAGGACAGTCTGTTTGAGCAAACCTGTAAACAAACGTAAGCCATCTTGATTGCCCAGCAAGACTTCGGAGGCTCGTTCGGGATGCGGCATCATACCCAGCACATTGCCCCGCGCATTACACACACCGGCAATATGTTCATAAGATCCGTTTGGGTTACTTTCTGCGCGACTGGCTCCAGAGGCATCACAATACCTTAAAACGATTTGATGATTTGAATTCAAGCGACTGTATTCATCACGTGATACAAAGTAGTTTCCTTCATTGTGAGCAATCGGCATACGTAAGATGCTTCCAAGTGCCAGGTGACTGGTAAAGGGAGTGGCGTTGGAATCTACACGCAAATAAACATCCTTACACAAAAATCGCAGCCCGGTATTGCGCAATAAAGTTCCTGAAAGCAACCCAGATTCGACCAAAATCTGAAAGCCATTGCAAATTCCGATGACAGGTTTGCCTAGATCCGAAAAGTTTCTTAAAGCCTCCATCACGGGTGTAAAGCGGGCAATGGCCCCACAACGTAGATAGTCCCCATAACTAAAACCACCGGGCACAATCACCAAGTCAGCATTGATGTGGCTTTCTTCGTGCCAAATAAAAGATGCTTCAGCACCTAAGACCTGGGCCGCCAAGTGATAACAATCATAGTCACAGTTGGAGCCTGGAAAAACCAGTACGCCAATTTTCATAAGGCTTGAATGGAATAAGTCTCTACATTGGCGTTGCACAGCAGCTTGTCGGCCATGGTTTTGACCTTGGCCTCGGCCAGGCGCGCATCGGGTTCTTGAATATCAATTTCGATGGACTTGCCCACACGCACGCTGGTTAAACTCGAAAATGCCAGTTTGCGTAAGGCCTTGCCCACAGCTTCACCTTGCGGATCAAGCACATCGGCCTTGGGCATGACGCGCACTAAAAACTTCATGCCTTACACAGTACAAAAAAGTTTTGAATTTGTAAAAAATAAAATGTTTTTCATGGGTCAATCATGGGAAAACCGGCTACATGAAACGTTCTCACTGGATTGCATATAAGAAAGTGGCCCATAAAAAATATGGGGTGGAGCACTATGCTGTACCCCACCCCACTTTTTGGCAACGACTTTATAACTGGTTGGCTTAAACCATCCGCGTTTAAATGTCGTAGTACAAATGAAACTCATGCGGATGTGGCCGCATACGCACGGGATCAGCTTCGTTCACGCGTTTATAGTCGATCCACGTGAGCAGCACATCTTCGGTAAACACGTTGCCCTCGAGCAAGAACTTGTGGTCTTGTTCAAGTTCGTCGAGCGCCTGTTCAAGCGAACCCGCCACGCTCTTAACCTTGGCAAGTTGCTTGGGAGGCAGCGCGTACATGTTTTTGTCCATCGGCTGACCCGGATCGATCTTGTTCTGGATACCATCGACACCGGCCATAAGCAGCGCGGCAAAAGCCAGATACGGGTTGCAGGCCGGATCCGGAAAACGTACTTCGATACGCTTGGCCTTGGGGCTGTTGCTATAGAGCGGAATACGGATGGCAGCGCTGCGATTGCGGCCCGAGTACACCAGGTTCACCGGCGCCTCGTAACCCGGCACCAAACGCTTGCAGCTGTTGGTGGTGGGGTTGGTGATGGCATTTAAAGCCTTGGCATGCTTGATCACGCCACCGATAAACCACAAAGCCTCCTGCCACATGCCAGAGTATTCATTGCCTGCGAACATGTTTTTGCCATTTTTCCAAATGGAAATATGCACGTGCATGCCAGAGCCGTTGTCACCAAACAAGGGCTTGGGCATAAAGGTCACCGTGCGACCATTGCGGCGCGCCACGTTGCGGATGATGTACTTGTACAGCATCAGGTTGTCGGCTTGTTTCACCAGATCGGTAAAGCGCATGTCGATTTCGGCTTGACCGCCAGTGGCCACTTCATGGTGCTGGGTTTCGATGTCGATCCCGGCCTTCATCAGTTCTAAGACCATTTCGGCGCGCAGGTTTTGCTGGCTGTCGGTCGGCGGACACGGAAAGTAACCGCCTTTGGGCCGCGGCTTGTACCCAAGGTTCGGCTGCGAGTTGCGACCGGTGTTCCAATTGCCTTCGTCGCTGTCGACCATGTAAAAGCTGCCGTTTACGCTGGACTCGTAACGCACATCGTCAAAAATAAAGAATTCCGCTTCGGGTCCCCAGTACGAGACATCGCCAATACCGGTTTCCTTTAAGTAAGCGGCGGCCTTTTGGGCTACATTACGCGGGTCGAGGTTATACTTTTCGCGCGTAATTGGATCCACAATATTGCAGGTCAAACTGACGGTCGGGTGATGGCAGAAGGGATCGATAAAAGCCGTGGTGGGATCCGGAAACATAAGCATGTCCGAATTGTTGATGTCGCACCAGCCCCGAATGGAACTGCCGTCAAAACCCTTTCCTTCTTCGAATAGTTCCTTGCTTAATTCTCCGATCGGCTGGCTGACGTGCTGCCATACGCCCGGAAAGTCGACAAATTTAAAGTCGACAAACTGCACGTTGTTGTCTTTACAAAGTTTAAAGACATCATCGATGGTTTTTGTTGTCATAATCTGCTCCTTTTTTTTATTTAACGTACGCTTAACGCCGGCAGGACTGCATGCTCTGCGCTGTGAGTTTTGTGCATGCCCCGCAGAAAATCTTCGATGGCATGAGCTAAACCCACAAACAAAGCATGGGACACCAGTCCGTGACCGATGTTAAGTTCGGTTACATATTCAAGTTGGGCCACTGCGGCCACATTTTGCAGTGTTAACCCATGTCCGGCATACACGGCCAGACCCAAAGAACGTGCGTAGCGCGCTGCATCTGCTAAACGTTCAAGTTGCGCAGCCACGTTTTCGCCCGCCAAAAAAGCCTGTGCGTAGCGTCCCGTATGCAATTCAACTGCGTTGGCGCCCGCGTCGGCGCAGCGGCGGATCTGCTGCCCATCGGGTTCTACAAAGTGGCTGACCCAGATACCACGCGCCTTGAGTTTTTGTGTCACATCACGGATGCGATCAAAAAATCCCAACACATCCAGACCCCCTTCGGTGGTCAGCTCCTGACGGCGTTCGGGAACCAACGTGGCCTGTTCTGGACGCAGTTGCAGGCAGATACCCACAATCTCTGGATGACAAGACATTTCAAGATTAAATTTTTTTGGGAACCATTGGCTTATGGCTGATAAATCGCTGTCTTGTACGTGGCGGCGGTCTTCGCGTAAATGCAGGGTGACACCTGCCGCCCGCGATCCGGCCACAACGGTGGCCGCTTCTAATAAAGATGGATACGATGTTTGGCGGGCCTGCCGTAACGTGGCAACGTGGTCGAGATTGACACAAAGTTGGCACTTAGAAAGCTCTTTTAACACGCGAAAAGTATAACAAAAGCAACATGGCAAGCAAGTAAAATACGGTCAAAAAATCATTTTTTTGAATAAAAAATTTCAAAAATGTTGTTTTTTTAACCAAAAACACAGTAAAAAATTCATTTTTGTTAAATTTTTAGTATAAATCGATTAGTTTAAATATATTCTGGTGTAGTGCGTTTAACACTTCTTTACATATCATGTCATTCCCGCGAAAGCGGGAATCCCAGACATAGTAGTTCTACCAAGGAGATCCCCGCTTTCGCGGGGATGACACGTCATACGGAAATTCGCTTTAAACTTTCATCCCGCCCAAGAATTAAAATCACATCGGCCAGTGCCGGACCCTGCAACTCGCCCGTGATTCGATAGCGCAGCATTTTCATGACCAGACCCTTGGATTTTCCGGAGCCTTTGCCAAGATCGAGACCGGTGTTGATCTCATCGAGTAATCTGTGCGTCAATTCGTGTGACGCAAAGGTTTTTGTATCTGCGGCTGCAAAGCGTGCGTGAGCGCTGGCCAGAATTCTGGCGGCTTGATCGGGCAGCACTGGAATTTTTGTCGCGTCCAGGACAGGTGCTTCCACGGCCCAGATCCAACCATGATTAAAGTCCTGCAAGGTGTGCGCGCCCTCTGACAAAAGCTTAAGCAGGTGCAATTGCTGGTCAGGCTGCAATTGTTCAAAACGGCGATCACCTATATGCGGACGCACACGATCGAGCAGACGCAGCGGTTCCTGATGAATCATGTATTGATGGTTCATCCAGCGGCATTTTTGAACGTCAAAAATGGCGCCCGCCTTTTTGATGCGTTCAAAGGAGATGTTTTCGATAACCTCCTGCACATCTAAAATTTCTTTTTCTTCAGGATGCGACCAGCCCAGCAGCGACATAAAATTAACCAGCGTCTCTGGTAAAAAACCGGCTTCGCGGTACTCATCTACAGCGGTGGCCCCGTGCCGTTTGCTTAGCTTACTGCGGTCAGGACCCAGGATCATAGGCAGGTGGGCATAGTGCGGCAACGCGTATCCCAGAGCTTGGCAAAGTTGCATTTGTTTGGGCGTATTCGGCAGATGATCTTCTCCGCGCACCACATGGGTGATGCCCATCAAGGCATCATCAAGCACCACCGCCAGGTGAAAGGTGGGCCAACCGTCCCCCTTAAGAATGACAAAGTCCGAAATCAGTTCGGTCTCAAAATGGACCGCACCCCGAATGAGATCGTTGATCACCAGTTGTCCGGGCATCATCTTAAAGCGGATGGTGTGGGGCTTTTTCTCGCGCAGGTTTTGTTCAATGACCGCCTGTGACAAAAGGGCGCAGCGGCCCTTGTATCCGGGAGGACGCTTGTTTAACTCGTCTTCTTTACGTTCGGCTTCGAGTTCTTTGGATGTGCAAAAACAGCGATACGCCCGACCTGCTTCGAGCAAGGTTTGTGTTGCCTGACCATAAATGCCTTGCGCGTGCCGCTCGCTTTGGCGGTAAGGAGCACAGTCCCCGCCTTTATCAGGCCCTTCATCCCAATTTAAGTTAAGCCAACGTAAGCCAGACAGGATATTGGCCTCAAATGCCGCGTTAGAACGCTCCTGGTCGGTGTCTTCAATACGCAAGATAAAGTTGCCCTGGTAATGCCTGGCCAGCACCCAGTTAAACAACGCCGTGCGGGCCGAGCCGATATGTAAATTGCCGGTAGGTGAAGGGGCAAATCTAAAACGCATCTCTACTTATTCTAAGTTAAAAAGGTTTATACGACTCTCCCAAACGGGAATATCTATATCAGTGCACAAAACGATAAATATCGAAAAAAACCTACGTTATACGCCCACATCATCTTGGGTATATTTTATTTATATGATTTTACGTAAAGATTATATAAATTTATCAATTTCAGTTGCATCAACGTTATTTTTTTTATCCTCCCCTGCCCTGGCCATCGATCCCGATGGTCTGATTGTTAAAACCAGAAGCGGTGCAACGCAGCAGTGTTTGACCTGGCTTAATGT
>JAHFDA010000119.1 GCA_023249225.1 bacterium
CGCAAACAGCAAGACACACGGAAAGATCACCATTCAAGATCAGGGTTCGGTCAGCGCCGAATTGCGCGCCGAACGTCTTGCGGCTGGTTGGGAAGAAAAAGAACAGATGACCGCCTTTATCGCTCAAATACGCGACCCGGACGGTCATGAGATGCCCGGATTTCACGTTTTTGAACGCATTCATTTTACGGGGCTAAAGGCCTTGCCCAATGCCTATTTGTTGTTTGATGAATTTGTGGTCAGCGAGGAAGACGTGGTGGGCGACATTGGAGATGGCTTAAAAATGGGGCTTTCAACTTTGAACAGCGGTCGGCTCACGCTGCCGCGTATCGCCACTGGCGCTGCCGCGCAGCAGCTGCGCGCAACCATTGAACATGGCCGCCAACGCATCCAAATGGGCAAAACCATTACCGATTGGCAGGCCGGCGAATTTAAACTGGCGCGCATGGCTGCGGATGTTTTTGGCATGGATGCGGTCGGGCACTACACCACCAATATCGGCGAGCTGGCCGAGCAAAAGAAAAAGGACGTCAAGGTAGAGGCCGCCATGGCCAAGCTTTTTACCAGCGAGGCCGGCGTGCGCGTCACCCGTCATATGGAACGTCTGTGGGCGGGCGGATTTTTTCAGACGGCACAATCCAAACAAAGCGTCGGCCTTGGCAACGTGCCGGTAGAACAATGGGTGCGCGAAACGCCCGTGATGTGTATCGGCGAAGGCACCACCGACGTCATGCACCTGTTTATTGCCCGCGAAGCGGCCGAGTTTACCCTGGGTCCAGTCATGGACGCCTTTAAAATGTTAAGCGGCAGCCTGTCCCTGGCAAAATTTATGGTCAGTTTTTCCAGTTTCGCCGCCGTCACCGCCAAGATGCTAATCGGCAGTTACCTTTGTTTTGCATTCCGGAATGAAAACCGGGAATCCACGTTGCACAGCAAAAACTTGAGCCCTGCAAACCGAAAACATTTGCGGTTTATCGAAGACTACGCCCACCGCTTGAACCTGGATTATTTTGCCTTGCTGACCCAGCACATGCGGGAATTCAAGCTGGGTGAACTGCGTAAACATGGCGTCAAGGCCATTAAAGACCATCTGGGCAAACTAGCCGAAAAACAAGTGCGGCTGGCGCAACTCGCCGACCATGCCACCAACCTCTACGCCATGACAGCCACACTCGCCTATGCCGAATACCTGCTGGGAACGGGGCGCTTTAACGACGCCGAAAAGGCAGCCCTCCAGGATTTGTGCGACTACCAGTGCCGCCTGCTCGAAATGGCAATACGCATGAGCAATCGGGTCGACGACGAAATCATTGCCCTGACACGCCGCATCAAAGACCACATCTATGCCGATCGTTACACGTTTTTATACGCCGACATCGCCGATTGGAAATTTGATTACGGCAATTTCGAAAATAATATTCTGGCTAAGCTCAAGGCAGAAATCCCCTTTGTAAGGACTGCTTTGTAAGGTCAGAACGGTAGACCAAACCTTCCCATAGACTTAACTCCCGATTTATCGGATACTTATGGAGTATGTTCCCGAGGCTAATAACCCCTCTGCCCAAGCGCAGCTTTTTTTTGTTTGGTGCCCGCGGCACGGGTAAATCAACATTTCTCAAAATGTTCTTTAAAGGCCAAGTCACCCTGTGGTTCAATTTACTGGAACCCCACGAAGAAAATCGCTTCGCGCTGCATCCCGAAGAACTGTCCCGCGAGCTTGCCGGGCTGGACAAAAAACCAGAGTGGGTGGTCATCGATGAAATTCAAAAGGTGCCTAAACTACTCGATCTGGTGCATCACCACATAGAACAAGACCGCATCAAATTTGCCCTGACGGGTTCCAGCGCACGCAGGCTTAAACGCGGATCAGCTAATTTGTTGGCGGGACGGGCACTGGTCCATACGGTCTTTCCGCTCACCCACGTCGAAATGGGCAAAAAATTTGATTTAGACTCTGCGTTAATGTTTGGCACCTTGCCCGGCATCACGCAAATCGATAACGATCCCGAAAAAAGGGAATTTCTTAAATCTTATGCCCTTACCTACCTTAAAGAAGAAATTTGGGCCGAACATTTTTTACGCAATCTGGACCCTTTCCGAAAATTTCTCGAAATTGCCGCGCAATGCAACGGACAAGTGCTCAACTACGCCAATATCGCCCGCGACGTTGGTGTGGATCCCAAAACCGTACAGAGCTACTTTCAGCTATTAGAAGACACCTTGCTGGGGTACATGCTGGAACCCTTTAATCGATCCATCCGCAAGCAACAGCGCAACGCCCCTAAATTTTACTTTTTTGACACCGGCGTCAAACGTGCCTTGTCTAACCAGCTTGGTTTGGCACTCAAACCAAGTAACTACGAGTTTGGCCGGGCTTTTGAGCACCTGGTAATCCTGGAAATGCTGCGTCTAAACATGTATCAACAAAGCGATTTGCGCTTTAGCTATCTGCTTACCAAAGATCAAGCCGAAATTGACCTTATCGTGGAGTATCCAAACCGTTCTTATGCACTGATTGAAATTAAATCAACAGACCATGTGGATGAGCGAGACACCCGTACATTGGAACGCTTTCTGCCGGACTTTAAAAACGCCAAAGCCTACTGCCTTTCCCGCGACCCGCATCGCAAAAAAATCGGATCAGTGCTGGCCCTGCCATGGCAAGACGGGTTAAAGGAATTGGGAATATCCCCCGGGGATTAAAAATAGATTTGCCTTCTGAGTGTATTCCAATCCTAGAATGAGCCTGAAGAGAAGGCCGTAGCCGCCGCCTTTCTTTCTTTTTTTGGTTCTTTTTTTCTTTCTTTGTGGACAGCTGTGATCATGTGGATAAGTCAGCTT
>JAHFDA010000091.1 GCA_023249225.1 bacterium
CTTTCGAATAATACGGTAGGGGCGGGGATGCTCATTTGAATTTGACCGTAGTTTATTGACTAACGTTCTAAACGTTCGATAGACTAACGTTATGGACGTTAGTACAAAAAACATGCTCTTGGGCCGTGGCGAGCTTGGCCATCCGGAACTGTGGCCGCACAAGGCCGAAGCCGAGGCGCATAAGTACTACTTTACCGTTGATTTTGGGTTGCGGGAGTTGCCGCTTGAACCGGGGCTGATTACCGTGCGTGGGCCACGGCAATATGGCAAAAGCACGTGGCTCGAGACGGAACTGTACAAATCGGTGCAGACTTATGGCGCCGGATCCACGTTTTATTTAAATGGCGACGAACTGGTGGATGCGGACGCGCTGACCCGCGTATTGGAGGAGACCCACACCCTATTTTCGCCGCATGCCAAAGTCAAACGGCTGTTTATTGATGAAATTACAGCAGTGGCGCACTGGGAGAAGAGTGTTAAGCGGGTCATTGATCGGGGGTTGTTTAGGGATGTCTTGATGGTCAGCACTGGATCCAAGGCTTTGGATTTGCGACGTGGTACCGAACGTTTACCTGGACGCAAGGGCAAGCTACGCCGCAGCGAGTTTATCTTTCTGCCAATTTCTTATCGTGAATTTAAAACGCGCACGCAAAATATTTTAGGTGAAAAATCGTGGGTGGCTTATCTGTTGAGTGGAGGTTCTCCGTTGGCCTGTAACGACATCTGTCAGGTAGGGTGCATACCCGACTACCTGGTACAAATGATCAGGGACTGGATTTTTGGCGATGTGGTGGCATCGGGGCGCAGCCGCATGAATTTGACGCACGTTTTGCAGCAATTGTTTGCGCACGGCGGCAACCCCCTGGGCTATGCCAAACTGGCGCGCGAAGCGGGCCTGGCCAATAACACGGTAGCCAGTGGCTACATCGAACAGCTTTCGGATTTATTGTGTGTGTTACCCGCCTGGGCATGGGATGCAAACAAGTGTACGCATGTCATGCGCAAGCCGTGCAAGTTTCAGTTTATTAACTTGGCGGCGGTGGTGGCGACGCATCCGGCGCAATTGCGATCGATCAGCGATTTTGAGCAATTGCCGACGGCTACCCAGGGACTTTTGCTGGAGTGGCTGGTGGCGCAAGAGTTGTGGCGTCGCTCGGTGCTGGCGGGGACGGACAATCCTGAAGCCATTGGCTTTTGGCAGAGTGAACAACATGAAATCGATTTTGTGACGGCCGAAAATGAATGGGTGGAAGTTAAACTAGGCAGCAGCGGCCCGATGGAATTTATGTGGTTTCCAAAAGTTTTTCCGAAAAAAAATCTCACAGTGGTTTGTTCCACACCTTTTGAGATGCAGCAGGTGCGGGGGATAAGCATTGATGAGTTTTTGATGGCGTTTTAACGCAGGTTACGTCATTCCGATGGCAAAGGGTTTGGAGGCCACGCTGACGCCGCAGGCCCGCGCGTATTACGAGGCGCTGCAAATGGATCCCTTTGAAGCGGGCTTGGCGCTGCTCTTGCAGGAAGTCATCGACGGCGACTATTCCGGTTTGGCGCGTCTCGACGGCAAAACATTGGAAGTCGCGCTGGCGCCCGGATTATGCGTGGGCCTTACGGGTGACGGAATCGACAAAATCGAACGGCCCATGAAGCTCCGGTACAAACTATCCGACCCGCTCGACGCCGCGCACGTCGAAATTGTCAGTAGCGGCGGCTACTCCCAAAAAATCATGCACTATTTCCGTTTAAGCGATCAGGGCGAAGTGGAAAAAGTTTCTGTTACCAGCGACGCCGACATGTGCCGACCCGTGGTCACAATGGAGCAAGCAGTGGATCTCGTTGGACGCATTGTGCGTCTGCAGACTGAACTACAGGCCCAGCCGGAATTGGCGTGGGCTAAAACCGGGTTGGAGTTTGCCTATAAAGACGGACAGTACTACCTGCTTCAAGCCCGGCCCCTTTAGCGTGGTAGTCATTTCCATGAGGGGCGAGTCTGGCTGACCCGAACTATAAGGGGACTCCCAAGTTCAGTCCACCAAGCCGAACAAAATGCCTGAAGTCCGTGTCGCGGGTCAGCAGAGGGATGTGATAATCGATGCAGCACTGGGCAATCATGGCGTCGACCATTTTGGCCTTAAGGCCCTGCTTGAGTATCTTCATGCGCAGGCCTGCCACCCGTTCCCAGTATCCAGCGCCAAGATCGAGCAATGGCAATGACAGGATGGCCAGTCTTAAAGCGGTAGGCAGCAGCGGATCAGAAAGCAGTTCGCTTTGCACTACCGGCGCAATATGTAACTGCCGTTGGTCAATGGCCGCATCGATCCGCACGACATCTTTACCGGGTTGACCGTTTAAATATGCGATCAACGATGACGTGTCGGCAGCAATCATTTGCGATCAGCACGCCCTTCTTTATAATTCAACGTATACTTGTATTTTCCCTTGAATTTTTTAAGGGTGTCATAGGCTTCCCACGCGGCCACCACTTCCAGCGCTTTGCGCACAGTAGACGTGATGCCCTGGCGGGTTTGCAACATGGCGGTTTCTACCAATTGTACCGGCAGTTGTAACGTATATTTTTTGGTTTTTAGCATGTACTTATTATGCCAGCATGCTTGCTGTATAGCAATACGGCTTTCTAACCCAGATGATTCATGGATAGACTGGGTTTAACAAAAGTCCGGGGGGATGAGAAAATAGACCCGGCATGTCCTCCGAATTTAAAGTAGCGCTGGTACAGTTCAACTCCGTGGTGGGCAATCCGCTTGGGAATGCTCGGCGGATGGCGACGTATATGCAGCAGGCCGCGTCGCAGGGTGCACGTCTGGTGGTTTTTCCGGAACTCTGTGTGGATCATTACCATGCCCAGGATGTGTTTTTAAACCCGGCCGTACAGGCACACGTGGCCGAGGCAGTAGTCTGGTTGCGGCAAGAAGCGCAGCGTTTGGGGCTCTCGATCCTTTTTGGTCATAGTGCCCACAATCCGGATCAAGCCAAGGGCCAAAAGTTGCTGATCAATGCGGTTAGTTTGCTGGGGCCAGTCTTTGCCGAAGTGACGCGGGCCAAGACACTGCTGCCCACTTACCGCGAGTTTATGGAAAACCGCTGGTTCGAAGCAGGTTCGGCCGGACAGATCAAACCCCAGGCGCTGCACGAAAATTCCTCTGCTTCCAATGCGTTAAGCATCGGTTATGTGGTGTGCGAAGAAGGTTGGAATAATCCGGTGGGCCTGGGACGCACAGCGCGCCTGTATGCGCTTGATCCCATCGATTATCTGGCGCATGCTTCCGAACATATCCGTGCCATCTTCAATATATCCGCGTCACCCGGTTACATGGGCAAGCTGGGGCAGGTACTCGAGATGAACGCGAAACTTGCCCGTGAATATCATCTGCCGATGATCTGGGTGAATACCGTGGGTTTTCAGGATCAGCTTGGATTTTGGGGCGGAACGCATGTATTTAACAGCAAGGGGGAACTGGTGACACTGCTTGCCCGCGATCAGGAGGAACTTTTTGTGTTTGATTTGCTGGCGCTGGATGCCCTGCCAGTGATCAGCGGGTGGCCGCAGTCCAACAGTTCCGAAGACAGTTTGATGCGCGAGCTTGACCAGGCCATGGGTTTGTATCTTAAAGATTATTTTCACAAGTCAGGCCTGGCCAAAACCTGGCCGCAGTCCAGGGAATCCAGGTTTGAGCAGTGGCAGGGTCTGAAAGGCCATTGGGACAAAATTCCAGAGGGTGGGGTGCTGCTGGGGCTTTCGGGCGGCGTTGATTCCAGTTTGGTGGCCACCGTGGCCGTGCGGCATTTGGGGCCCGACAAGGTGTTGGGGGTGTATATGCCCAGCCAATACAATTCCGCTCAAGAAAGCGCGCAGGCTTTAGAGCTGGGGCGCAATCTGGGTATTCCGGTTTTGGTCGAGCCCATTGAAGCGGCCGTAGAATACCTTGGACAAAACTGGCGCTTAACACGCGAGACTCTGGCGCACGAAAACTTGCAGGCCCGTTTGCGGGCCATGATTCTGTGGACCATTGCCAACGCCAAAAATAAAACTGTGCTGAACACCACCAATTGGACCGAGGCGGCCATGGGTTATGGCACCATTGGCGGAGATTTGCTTGGGTTGCCGCTGATTGCGTCGCTTCCCAAATCTCTGGTGTACCGCCTGGCGCGGTATTATGCCGCCCTGCCCGAGCCATCCATCACCCAGGATGTCCTCGACATGGTGCCCACGGCCGCGTTGCGTCCCAACCAGACCGACGAAGCTTCGCTGGGCGCGCGCTACTGGGTGCTCGATGCCGTGCTCGAAGACTTGTTTATGAACTACGGCAACGTTCAAGCCACGTCCGAAAAATTTTTAAACGATGCTGCCTTTGTGCAACGTTATGAACCGTACAACGGAGTGCCTGACAAGCGCGATTCGCTTAAACAGGTGATCTTGCGCTGTGCCACTACCTTGCTTAAGACCACCGAGTTTAAGCGCTGTTACTACAACCGCACGCCACAGTTTACGCCCTATGCCTGGCTGCGCTGGCAATGGCCGATGGCCAATGACGCTTTTCAAATTTCTTATGAATAGTCTGGGTTAAACCTCACGCTGATATTTTTCGGCTAATTTTGTTTCAATCTCCTTGGTCTCGGAAGCCAGGCGGCGTTCGTAATGCTGGCGGTATGCAAGCACGCGCCAGGCGTGTTCACGGTTGCCGATCTGATCCGGGTTTTCGGGTTCCTCTGTGAGGCGGGCCTGACTTTTAAAAAGTGCCAAGGCTTCGGGTAAGGCTGCTTTGCTTAAACGGTCGGCGGCAAAGTGCAGGTGGGCGTGGCGACAGGCCTGCATGGCAGTGCTTAAAAAAACCAGGCGGCTTTGGCGGGTCTGCTTAAGGTATTGGGCCTCATGATCCAGAATCAGATGTGTCACCAGGGCGTTAAAGGTTTTGATATATTCGCCCACTACGGCAGCCACTTCGCTGGACGAGGATTCTTTGTGATAGACATAGGGTGCCAGCGGCAAGAGCTGGCCTTCATTGGCAATGACTTTGGCAACCGCTACGGCAACTTTGTGATCCAACAGGGTCGACGCATGGTGTTGACTGGAATCAATTTCACGGTCGATGTCTTCGATCAGGCCAGAGTTGTTTGCCAGTATCCTAAACAACATATGCGCCAGTTTTAGATCTGATTCATAAGGCATCCATTGGACGCTGTTAAAAATTTTTTCAATTTCCTGGCGCGAAATTCCCTGTGCTTTAAAGTCGTAGGCCATCCAGGCTGCCTCCTCTTGAAGCACCAGTTTTTCGGGTTTAAAAAGGTCGCCGGTGTTGATGGCCCCGCAATGGTCGATTTGCCAGCGCGCATCTGCGACCGAAAGTTGCAGGGCTCTGGGATTGCTCACCACCATGGTGAGGGGGTCTTCGTTGCCCAGGAGCCAAGGGTAGAGCGGCGACCAAAATCCATGGGGATCGCCTGAAATTATGCTGTCGCCCAACTTGTTTCTCATGCGGTCGTTAAACCCTAGTCGGCTGATCAGGCGTTCCATCACAAACACAAACAGTTCTTGTTCCTCGAGCAGGCTCAAGTTGTGCGCCGGGGCTTTAAGCGGGGCACCCAGCTCGGCAAAGTGCACCAGGTCGTTGGCAATCATTGCCAGGGCAATGGGTAGCATTTTAAAGTTGGATCCGGTATACAGATTCCACACGTGCAGGGTGGGGTAGGTATGGATCAGATTAAAGCTGTCTGGGCTGTGATCATGATTGGCTGCACTGACTTCCATAAATAACCACTCAAGCAGACCGTTATAACACGTCTGGCGGTATTGCAGCGTGGCGTTGTTGTCGGTGTTGAGGGTCAACATGCGTTCGGCACGCTCTAAAATAACGCCTTCAAAATCGGGCTCACTGACGAAGCAGAATTTTTTTATTTCACGGCCAAGATGTTGAGCCAGTCCCCGGTTGTTGGGTTTGGCATGGGCCGCATGTGGTCCAATCAGCGCTACCTGGGCAAAACCTGCGAGTGCCGGGATATTGATTTTGGCAGCACATAAAGGCGACATATCCAGCGCAAAGCGTTTGAGTAAAAACACATAAAGGTATCGTGTCGGTTAAGAAGTAAATTATTTAAAATACTCGATATTGCTTTTATAGGCCTTCGGGCTCGTAATTAAAAAACACTTCAGAACCAACCAAAACCTGATATTCATCCAGGTGATACTTAAAATCCAGCCACGTAAAAAATGCCTTCCAGGCCTTGCCACGGCGGCTGTTGCGGGCCGAAGGCATTTCTGGGGTTTGGGCTTTAGGATCGGTAAAGCAAGTCATCCAGTCACCCTTGCTGTGATCGAGCAATCGAAACGCGGCGCGGTGCAGGCGGCAGCTGTTACAGGCGCTGGCCATGAGCAGGTAGTAGTCTGCGCGGTTTATTTTAGCGCCAGTCAGTTTAGAGGCGCGGTCGATGATGATCTGCGCGATCAGGTCGTTAAGCGTATCGACGTAACGCTGCACCACGGCACGCACCTCGCTTTGATCCCGATATTCAAATTCTTTAAGACGCAGTTCGTTCATGACGCGCGCAACCGATAGGTATAGCTGGTCATCGAGCAGGTGGTAGCCCCGTGTGTAGCCGATTTCTGCGCACAGTTTTTCTTCGAGGATGCTTAAAATCAGGTCGTTGCTGTCCAGCAATCTAAAACACATGTACGACAGCTTTAGGTCGCAATCGAGCAGCAGGCGCATGCCCATGATTGCCGCCAAAGCCTTTTGGTTAAAGTTCTGCCGGGGCAAAATACCGCCGCCATCGGGCATGGCATGCACATTAAAAAGCTGGTGGTTGGGGATGTATCCGCATGAATACAGGATGCGTCGCACGTCCCTAAGACAAAGATTCACCGGCTCCTCGTGTTTTGGCGGCAGCGTGCTGGGTACTGTACGGCCTTCCAGCCAAAAATAAATTCCATCCCAGTACTGCTGCGCTTCCAGATCATATTCACCGATGCGTGCCGTAATTTTTTCGCTGTGTTTTATTAAACCCAGTTTGCTGATCAGTCGTTCCATGACAAAATCAAACAGCTCCTGTTCTTCTTCAAGCGTCAGTCCGGATCCTGGGCGTTTAAGCGGGGCGCCGTGTCCGATGCTGTGTTCAAGCTCCAGCGCAATGTCTAAAACCACTTCCGGAAAATCCATCAGCACCGCAGAGCGCATGAACAGATCATGGATGATCATAAAGGGAAATTCTTGAAAATTGTCGACATGGTGTCGGCGTAAGGTACTGGCGCGCACTTCGCTTGAGAACCATTCCAGCAGCAAGATGGCGGTTTCGAGTTGATCGTCTCGGCTGCAGACGTCTGTTTCGTCAGGGTTTATACGATTGAGTCCACGGGTAATCCACTCATCAGAGATCTTAACCGCATCGTTGGTGTAATAGTCTTTTAGAGCTTGAGAAAAACGATGACAGCTCTCGTAAAACTGCTGGGTTAGTAGTTCCGTATCAACCGCCCCAAAACTCAAGGGTGTTACGGTGGCGAGGCGTCTAAAAGACCGTATCCCAGCTTTGGCGGCGCAGAGCGGATTGTGTAAATTAAAGGCAAGATGATGAAATCGCATTTTACTTACATACATCGGTTTCGAGACTCATAGATGTATCGAAAATTATAGTGTCTAAAAAACAGAATACAATATCTGGAAAATATTAGATCAAACGGACGATAAATCCTTACGGGCGCATGAATTTTCACGTCATTGCTTATCGCATTTCTACAACGCGCGCCGACGCGCTCTTTGAAAAATCTTTTCAGGATCCTTTGGCAGAACGGGCTCTGGCGCATGTTGTAGAAAGTTACGGTGAATTTTTAGAAATGCTGCAGTCGCCGCGGCAGCATGTGGCCGAGCTTTACCGTCGCGCCATGGTCACCGTAGGCCTATCCGGCGCCATCATCATGGTGGGCTACGAGGCCTTTGAAAACCTGGTGATGGTCAATGCCTTTACCGCGCTGGGAGTCGCCTTAAGTCCGTTATTTTACTCGCTCATTCCGCTGATTCCGGTGATCCATACCGAGTTTATCGGCTTGCCGGTTTTGTTTGCGCTAAGGCGCTTTATTTTGCTGAAGTTTTTTAGCGCACGGACCATGCGCGATATCTTAAACCGCAGCGAACAAGCTTTAAGCGTCGAAGGACGTGGCGAGATCATTGCGGGAGAGGCTAAGAATGTGCGCGGCGCCTTGTTGTTTCAGACCCTGGTGTCACGTTTATATTCCGACCGCTATTCGCCGCGACCTTCTTCACAGGCGTTCATCAGTCCTGCCGAAGAAACCTTGCGTCTTTTGGGATACTTGCTTAAACGGCCCAAACCAGTCAGTGATGATGCCATGA
>JAHFDA010000057.1:0-1104 GCA_023249225.1 bacterium
TTTTGAGTGAGTGCTGTTTTTAATGCTTCCAAAGCGGCAGAGTCACGGCCAAACGTAAAAATGTTAAAACCGGCTTGTGCAAAATGCAGGCACAGGGCTTTGCCAAGCCCGCGCCCGCCGCCCGAGATGATTGCCCACGGTCGAACCAAGTTAAAAATCATTGTATGCTTTTAGGGTGAACCCGAGTCAAATTAATATTTCGGTGATCATCCCAGCGTATAACGAAGAAAAAGATCTGCCGCTGGCGCTTTCGAGCCTGATGAAGCAGAATCGCAACGACTTTGAACTGATTGTGATCGACGATGGTTCCACCGACCATACGCGCCAGGTTATCCGTGACCGATTTCCTAAAGTCATCCTGCTTGAACAAGATCATCAGGGGCCGGGTGCTGCGCGTAACTTGGGCGCGCACCAGGCCAAGGGCAAGATTCTGGTGTTTACCGATGCCGACATCATTTTGGAACATGACACCTTGAGCAAATTGGTCGGGCCCATTGAAGCAGGTCAACACAAGGCTACCGGTTGGTTTAACGAAAAAGTCTATGACCCAGAAAACACCTGGTCGCGCTGCTGGCAAATTGCGCACCGCCTGCCGCTCGACAGCCGTATGCCGCTGGGTTACGACGTCACCCAGGCGCGAGTGTTCCGAGCAGTTCGTAAGGATTTTTTTTGGGAGCTGGGCGGCTTTAAAACCAACCTGGGTATCCACGACGACAACCTTTCTCCCGAGCCAGTGCCCATGCTTAAAGAGGTCACGGTGTATCACAAAAACCCGCGTGGTTTTGTAGAGGTGTGGCAGACGGCGGCCTGGATCGGAAAGGGAACGGTGGCCAGCGGCGGAAAAGACAATGGCTATAAAAAATTACTGACCTATGCCCTGCCTAAAAGTATCGTGGTCGGTTTATGGCGCTCGATTCAATTTACCTTGCCGCAATTTTTGTTGTTTAAGATTTATTTTGATTTGGCCGTGACGGTGGGAATTTTAAAGGCCTTGCTGGGGCAGAAAGTTTCTAAATAGCTTTACTCTACCGCATGCTTTTCAATTAAGTGCATCAGCAGATCGGCCGTGATCTTAAGCTTGCGCATAAACAAAGAGCGGACGAT
>JAHFDA010000057.1:1114-21614 GCA_023249225.1 bacterium
CGTTACCAACGGGTCCCCAACCGTCGGTGGTGGGTACGCCAGTGCTGGCGCACAGGTTGCCGTCGGACATGCCACCCTTGTGAAAACCCTCCAGCTTGATCGCGTGGGTTTTGGAGATTTCCCCGGCAATGGCGTCGAACACCGGCGCCGGGGTCATGGCGGGGCGCTCGGCTGTGGCGGGCGTAAAGGCTTCGCGCAGATAAGCATGCGCGCCGCTGCTTTTCACAAGCTGGCCTAATCGCAACAATAATTCAGAAAGGTCTGCATCGGTATTGGCGCGCAAGTCAATTTGCAAGCGCAATTCTAAAGAGACCGGGTTAAAAATTTCTTCAAGGCCCTGCCAATTGACGGTGACGTGCGGCTGTTGTCTGATTAAATCTTCCAGCGCCAGAATGCGCTGAGCCAGTTCTACCCAGGCGTTGATGCCTTCGTCAATGTTGTTGCCGGCATGGCTTTTTTTGCCTTGCACAGACAGCTTATATTGAAAGGACAGTCCGTCACGTTTTAAAAGTTGTAATTGCGGCTTGCTTCCGGGCAGGGCAGAACTTTGCCCTGCTTTGATAAAAGCAGCCTGCGCCAGGCTCCAGCGGCCCATGTCTTGCGCATGCAGGGTAAAAAACAGGCTGGCTTGGTCGGGCACAATATTGGTGCGTGGGGCGGGGCGACTGCCAGGCGAGACCACCGGGTTGGCGCTTAAACCTGCTTTTAAATCGGTGAGTTCATGAATGCCGCGCAAAAGGCGGGCAAAGGCGGGATAAAATTCCTGCGGGAGGCGCACAAAGCTCAAGTTTTGCCGTGCGCCGGTTTTACGTGAGCGCGTGTAATGGATTTCGTCCTCGTTGCCCTCGAGTACCACGCAGTAGTCGTGTTTGGTGGCAGATTCAATAATGGTTTTTCCCGAATAATGTGAGCCCGTTTCTTCATCGGGCACAATCAGCAGCGTCAGCAAAACGGGCCACTCAAACTTGCGGGCACAGGCTGCCAGGGCCGCCATGTATACCAGGCCACCTTTCATGTCCAAAGTACCGGATCCAAAGACGCGGTCTGCCGCAGTTTCGTCGCGGTATACCAAATCACCGTCCGGGGGCAGCACCACATCGCTGTGTCCCAGCAGCAAAATGCGCGGACGCACGGGCTGCGGGTTGTCGAACTGCCAAATTCTGCCAACCGGGGTTTCCTGGCTCTGACTGCGGAATTCAAAGGGTCTTAAAAATTTTTGAAGAATTTCACCCACATGCGATACGCTGGCGGGATTATTGCTCTGGCTCGAGTCAATAGCCACAAGCTGCTTCAGCAGGCTAAACCAGAGGCTTTCCTGTGCGTCAAGATACTGCCAGATGGCTTGCCGGTCGAACATGGTGTACCCATTGTATATGAGATGCTGGATTCCAGTGTATATTAGGCATTGATATGAACTCGCTGGCACAGATACGCAATTTTTCCATTATTGCGCACATTGACCACGGTAAATCGACATTGGCAGATCGCTTGCTGGAGCGTACTCAAACCGTGTCGCTGCGCGAGATGCGCGCTCAACTCATGGATACCATGGACCTTGAACGCGAACGTGGCATCACCATCAAACTAAACTCCGCGCGCATGGCCTATACCTCCAAGGCGGGCCAAACCTATACGCTTAATATGGTAGATACCCCCGGTCACGTTGACTTTACGTACGAAGTTTCACGTTCCCTGGCGGCCTGCGAAGGTGTGCTTTTGGTGGTGGATGCCTCGCAAGGCATTGAAGCCCAAACCCTGGCCAATGCTTACATGGCTTTTTCGCATAACCTGGCTATTATTCCCGTGGTTAACAAGATCGATTTGCCGGCCGCCGAGCCCGAACGGGTGATGGGGGAAATTGAAAATATTTTTGGCATTCCACGCGAAGAATGCATCCTGGCCAGCGCCAAAGAAGGCATTGGTGTTGATCTGATTCTTGAAGCGATTGTGGCGCGGATTCCCGCACCCAAGGGTCAGCCCGAGGCACCGCTGAAAGCACTTATTTTCGACTCGTTTTACGATGACTACCGTGGTGTGGTGGTAGATGTGCGCTTGATGGATGGGTCAGTCAAAGCCGGTGACAAAATTCGCATGATGGGTACCCAGGCCACCTTTGATGTCACTGAGGTAGGTTATTTTCGTCCGGTCCTGGAAAAGGCCAATCTTCTGAAAACCGGAGAAGTTGGCTACATCATGGCCAGTATTAAGAACATCAGCCACGCACGCGTGGGGGATACTGTCACGGCGGCCTACCAGGGAGCAACCGAGCCATTGCCTGGTTACAAAGAAGCCAAACCCATGGTTTTTTGCGGTTTTTATCCCATTGATACCGAACAATTTGAAAATCTAAAAGAAGCCCTTGAAAAACTTAAACTCAATGACGCCGCCTTGCATTACGAACCCGAAACCTCGCAAGCCCTGGGTTTTGGTTTCCGCTGCGGATTTTTAGGCCTGCTGCACATGAACATTATCCAGGAGCGGGTGTCGCGCGAGTACCATGTTGAAGTGCTGGCCACGGCGCCCTCTGTGCTTTACCAGGTCTACCTGACCGATGGCACGCAGGTGCGGGTCGACAACCCGGCGCTGATGCCGCCGGCCGTGCATATCGACCACATCGACGAGCCGGTGGTGAAAGCGCAGATTATTGTGCCTAAAGATTATACGGGGGCCATCATGGCGCTGATCAACGAACGTCGTGGCAAAATGGAAAATATGGAATACCTCGATACCGAGCGCGTGATGCTCACCTTTCTTTTACCGCTGGGTGAACTGGTGATCGATTTCTTTGACCGCATGAAATCGCTTTCAAAGGGTTACGCCTCGCTTGATTACGATTACCATGGGTATCAAACCAGCGATATGGTCAAGCTCGAAGTGCTGTTGCACGAAGAAGTGGTGGATGCGCTCTCGTTTATCGTGCACAGGGATAAGGCTTATCATTATGGCCGCGAGCTGACCAAAAAACTTAAAGAACTGATTCCGCGCCAGCAATTTGAGATTCCGATTCAGGCCGCCATCGGTGCCAAAGTGATTGCGCGTGAAACCATTAACGCGATCCGTAAAAATGTGACTGCCAAATGTTACGGCGGTGACATTTCGCGCAAACGCAAACTGATCGAAAAACAAAAAGAAGGCAAAAAGAAAATGAAAAATCTGGGCACCGTCGAAGTGCCCAAAGAAGCTTTTATGGCCGTGTTAAAGCTCGGCGGCGATTAATTCTAACCCGGATTATTCACTCATATGAAGCGGACACCTACACACGGGAGCCCGCTACAAGAGAGTATGAATAGTGCGGGCTAAAAATTTCTTTAGAGTTTTAAAAAAGTTTAAGCCATGGAAGAAATGGGAAGAACATTTTTATTCGCAGATCATGGTTTTAAAGGAGCGCAAGCATGACTAATGCATCGCAAACAGACACACAAACGATCCCGGCAGAAATTCAGGCTCTCGAAGCAGAAAACGTTACCGTAGCGGATGAGCCGGGCGACATTAATGTTGCCATGGCCAGTATGCTTAACGCACACATGCCATCGGTAACGGTCACTTCTGACGAGCCAGAAGCAGAGGGGTTGCCCTCTGACGCTTCTGAAGCTGGTGAAGATGTGACGCTTGAACCGACAACCGAGGTGCTTGACCTTCTCGAAGCTGCACCTGAATTAGAACCTGGCCAGCCTACCGAGGCAGTTGCCGAAATACCCGCAGGGGACATTTCAGTGACGGAGGCCATTGAGGCGTTGCCAAGCGCCCTGGAAGCGCCCGAAGCTGATCCAGCCAAGCTTCCGATGGTCAAAATTCCTTATGCCGTAAGCCTGTTGGCCAGCGACCTGCGGCGCGCGTATCAGCAAAACCTGCCCTTAGATCATGTGACTTCAACGTGTATTTCTCCCAAGCGCGATGAAAACAGAAAAGTTTATTTTAGAGTGGAGTTGATCGCGTACCGGCGCGGCCAGCCGGTGCTGGATGTCGAGCGTGCCACCCGTGTGATCGAAACTGTCATGGAACAGGAAGCCTACCAAAACTATGACGTGCAAGCGGGTAAGTTCAACCCTGCCAGAATTTCTGTGCGGGTGCAGTCTAAAGCGGTCATGGGTTCTGAAACGGCGCTTATCGAAAATGTGCCGGTCAGCCAAGCGCCCGAAGCGCCTAAGCCTGTGGCAGCGCCGGTAGCCGAAGTTCAAACTGAAACGACAGTGCCCGCGCCGCAAACAGTTTAGCCATTCACGAAACCGGCTCTGCAAGTTACCATAAACTCATGGCTCACAGCGCCGAAATCGGTATTTTTGGCGGATCAGGATTATATTCGCTTCTCGACAAATACGAAGAAATCAAAATTGAAACACCTTATGGTGCGCCCAGCGACCTGCTGGCAGTAGGCGAAATGGCCGGACGTAAAGTGGCTTTTTTGCCGCGTCATGGCCGCAAACATAGCATACCGCCGCATATGATTAATTACCGGGCCAATGTGTATGCCTTTAAGCAATTGGGTTGTCATACTATCATTGGGCCGTGCAGCGCGGGGTCTTTGCAGCGCTCGATTAAACCGGGTGACTTTGTGGTGTGTGACCAGTTTATTGATCGCACCAAGGGGCGCATCGACACTTATTATGATGGTCCGCAGGCCACGCACGTCAGCGCAGCCGAGCCGTATTCGCAGGCCCTGCGCCCGCTGGCTGGTGCGGCCTGTCGCGAGGCAGGTGTGACCGTGCATGACGGTGGCACGGTGGTCATTATTCAGGGACCGCGTTTTTCTTCGCGGGCCGAAAGCCAATGGTTTACCAAAATGGGCTGGCAGGTGGTCAACATGACCCAGTATCCCGAAGCCTATCTGGCTCGGGAACTCGAGCTGCACTACGTCAACCTGACCCTGGTGACCGATTACGATTGTGGTCTTGAGGGGGATACCGGCGCGGTCACGGCCACCGATGTGTTACAGGTTTTTCATCAAAACATAGAAAACGTAAAAAAAGTGATCCGGCTGCTGGTGCCTCAAATTCCGGCGGATGAAGCGTATCTTGAACAGGTCAGGGTACTCAAATTTTCAAGGTTTTTGTAAGCAAACTACTATATCTATTTTAATCGTTGTTTAATCGGGTCTCAAAGGGGGCATATAAACTTTAATGATTTTAAATCCCAAGATGGCATCCATGTTGGCAGGTTTGGCAAGCCAGGCAGCCAACGAGCCTCCAGCCCCACTTCCTGAAGCAGTCCCCTCCATCAAGCCCAAGGTCAAGTCATTAATCGAGTCGGCCTCTTTTTTGGTCGAATATACCAATGAGTCCGCAAAATCTGCCGAACATCTGCCTGTGCCGGAACCCGGCCAGTACCACAGCGCAGAAACTACCGGACGTGCATCAGGAGTATCCGAGGAAATAAACACCGAAAGTCTGCTCATGTTTTTAAAGCAAGCGGCTGAAAAAAACGCCAGTGATGTGCATCTGATACCCGGTAATCCGGTGGCCTTTCGCATCAACGATGTGCTTAAGGCACTGTCTGACAAAATTCTGTTGCATGAAGAAATCGAGCGCATGATTTTTCCGCTTTTATCAGAAAAACAAAAAATAGATCTGGCGCTGCACCAGGATCTGGACATCAGTTGGCAGCCGCTTGCGTCTGTACGTGTCCGCATGAACGTGCACTACGAAAAACGCGGTATGGCGGTGGCGATGCGTTTACTGGCAGACCGCATCCTGACCTTTAAAGATTTAATGTTGCCAGAATTTTTAAAAGATTTGATATTGTATCCGCATGGTCTGATCCTGGTGACTGGCCCAACGGGTAGCGGTAAATCCACCACGCTCGCGGCGTTAATTGATCTGATTAATAACCAGCAGAGTCGGCATATCATCACCATCGAAGATCCCATCGAATATCACCATAAATCTAAGAATAGCCTGGTGGAGCAGCGTGAACTTAATACCAGCACCCCCAGCTTTGCCTCGGCGCTTAAGCATGCCTTACGCCAGGATCCAGATGTCATTTTGGTAGGAGAAATGCGCGACCTGGAGACCATTTCGCTGGCGATTACGGCCGCCGAAACAGGACACTTGGTGTTTAGCACGTTGCACACCAATGATGCCCCCCAGACCATTGATCGTATGGTAGATGTTTTTCCGCCGCACCAGCAGAACCAGGTGCGGCATCAACTTTCGCTGTCGCTGGCAACGGTGGTTTGTCAACGTCTCGTACGCCGCGAAGATCGTGAGGGGCGTGTGCCAGTGCTGGAGGTGTTAAGGGTTGATACGGCCGTACGCAATATGATCCGCAAAGGTTCGACGCACGAAATTTACGGTGCCATGGAAACAGCCCGCGCCAACGGTAACTTGTTGTGGGATGACAGCCTCTTTGGGTATGTGCAGCAAGATATTCTGACGCGTAGCACCGCCAATGGTTTGGCGCGCTTTCCGGAACTATTTAAACAAAAATTCGGCGAACAGACCTCAAAACGCTGATTATTCGGTGTAAAGCACTTTCTTTAATATTTCAATTTCATCAAGCGCTTTGCCGGTGCCATTGGCCACACAAGACAGCGGGTCATCGGCAATAAATACATGAATGTCGGTTTCTTTGGCAATAAACTGATCAAGACCGCGCAGCAAGGCTCCGCCGCCCGCCAGGCAAATGCCCATGTCGATGATGTCCGACGAGAGCTCGGGCGGGGTTTTTTCGAGTGTAAAGCGGATGGCGTCTAAAATGACGTTGATGGGTTCTTTAAGCGCCGAACGAACCTCTGAAGATGTAATGGTAAAAGTCTTGGGCAGGCCCGATACCAGGTCGCGACCACGCACTTCCATCGATTTTTCGTCCTTGGTCGGAAAGGCCGAGCCCAGGCTGATTTTGATTTCTTCGGCCGAACGTTCACCAATGAGCAGGCGATAATTTTCACGACAGTGGGTAATGATGGCTTCGTCCATTTCGTCCCCGGCCACGCGCACCGATTTTGCCACCACCATACCGCCCAGTGAAACCACCGCCACTTCGGTAGTGCCGCCACCAATGTCAACGATCATGCTGCCCGTGGCTTCGCTGACCGGCAAATTTGCACCGATGGCTGCCGCCATGGGTTCTTCGATCAAGTAGGCTTCGCGTGCGCCGGCATGAAAAGTGGCGTCGAGCACAGCACGTTTTTCTACGCTGGTAATGCCGCTGGGTACGCCCACGATGATGCGCGGATGAATAAACGACATGCGGTTGTGGGCCTTTTGGATGAAGTACTTGATCATAGCTTCGGTGACGTCAAAGTCTGCAATGACCCCATCGCGCAGCGGACGCGTGGCGACCACGTTACCAGGCGTGCGTCCGAGCATTTTTTTGGCTTCACTGCCAACGGCCAAAATACCGTTGGTATTTTTATCAATGGCCACCACAGAAGGCTCACGGATGATGATGCCGCGTCCGCTGGCAAATACCAGTGTGTTGGCGGTTCCAAGATCAATACCTAAATCATAAGAAAAACGTCCGAGTAATTTTTTGAATAACCGCATATGAAACTTCCTTTGCCTACGATGAATTGGGTCAGTAAAAACTAGGCAAAATTGTAACAGGCGTTGATTAAACAGGTAAGGGATGCGTAAAAGTTGGTAAAATGAACACATGGACATTTGGGCTCACTTTCAAGTGCATTGGGAATCTGTTTTTCAGATCGTGATGGCGATCATTCTGGGAGGCATGGTGGGTTACGAACGCGAGCGCTTTAAAAAAGGCGCGGGATTACGCACCAATATCATGATCTGTTTGGGGTCTACCATTGTGACGCAGGTCTCTATCCGCATGGCGCAGGTGCATGGCGGGGTGGGGGCGGATCCCGGACGCATTGCCGCCCAGATTGTTTCGGGTATCGGATTTTTAGGTGCGGGTACCATTATTCAAGACCGGGGCCGAGTACATGGCCTGACCACGGCGGCCAGTATTTGGGCCGTGGCGGGTCTGGGGATGGCCATTGGAGCCAGTTTTTATTGGGATGCACTGGTGGCCACCATTGGTATTCTGGTGACGTTGATGTACCTTACAAAATTCCGTCCACACGAGGTTGCGCAGCATAAAACCGAGGACGATGAACAAGACCAACCCGAATAAGACGTTACAATAAACCGGCATGCTGCGTATTGGCATTACCTGCGGCGACCCCAACGGCATCGGCCCGGAGGTGGCACGCAAGGCGCTTAAACTTGTTGAATCTTCTGCTTTTACGCCGGTACTCTTTGGCTTTGATGGATTAAAATCCGATGGTAAGGGTCCCACGGCAGCATCGGGCAAGTGGAGCTTTAAGGCACTCGAAGCCGCCACTCAAGCGGCGTTAAAGGGGGAGATTGACGCCCTGGTTACTGCTCCGATTTCCAAAACTGCCTGGCATCTTGCGGGCTATACATTTTCTGGACACACCGATTATCTGGCCGAGGCCGCCGGAAAAGTTCCGGTTGCAATGGGATTCTTAAGCGATCCCCTTAATGTTGTTTTGCAGTCAATCCACGTGCCACTTTCAGAAGCGATCCGTGCGGTGACGACAGAGGGCATTGGTCAAAACCTGTTTATCATTGAGCGTTTTTGGAAGTGCTATTTTCACATGCGTCCGCGTATTGCAGTCTGTGGGCTGAATCCGCATGCCGGTGAAGGAGGCCTGATGGGTGACGAAGAGCGCGATATCATTGTGCCCGCCATTGCAGCAGCCCGCCAGCAAGGCATTCAGGTCGACGGGCCCTTTCCGCCGGATACGATCTTCTATCAAGTGATCCAAAAACATTCGTATGATGTGGTGCTGGCGATGTACCACGACCAGGGTTTGATTCCCGTTAAAACCCTGGCATTCGACAAGGCGGTGAACGTGACGCTCGGACTGCCGTTTTTACGCACGTCCCCCGACCATGGCACGGCTTACGACATTGCCGGTCAGGACAAGGCAGATCCCTCCAGCATGGCAGAGGCGCTACGATGGGCGGTGAAGCTGGCCAAGCCGGGTTGTTAAAGTTTTGCATCTTTTTGATTCATATTGCATCATAAAGCTATGACCAAGGCTGTGACGGTTCGGTTGGACGATGAAACCTACACTCTCTTGGCGCAAAAGGCCAAGGCCGAGCGGCGTTCGCTGGCCAATTACATTGAATATGCTGCATCCAACTATGCCATTGAAAGCGACTATGTCAGCGATAAAGAAATGAAAGAAATCCTTGCGGACAAGGAACTGCAAGCCTCTCTAAAACGGGCGCAAAAAGATATAGTGGCAGGTCGTGGCAAACGCGTCTATTGATTTACTACACCATTATTGAAACCCAGGAATTTTCAACTCATCTTAGTCAAATAGGACAAAGGGATCGTCAATCGATTGATAAGAAGTTATCTCAATTTTTTTATCCGCAATTAAGTGTTAATCCCTATACTGCTCTACAGGTCAAAAAATTAAAAAATTGGGTTCCCCCTTGTTGGCGTTTACGCATTGGAAAATGGAGAGTTATTTTCTCTATTGATGAGACAACGAAGAAGGTTTATTTGATGAGTATCATGCGCCGCAAAGATGTCTATAGATAAATCAGTCCGTCCTAAAAAACACCTCGGCCAAAACTTCCTTCAGGATCAAAATATCCTTGCGAGGATTGTGAAATATGCCGATCTTAAAGCAGGCGAACCGGTGCTGGAGATTGGCCCGGGGACAGGGAACCTTACAAAGCACCTGGCGGCTGCCAAGGCACGGGTGCTGGCGCTGGATTCAGATCCGGATGTTTTGGCGGTAGCGCACAAGGCGCTGGCGTCCTTTGCAAACGTAGAACTGCGGCACCAAAACGTGATACGCATGGACTGGCCAGCCATGATCCGTGATTTTGCCGGGACGGGGTTGCCGATTTCCATTGTGGCCAACATTCCGTACTACATCACCACGCCCATTCTCGAAAAGCTTACCGAGGTTAAACCGCTGTTGCGGCAGGCCGTCATCATGATGCAGCAGGAGGTGGGTGAGCGTATCCTGGCGCAACCGGGAACCAAGGCTTACGGTTCGCTGTCGGTGTTTCTTAACTATCACTTTCACATTGAAAAAGCATTCGATGTCAGCGCCACCTGCTTTTACCCGCGCCCCCATGTGGATTCGGTGGTCTTACGTTTTGTGCCGCGTGCTCGGACCGATTGGGGAGACGCGATGAATCGCGTCTTTACAGAAGAGATGTTATTCGCGCTGATTCGTTGCGCCTTTTGGTCGCGCCGCAAGACTTTTGTAAACTGCATCAAAGCCAGTCCCTTTCTGAAGCCGCATTTACGTCCGCAGGCGCTCAAAGCTTACAAGTCGACAGAATGGGATTCCAGGCGGCGGGGGGAGACACTGACGGTGGAGGAATTTATACGTTTTGCCGAATTACTTGAGAATTTTGGCTAAGTTTTTAAAGCTGCCCGGATTCTTTTTCCACTTTCCACGCAAGGCCAAAGTCGTCAGCCGGGCCTCTTTTTCCTGTGCGCCACGCATGGCCAGGCAAAAGTGAAAGCCGTCCAGAATCACGGCGCAGCTTTCTGGTTGCAGCGCCTTAAAAACGGCATTGGCCATTTGTTCCGTAAGTTGTTCCTGCAATTGCAGGCGGTGTGACAACGCCGTCAGCGCCTTGGGAATTTTACCCAGACCCACAATGTGTTTTTTAGGGACGTAGACGATTGTTGCCGTGCCGTAAAAGGGCAGCATGTGATGGGCGCAGAGGCTGAAGAACTTGAGGTTCTGCAGCATGACAGGAGATTTGGAGCGGGCACCGATCAAGCCCTCCTTAAGAGTTTTTACTGGATCTTCGGCATAGCCAGAGGTCAAAAACTGTAAGGCTTCGGTGGCTGATGATGCGGTGTTGCGTGGAATAAGCTGGTCTTTTGCAAGAAGCAGTTTTAAAAACTTTTGATACTGCGAAGTACAGGGGATCACAAATTTACCGAAACAACTCCACATTCTTTCCGTTCCACTGTTCACGTTTGGTGGTGGCGGCCTCAAAAATAGCTTGGGCCACGGTTTCGGGCGCGGCGCCTTTGGGAAACTGGGGGCCGGCCACCGAACGCAGCATGCGTGTTTCTACCGAGCCGGGGCTGATGCAGACGCAGGTGATGTTTTTTTCTTTACCTTCGACGGCGGTGACTTCTGACAAGGCGATGAGGCCGGCTTTAGAGGCGCTGTAGGCCGCCAGCTTGGGCAGCTTTTCGGTGTTGTACACGCCCGAAATGCTCGACACATTAATGATGCTTGATCCGGCGGGCATGACGCGCAGTGCTTGCTGCGTCAGGATCAGCACCGCGTCGAGGTTGACCGCAAAGGTATCACGCCATTGGCGCAGGTCTTCGTTGACGATTTTTGCAAGGTGGACGCGTCCCGCGTTGTTGATAAGAATGGTCGGAACGCCCAGTTGTTTTTTGCAACGCTCCAAAATCAGTTGCACAGACACTTCTTTTTTTAGATCCACCACGGCGTAGGCGGCGCTTTCTCCAGAGGGATCCAGCGCGTGGCAAACCTGTTTAAGTTCGTTCTCGGTGCGGGCAGCCAAAAAAACCTTGTAGCCGTTTTGATGGAAGAGCTGCGCGCATGCAGCGCCGATGCCACGGCCTCCTCCGGTAATCACTACAATTCCCTTGTTGCTCATGTGCCGTAGTAGTCTGCGTGATTGTGGTGGTTTTCAATGAGGCGTACGCGCTTGAGGCGTATGCCGGCAGGCATTTTTCCTTCGAGGCGTTTCCAAAAAGCGACAGCCAAATTTTCCACTGTCGGATTAATCTCCTTTAAAAACGGCACATCGTGGTTAAGGTGCCGGTGGTCAACTTCATTATAAAGGTGTTCACGCACCACGGCATCCAAGTCCCACAGATTCATCAACATACCCGTCAATGGGTCAATTTCGCCCGTAATGGTGACCTGCAGGGTGTAATTGTGACCATGGCCGTGCTCGTAATTGCACTTGCCGTATACCCGACGGTTTTCTTCGGCGCTCAATTGCTCCGAGTGCAGACGGTGGGCGGCGGCAAAACGAAAAGTACGGGTGATGTCGATCATATGTTTTGAGATCCCGGCAACTTTGGATTTGGGGATATTATAAGGTATGGCAGACGAAAACCTTTCTTTTGACGTCGTCATTGTGGGTGCCGGACCGGCGGGCCTGGCGGCGGCCATTCGTCTTGCACAACGGGCCCGCCAGGCTGGAAACCTGGCACCTTCCATTGCCGTGCTTGAAAAAGGCGAGCGGGTGGGGGCCCATATCCTGTCGGGGGCGGTGCTTGATGCGCGGCCGTTGGGCGAACTTTTTCCAGATTTCGAGACCATGCCGGGATGTCCGGTTCGCCAGCGCGTGACACGCAACCGGATGCTGCTGCTTACCCCTCAACATGCGTGGGACCTTCCGGTGCTTCCAGAGTTTTCTAACGCCGGACATTATGTGATCAGTCTCGGACGCCTGACCGAATGGCTGGCGGTTCAAGCCGAGGACTTGGGGGTGAACATCCTGACCGAGTCTGCAGTCACAGACCTTATATATGTACACGACCAGGTTGCCGGCGTGTGGGTTGGGCCCAAGGGTCTTGATCAGAACAGCAAGCCCAAGGCCAGTTTTCAGGAAGCCGTGGAAATCCGTTCGCGTGCCGTGATTCTGGCCGAAGGGGCTTACGGTTACCTTGCTAAAAAATTGGACAAACGTTTTAGCCTTACTGCTTCTGCCCAAATTCCTCAGACCTACGCCACGGCCGTCAAGGAACTTTGGCAGATTCCGCCTGGCCGCATGGCTGCGGGAGAGGTGTGGACGTTGCTGGGCTGGCCGCTGGATTCCAAGCAGTTCGGCGGAGGCTTTGTTTACGCGCTCGACGCCAACAGGGTCTCAATAGGTTTGGTGGTTGGTTTGGAGGGATGGAATCCAGTCTTTGATCCACAAGTTGCTTTGCAGCAACTTAAGCTGCATCCTAAACTGCGCCCGATTCTCGCAGGCGGAAAACTGGAATGTTATGGCTCCAAAATCATTCCTGAAGCAGGTTGGTTTGGCCTTGGCAAAATGGCTGTGGGGGGTTGCATGGTTGCAGGCGATTCGGCGGGTCTTGTGAACGTCCCCCAAAACAAGGGTATCCACTATGCGCTTAAGTCTGGCATGCTTGCGGCCGAAACGGTCTTTGAAGCGCTGCAAGGTTCCGTTACGCCCACAAAATCTCTGGCGGCAGAGGCGCTGCAGTCCTACGAATCTCGCTTGCGCGCATCGTACATCGGGCGTGAACTCCACAGGGCACGTCACTTCCGCGAAAACTTCCGTCGCGGCTTGTGGGCCGGGATTTTTCTTACGGGGTTGCAGGTGCTGACAGGTGGATGGTGGTTTCCCCGCTCCCCGCTCCCCGCTCCCCGCTTCACGCTTCACGCTTCACGCTCAACGCCTGGTGCCTTAGACAAACTCACCGCCCTATACACCAGCGGTACCCGGCACGAAGAAAACCAACCTGCGCATCTGTTGGTCAGTGATCCCACCCTATGTGTCACGCGCTGCGTGCAGGAATACGGCAACCCCTGCCTGCGTTTTTGTCCGGCCAGTGTTTATGAAATTGTTCATACAGAACCGGGGAAGCGCAAGTTACAGGTTAACTTTAGCAACTGCGTGCATTGCAAAACCTGTGAGTTGCTCGATCCCTATGGCATCATCGAATGGGTACCACCAGAAGGAGGTGGAGGGCCAGGGTATGGGGGCATGTGAATTATAGAAGATTTCTTAGGGCATTAAATCCCAGGCCTTTGATGATGCATCTTAAGAACAGTTTTTATACTATATTTTAGGGGTGTTTAAGTATGTTAAAACAAGCCTTCGCTTCGGTGTCCGATATTCGTAAAAATGTAGGAGCGGTGTTTAAAAAGGCTGACCAGGCGGACAACGTGTTGTTATTAAACCGCAACCAACCGAAATATGTACTGATTAGTTATGGACGTTTTTTGGGCTTAATGGAACAACTGGATAGCCGTTCGGGCATTACAAGTCATTCAGATGTAGATGGTGATTTGCCTTTGGATGATGAAATGGAGGCCATGGCGGATTATGAAAAAAATAAAAAAACCAAACCCTGGGCCGCAGTTAAAAAGAAACTTTAATGACGCTCTCTGATGTATCGCATCGAAATTACGCCCCGGGCAGAAAAGGCGCTTAAAAAAATTCCATCTCATATCCGGGAGGCGATTAAGACTAAAATCGATTTGTTGCAGTATTTTTCTGCTCAAACGCCTCAAGTCAAAACCCTGACGGGAAGTCTGCGGGGTTATTACCGGTTGCGTGCCGGAGATTACAGGATTGTATTTCTTGTGCGTGATGCGGTGCTTGTGATCGTAGTCATCGATGTGTTTCATCGTGGCAAGGGATATTAACTTCCTCTTAAATAGTTCGGTTTGTTATGATCAAGTTTCGCCATGCTGACCGAACAAGACATTCTCGAAGCCATCAAAGACGTTAAAGACCCCGAAATTGGCAAGCCTTTGCTCGAGTTGGGGATGATCCGCGACATCAAAGTGTTAGATGGCGGCAAAGTATCACTGACGGTCGTACTTACCACGCCAGCCTGCCCACTTAAAGACACCATTAAAAACGATGTGACCGAGCACCTTAAAGGCCTGCCTATCACTGTTCTCGATATCCAATGGA
The DNA here is from genome assembly GCA_023249225.1 of bacterium. Classification (GTDB taxonomy): domain Bacteria; phylum Margulisbacteria; class Marinamargulisbacteria; order JAHFDA01; family JAHFDA01; genus JAHFDA01. The sequence continues at coordinate 15,712 of JAHFDA010000057.1, forward strand.
ATGCCCAAGTGACTGGGCGGCAGGGTGGGGTATCGCAAAAAAAACGCCTGCCCAATATTAAAAATGTGATTGCGGTGGGTTCGGGCAAGGGCGGCGTTGGAAAATCGATGTGCGCGCTTAACCTGGCCATTGCCTTGTCGCAAATGAATGTGCGGGTAGGTTTGCTAGACGCCGATGTGTATGGGCCGTCGGTTCCAAAGATGGTCGGCAGTTATGCGCACCCAGACATCAGCCCGCAGAAAAAGCTTATGCCGCTTAACAAGCACGGGCTTAAGATCATGAGTTTTGGTTTTCTACTTTCGTCCGAGGAACCGGTGATTTGGCGTGGACCCATGTTGCATGGCGTGATTAACCAGTTTTTCTCTGACGTGGACTGGGGTGAACTCGATTATCTGGTGGTGGATCTTCCGCCAGGCACAGGCGACATTCAACTGACGCTTTCAACGGGTTATGAACTGACCGGTGCGGTCATCGTCACAACGCCGCAGGCAGTGGCAAGCCAGATTGCTTACAAGGGTTTAAGAATGTTCCAAAAACTGGGTGTGCCGATTCTGGGGATCATCGAAAATATGAGCTTTTTGGCTTGCCCACACTGTTCCGAGCGGGTGTATCCTTTTGGCCAGGGAAAAACCGAAGAACTGGCACGCAACTGGACAGTGCCGTATTTGGGGGAAATCCCGTTGGTGCCTGAAATCAGCGCTTTGCACGACCAGGGTACGCCAGCGGCCACCTTGCCGACTTACCAATCGTATTTTTTAGAAACAGCCCGCCGCCTGGCCGGTCAAATTTCGGTGGCAAATTTTAACTTTACTTTGCAGACATAATCTTACATTCTAAAGGTAGCATCATGATACGTCGCCACGTGTTTATCCTGGGAATGACCATCTGCATATTAGTGATTGTGGTAATGGTGCTGACCCGGTCGCAAAAATCGTCGCCTAGCAACAGTTTTATACGCACCAACGTGCGCTTTGAATTTGATGATGAGGTTTTACGTTATTCCGACATTTCTGTTTATAAATTTCAGCTGATTGATGCTGATAGCCAAGTGATGGTGGGTGAGTATCCGTTAAGCAAAAATCAGCTTGGCATTGTGTTTGTGGATATTAAACAGATTCCTATCGATCATTATGAGGCCAAGCTGGTCAATGCGCTTGACCCTGATCATTCCAAAGAATTGATGGTCGATAACAAGATGCGTTTCCGCGTGTTTGAACCCAGTGCGTTAAAGGTGACCATTGTGCAAGCGGAAACTCCGACCGCCGCACCCCAATAGGCATCTTTTCTCAACAGAATTTCCGTTAACTGGTAAAGTGGTTGGGCATGGTATCCATCAGGTTTCCGGGGATGAACGCTCCACAAGAATTGCCGGGGCAAATAACGGTGCTCGAAGCGGCGTTGCGCTGCGGCTTTGACCTTAAACACGTGTGCGGTGGCAAAGCCCGTTGTACCACCTGCGAAGTCAAGATTGTCTCGGGTGAAGTCAGTCGCCCGTTAGGGGTGGAGCGCGATCTTTTGTATGACCGTGTCGATAAGCAGCAGCGCCTTGGATGCCAGGCGCGGGTGATCGGCGATGTTGAGATTGCTTTGCCGGAATACACCACCAGCATTGATCATATTTTTGATAGCATCCCTGGAGTGGTGGTCAGCCCACAGAGTATCCGGCGTTTTAAACATCATCAAGAAATGGAAGCAGATCGCGATCTAAAAAATCCGTTCTACATTTTCCGTCGACGCTATGCCACGACCCAGGAAATGCAAAGTCGGCGCCAGGAACGCCATCGCATGGCCCAAGACCGGATGCACCCACAGGAGGGTGAACGCCAGGAGGGTGAGCGTAGAAACAGCGGACGCCGCCGGGATCGCGACCGCCGTCGTCGGCGTGAGCGACAGGTTTGGCGCGACCGTACGCCAGGGCAAGCCTTGCCGGGTCGTCCAGCGCCTCATTCGGACAATATTCCACCAGAAAAAAAGGAGTAGCTTGTGAACATCGATGCAGTGCAAAAAACGGATCCCGAATTGGCGCAGGCCATTGTCAGAGAACTGGGTCGGCAGCGCAATAAACTTGAACTGATTGCTTCTGAAAACTTTACCTCCTTGGCGGTGATGCAGGCCTGTGGCACGGTGCTCACCAATAAATATGCCGAGGGTTTGCCCGGAAAACGTTATTACGGCGGCTGTGAATACGTGGATGTGGCTGAAGAGCTGGCGCGGCAAAGGGCCTGTGCCTTGTTTGACGCCCAGCATGCCAATGTGCAACCGCATAGCGGTGCGCAAGCCAACATGGCGGTATTTTTGGCCTACCTCAAGCCTGGCGATACCGTGATGGGCATGAATCTGGCCCATGGCGGACATCTGACACATGGTAGTCCGGTCAATTTCTCTGGGCTTTTTTACAAGATTATTCCGTATGGCGTGTCGCAGAAGACCGAAACCATCGATTACGCAGAACTTGCGCGTTTGGCCAGTGAACATAAACCTAAAATGATTGTGGCGGGCGCCAGCGCCTACCCGCGCGTCATTGATTTTGCCAGATTCCGCGAAATCGCCGACAGTGTAGGCGCCTTGCTGATGACCGACATGGCGCACTTTGCCGGACTGGTGGCTGCAGGCGAACATCCCAGCCCGGTGCCTTACAGCCATGTCACCACGACCACCACGCATAAAACTCTGCGTGGGCCGCGTGGGGGGCTCATTCTTACCAGCGCCGAACGGGCCAAAGACATCGACAAGTCTGTTTTTCCAGGAATCCAAGGCGGTCCGCTCATGCACATCATTGCAGGTAAGGCGGTGGCGCTTAAAGAAGCGCAACAACCCGAATTTAAAAGTTACCAGCGCCAGGTGCGTCAAAATGCAGTGGCCATGGCCGATGAATTCATGCGCCAGGGTGTTCGCATTGTCTCAGGCGGTACAGACAATCACTTGATGCTGCTTGATTTGCGTCCCAACGGCCTGACGGGTAAACAGGTAGAGGCTGTGCTTGACGAGGTCAATATCACGGTCAATAAAAACGGAATTCCCTTTGATACACAAAGTCCTTTTGTGACCTCGGGAATCCGTATCGGCACGCCCGCCATGACCACGCGTGGCATGAAGGAAAACGAAATGCGTGCCATTGCCCGCTGTATTGCCGATCTTTTAAAGGGCATCGATGATCACAGTGTCCGCGAGTCGATCAAAAGCCGGGTCAAAGAATTAACCAGCGCCTTTCCGTTATATCCTGAAATCAAGGAAGTCGCGGACGTATTAGCTTAGACGCGGCCTAACCATGAAAACGCTCATGGCCATTGTCTCCGGCCGGGTGCAAGGCGTCTGGTTTCGCGGCAGCACGCAGTCCGAGGCCCATCGGCTTAAGGTGTTGGGTTATGCCAAAAATCTTCCAGATGGTACGGTCGAAGTGCTGATGCAGGGCGAAGACACAGACGTTGCGGAACTGTTAGTTTGGTTGCGCCACGGTCCCGAGACAGCGCGGGTGGATCATGTGGCGCTTTCAACCGAAACGCCCCGCAGTGACCTTACGGGTTTCCGGGTTTTATAGACTGGCTTGAGTGTAAAAAATATTCCACCATGGTGGGCAACAGCGATACGCCGATAATTCCCAAAAGCACAAGTTCAAAATGTTTTTTAACAAAAGGTAAATTGCCAAAGAACACGCCGGCATACACACAAATGATCACCCACATGACCCCGCCAATGATGTTATACAACAGAAACTTAAAATAACGCATGCTGCCAACACCCGCCACAAAGGGTGCAAATGTGCGCACAATGGGCACAAAACGCGCGATGATAATGGTTTTTCCGCCATAGGTTTCAAAAAAATGGTGGGTGCGCTGCAGATGTTCGCGGTTTAAAAATCGTGACTTGTCGCTTTGAAAAACCCTGGGGCCGAGGTAATGACCGATCCAGTAGTTCAGCGTATCTCCGGCAATGGCGGCGAAACCAAGGACCACACAGACCCACAAAGGTTTAAGGGCTCCCGTGGCCGCAACGGCCCCCACCGTAAAAAGCAGGGAGTCCCCTGGCAGCATGGGCGTCACTACAATTCCGGTTTCAAGAAAGACGATTGAAAATAAAATCACATAAGTCCATACGCCGTAGGTGTTTACGAGCCACGCAATATGCACGTCTAAGTGCATCAGGATGTCTACAAGTTTCATGAGAATTTCCATTCGCGCTGCCTTTTGGTTACATTGTAATGGAAGTCATGGGGGCATGACAGAATGAATAAGATGTCAGTCTTTATCAAGACCGCTGCATGGAGACGCAATTTGGATGCCTTGATGCTGGGCGTCCAGATGCTGCTTGTGGCCGGGATTCCGCTGGTTTTTAGCAACCTGACCCATTCGGTTTTTGAAATCAATAAATTGACCTGGTTGCGGATCTTGACGCTGGTATTACTGGGTCTGTGGGCTGCACGACAGTTTTTGTTCGATGGCCCAACCCATAAAAACAACGGGCGACATTATTTTTCGCCACGCCTTACCGAGTGGCTGATTTTGGCTTGGGGGTTTTCAAATCTTTTGAGCACTCTTTTTTCTCCGCTTCCCCAGGTGGCGCTTACGGGGGTGTATGACCGTTGGGAAGGGCTGTGGACGGTACTAAATTATGCGGTTTTGCTGGTCATTTTTTCGCGGACGGTGACAGGCCGCAGACAATTTTATTGGATCTTGGGCGCCATGGTGGGAGCTGTTTTTTTGTCTGCCGGGTATGGCCTGGCACAAAGTTTGGGCTACGATTTTATGCGTTGGAATACCAAGTTCTCCATTTTGCGAGTTACGTCGACCGTCAATAATCCGGTGCATTTTTGTGCCTATGCGGGCATGTTGTTTCCGGTGGTATCGGGTTGCCTACTTGCCATGGCAAGGCAGGGTACCCGCTGGCGTCACGTGGCCATCGAAATAGCTGTGGTGGCATTGGCGCTGATTTTTTACGTGCTTTTGCTTAATCAAAATGACGATGCTTTGCTTTTATATTTGCTGCTTACGGGTGTTGCTGTTTTTGTGGCAGGATACTTTTTGGGGTGGCAAGGGAGCTTGTTTTGCGTATCTGGGTTTTGTATTTACGCCATGACCATCAGTTATAGTCGTGCTGCCTGGCAAGGTTTGTCGGTGGCTTTGATTTTCTTTTTTATGGCCGCATGCCGCAACATGTCGCCGCATGATCGGCCCAAAGTCTTATGGGCAGATATGGCGCTGACCTTGGTTGCTATTGGGGCCATGTTTGCCCTGATCATATTTCGCTTGGATCTGGCAGGCAAAATAGGGCTGTGGGGTTTGGGAGCCGCGCTGCTGGCATACGCGGTTTTTTTGTTTTGGATCTTTCGTTCGGCAAGCGAAACGGCCCTGCGTCTTGCTTTGATAGCGGCCTTTGTGCTTTTGCAGCGGGTGGTGCTTGGTTTTGAGTTTTTGGCTCTCTATGCGGGGCTGGGTGCAGGCATCGCATTTTTAATTTGGAAACGCTTTAAGGATCGCCCCGCGCTGCGGTCATGGATCTTGTTGCTCTATGCCATGGTTGCGCTGCTGGCTTGTATTCCGCAGTTTCCGCACATGTGGGACAAATTGTTTCATGGGCATGATCCAGTGGCTCTACAAGGGATGGATGAATCTCGGGCTGCCGATCTCCATACCGAACTTGATCACGATTCGCCCCGCAAGAGCTTGTTGAAATCGGGCTTGGCGTGGTGGCTCGATGGCTGGCAACAGCGCATTTTGGGAACTGGGCCCGACACTATTTTGGATCTTTTTTCGAAATACCGCCGACCCGAGTTTGGCTTTCGAGAAGGGCATCACATCAGCATGGACCGTTTGCACAACGCGTATCTAGATACCCTGGCGACCCGCGGTGCGCTGGGTTTTTTAGCTTATTTCGGGGGAGTGGTGGGCCTTGGGATGGCGCTTTGC
>JAHFDA010000092.1 GCA_023249225.1 bacterium
GGTGCCACGGTGCAAAGTTACGGCGACCACCGCATTGCCATGGCCTGCGCTATTTTAGGGTTGGTCGCCAAGGGGCCAACGCTCATTCAGGATACAGACTGTATTGCCACCAGTTATCCAGGTTTTGAACACAATTTAAGGCAGTTTCAAAGCAAAGAAGTATCAGAATAACGTGGTGACACGGTAGAATGATACCGATGATTCAGGTCATTAAAGATAAGGTGTTGCTGGATATCGCCGGGCGTCGTGACCGGCAAAAACTATATCAAGGTGATCCCGAGCTGACCGAACGCGTGCGCACGATCATAGACGATGTGGCTCGTCGGGGGTTGCCGGCTTTGCTGTCGCATATCCAGGCCTTCGACAGCCCGGTCATTAAAGTTCAAAACTTGTGGGTCACGCCGCAGGAAATTGATGCGGCGCATGCTGCGCTGGCGCCCGAAAGCCTTATGGCCCTGCGCCTGGCGATCAAGTTCATTTCTGAATACCACGCCAAACAAGTTCCGCAGGGTTGGCAGCATGACGTTTTAAGTGGCAGCCTGGTGGGTTTGCGCTACCAGCCGCTGGATCGTGTGGGCGTATACGTGCCAGGTGGACGCGCAGCCTATCCGTCCAGCGTACTCATGAATGTGATTCCGGCCCGCATGGCCGGTGTGCCCGAGGTGGTGGTGGCCACGCCCGCAGGCAAAGACGGCAAAGTGCATCCGCTGGTTCTGGCCGCTGCCAAAGAAGTGGGCGTAACGCGCGTGCTTAAGGCGGGCGGTGCTCAGGCGGTGGCGGCCCTGGCTTTTGGTTTTGAGGGTTTTGCGCCGGTCGATAAAGTGGTGGGGCCAGGTAATGCCTATGTGACCGAGGCCAAGCGTCAGGTCTATGGGGTTGTGGCCATTGATAAATTGGCGGGCCCGACCGATTTAACCATTGTGGCTGACCACAGCGCCCGCGCACCCCGGGTGGCAGCCGAGCTCATTGCTCAAGCCGAACACGACCCAGACAGCGAGGTGTTTTTAATAACCCCTTACGCGCCGCTGGTGCCGGCGGTGCTGACCGAAATCATGCGCCAGCTTAAAGACCTTCCGCGCAAGGAGATCGTTGAAAAGGCGCTGGGGCACAGCGCGTTTTACGAAGTGGCCTCGCTGGCACAGGCTTATGATGCGGTCAACGCCCTGGCACCCGAACATCTTGTTTTAATGACCGAACGTCCCAAGGATGCCATGTTTCATATTCGTCACGCCGGGGCCATTTTTCTTGGGCACGACAGCCCGGTGGCCTTGGGAGATTACATGATTGGCCCCAACCACGTATTGCCTACCATGGGCACGGCGCGTTATGCCGGGCCGCTGGGCGTGGCCGACTTTTTAAAGACCTCTAGTTTTACCCAAATGTCCAAAGAAGATCTCAAAATGCTGGCAAATGATGTCGCGTTGCTGGCCCGGCTTGAAGGTTTAGAAGGGCATGCGCGGTCGCTGAATATTCCGGGTTAAAAATACAAAACCTCATTCGGATGAATGAGGTTTTGTGAAATCGCTTTGCAAAAAAAATTAGTTAAGCATTTCTTTCCACTTTTTTCCGGCAGAAAAACCTACGGCGTTGCGGGCGGCAATTTTGATGGTTGCGCCTGTTTTGGGGTTGCGCCCGGTGCGCGCCTTGCGTTTGCGGCGGTTCCAGGTGCCAAAGCCCACCAGCTGTACGGCATCGCCCTTTTTGAGCGCTTTTTGGATGCTGTCGAGGATGGCGTCCAGAGTACCGGAGACGGCAGACTTGGTTAGTTTGGTTTCCTTGGAAACTTTTTCAATCAGTTCGGCCTTGTTCATTAACTCACCCCCCCTCAATCAAAGCTAAGCCAATGTATCAATGCGTATAGTCCGAGTCAAGCATGCGTGAAGCGTGAAACGTGAAGCGTGAAGCGTCCACCCGTGAAGCGTAATTTGTATTTGCGCTTCACGCTTCACGCTTCACGCTATACGATTTCCAGTGTGATCACTACAGTCACTTTGAACCCGGCGCTCGACCTTACCTTGGCGGTTGACGACTTTGTCCCTGATGACAGCAACCGCGTCATTGCGGCGCGCAAAGATCCGGGGGGCAAGGGCTTTAACGTCAGCCGCATGGTAAAACGGCTGGGCTATCCCACCACGGCGGTGGGTTTTTTGGGCGGAGCGTCCGGGCAGGAAATTATCAGGCACCTTAAAGCCGAGCATATATATGTATGGCATGTGGATATTGCGCACGAAACCCGTGTCAATGTAACCATCAGCAAGCGGGGCAAGGGTTTACAGACCAGGTTCAATCAAAGCGGACCCTTGATCCGCACTGAAGAATGGCAGGCCTTATGTGCCTTGCTGTGTCAGCTTGCGGATAACGCGCTTTATCTGGTGCTTTCTGGTTCGTTGCCACAGGGCCTGCCGGACGATACCTACGCCTGCATTATTCGCATGCTGCGCAAGATCAATCCCGCACTGCGCGTGGTGGTCGACGCCGATGGGCCAGTGCTGGCTGCGGCCGCGCGCGAGCGGCCTTTTTTAATTAAGCCCAACGTGCATGAGCTCAATCGATATATGGGCACTCGATTGGAGGCCAATGCCGCCGACCGTGACTTTATGCCAGTGTTGCGCCGTCTGCAAAAAAAAGGGCCAGAAGCTATATTGCTCTCGCTGGGCAAGCGCGGATGCCTGCTGTTATATCAGGGCTGCCTCTATCGGGGTACGGGTCCGGCGGCGGTACGCGTACGCAGCACGGTTGGGGCGGGGGATTCGTTATTGGCAGGTTTTCTAACGGGCCTGGCGCGCCGCAAGTCGGTGGAATACAGCCTGGAGCTGGCTTTGGCCTGTGCGACGGCTGCCGTGGTGGGCCAGGGTACCCAGCTGGGACGCTGGCCCAACGTCCAAAAATACTTAAATAAATCGAAGGTTCAAAAATTGAAATTGGGCTAGCCTATTTCTACGCTGTCCGCATCGTAAGAACACAGACAGGTCTGTTAAAATTATCAATATCTTTAGCAAGCAACGCTGCCGTTAAGGTCGAGCCATTTATAGGGAGGAATCATTATGGAAGTCATTGTACGTGGACAGAATATCGAAGTGACCGAAGGCTTAAAAATGCATGCCCAGGAAAAGTTTGGAAAACTCAATAAATTTTTTGAAAATATTCAGGAGATCCGCGTCGAGCTGGTGAACCATCATGCGCGCGTCGAGGACAAGCGCCAGGTGGCCCAGGTGACCATTTATGTGTCGGGTTCCATTATCCGTGCCGAGAGCGCCAGCCGGGACATGTACGCTTCAATGGACATGGTTTACAACAAGCTCGAAAAGCAGCTGACCAAGTACAAGGAAAAGCTTAAGAATAACCGGCACCATTCCGAAAACCCGCGACGTACGCTTGCGGCCATGCTGCATCAGGCTCAAGAAGGCGATTCGCGTAAACGCATCGTGCGCAGTAAAAAATTTGCCATCAAACCCATGACCCCCGAAGAAGCCACGCTTGAAATGGAAATGATCGGGCATGATTTTTTTGTGTTCCGTAACAGTGCCTCCGAACAGGTGAATGTGGTTTATTCGCGTTCAGATGGTCACGTGGGCTTGATTGAGCCAACGGCATAAAAAGAGTAAGGCAGAAGCGAGAACGCAGAAGGTAGAAGTAGTGTAAAATTCTGCGTATGCAGTTTTTGTTAAACCTGTTTAAGCCCAGTGCGGAGAAACAGGTGCGCCATTATCAACCGTATGTGCAGTTGATCAATGCTTTTGAACCCCAGATGGCAGCCTTAAGCGATGCCGAATTGCGGGCGAAGACCGATGAATTCCGCGAGCGTATCCCGGACAACGTTAACCTCATGCAAGATCTGCTGCCCGAAGTCTTTGCGGTGGTGCGCGAGGCGGCCAAACGCGTGCTCAACATGCGTCACTTTGATGTGCAACTGATCGGGGGCATGGTCTTGCACGAAGGCAAGATTGCCGAGATGCGCACTGGCGAAGGCAAAACCCTGGTGGCCACTTTGCCGGTGTACCTTAATGCGCTTTATGGCAAGGGCGTGCATGTGGTGACAGTAAACGATTACCTGGCGCAGCGTGACTCTGCCTGGATGGGCAAGGTGTACCAGTTTTTGGGCTTGTCCGTGGGTTGTATTGTGGCGCAGCAGGCCCCTTGGCAAAAACGGCAGGCTTACCTGGCTGACATCACTTATGGCACCAACAACGAGTTTGGATTTGATTACCTGCGCGATAACATGGCCACGCAGCTTGCGCATTGTGTGCAGCGCGAGCTGTTTTATGCCATTGTGGACGAAGTCGATTCCATTCTTATCGACGAGGCGCGCACTCCGCTCATTATTTCGGGTATGGTGGGTGACACCACCGAGGCTTATCGGCAATGTGCGCGGGCCGTTGAACGCTTAACGCTCGAAACTGACTTTACGCTCGACGAAAAAACCAAAAACGCCATTATGACCGAGGATGGCATTCGGCATGCCGAACAACTGCTGGGCATCGACAACATGTACGACATGGCGCACATGAATTATGCGCATATGGTGGTGGCCTGCCTTAAGGCGCGGTATCTGTACAAATGTGATGTTGACTATGTGGTACGCGATGGTGAAGTGGTGATTGTCGACGAATTTACCGGACGCATGATGGAAGGCCGTCGCTATTCGGATGGTCTGCACCAGGCCATCGAGGCGGTAGAGGGTTTGCGCGTGCGCGAGGAATCACAAACCCTGGCCACCATCTCATTTCAAAACTACTTTCGGCTATACCAGAAACTGGGGGGCATGACCGGCACGGCCAAAACCGAAGAAGACGAATTTATTAAAATCTATGGTCTATCCGTGGTAGAAATTCCAACGCACCAACCCATGATCCGTGATGACCAGGCGGATCTCATCTATAAAAATAAAAAGTCTAAGTATCAGGCCATTATCAACGAAATTGCGGACATGTACCGCAAAGACAAGCGGCCTGTGCTGGTGGGCACCATCGCCATCGAAACGTCAGAACTGCTCTCGAACCTGCTTAAAAAGCAAGGTGTTCCGCACGAGGTCTTAAACGCCAAGCAACATGCGCGTGAGGCCGAAATCATTGCCCAGGCCGGGCAGCTTGGCGCCGTCACGATTGCCACCAACATGGCTGGCCGGGGTACCGACATCGTGTTGGGTGAGGGCGTGGCCGCCCTGGGGGGCTTGCATATTATGGGTACCGAACGCCACGAGTCTCGCCGTATCGACAACCAGCTGCGTGGGCGCGCAGGCCGCCAGGGCGACATGGGATCGTCGCGTTTTTACCTGTCGCTTGAAGATGACCTGATGCGGTTGTTTGGCGGCGAACGGGTGGCTAAAGCCATGGATATGCTGAACATGCCTGAAGACATGCCCATTGAACACGCCATGATCACCAAGTCGGTCGAGCGCGCGCAAAAAAAAGTGGAACAGTACCACTTTGGCATCCGCAAACAGTTGCTGCAATACGATGACGTCATGAATACCCAGCGTGAAACCATTTATAAATTGCGCCGCAAAATTCTCGAAGGCCACAATCTGGCTAAGCGGGTCGAAGAAATGATGAGTCATGTGGTGGTGCAAACGTGCGACGCGTTTTTTCCGGACAAGGGCTGGGAACTTAACGAGATCATTGTTAACGATTTATCCGAACGCTTGCTGGCGGTTTTTCCGTTTCTTGATGTGGCCGACATTTTAACGCAAAGCCACAGTGCTGCCGAAGCCAAAGCAGCGTTGGGGCAGGCGGTGCAGGCCGCCTACAGCGCACGCGAGGCCGAAATTATTCCTGAAGTCATGCGCGACATCGAACGCATGGTGCTGCTGCGTGAAATCGACACCAAGTGGATCGATCACCTGCACAATATGGACGTGCTGCGCGATGGCATCGGATTGCGCGCTTATGGCCAAAAAGATCCACTGATTGAATACAAGATCGAGTCCTACGACATGTTTACCGAACTCATGGCCTCCATTGAAGCGGCCGTTTCAGAGATGCTCTTTAAAATAGAAGTGGTGCAGGCGCCGACCGAGCCGGATGCCGCCCAAAAAATTCAAGCATCTCTGACGCAGGCTTCGGCGTTGCTAGACCAGGCGCGTCACATACGGTATTCAAATCCGGCCGAAAATCTGTTGCCCGGAGCTTACACCCAAAATCTGACGCAGGCGGCTTCAGACGTTGGAAGCGCCACAGCAGTGGCAGCCGCCGAAAATCATTCGCTGGCACCGTCTGCACCGCTGGTCAATGCGGATCCTTATGCCCATGTGGGGCGCAATGACCCGTGTCCCTGCGGATCGGGTAAAAAATTTAAAAAATGCCACGGGGCGGCATGACCCGTGATCGAAAATCTTAAAGAACCCGTTGATCTTTTGATCAAGCGCGTTGATGCTTACATGGCCAGCGTGCGCCGTGACGATCTCTTGGGAGAGATAGAAAAATGCGAGCGCGAGTCGGCCCAGGCCGGTTTTTGGGATAAACCCGAGCAGGCCCAAAAGTTGATGCAACAGCTTAGCCAGGCCCAAAAAAAAATCAAAGACCTCGACGACCTGTCCCAGCAGGCGGCCGACCTGAAGGCCTTATTCGAAGTTGCCATCGAAGAGCAGGATCAATCCCTGGAGGGTGAGATCAAGGTCGAGCTTCAAACGCTCGACAGCCGCTTGCAGCAAGTAGAATTGGCGCGGCTGCTTAATGGCCCGCATGATCGCAGCAATGCAATCTTGTCGATTAATGCCGGGGCCGGTGGTACCGATGCCCAAGACTGGGCGCTACTGTTGTATCGCATGTACGTGCGTTGGCTCGAGCAGAACAGTTTTGTGGCCGAGGAACTTGATTTTAGCGCGGGCGAAGAAGCCGGCATCAAAGGTGCCACTTTGCTGGTTAAAGGTGAATACGCTTTTGGGTATCTGGTGGCAGAACGCGGTATTCATCGCCTGGTACGCCTGTCGCCGTTTAATGCCAGTCACAAGCGTCAGACTTCTTTTGCATCGGTAGACGTGGTGCCCGAAATTTCAGACGACATCCAGGTCGACATCCGGCCCGAAGATCTTAAAATCGACACTTACCGCTCCAGCGGTGCCGGGGGCCAGCACGTGAACAAAACCGAATCGGCCGTGCGTATCACGCATCTGCCCACGGGCCTGGTGGTGACCTGCCAAAACGAACGCAGCCAGATCAGCAACCGCGAACAGGCCATGCGCGTGCTGCAGTCGCGCCTCTTGCAGCTGATGGAACGCGAACGCAAGCAAAAAATCGAAGAGCTGCGCGGTGTGCAGACCGACATTGCCTGGGGAAATCAGATTCGCAGTTATGTTTTTCATCCTTACAAGCTGGTTAAAGACCTGCGTACCGATGTCGAAACCAGCGATGTCGAGCGCGTGATGGATGGTGATTTAAATCCTTTTATCTGGGCTTACCTGCGTCAGCAGGCGGCTTAGACCCATGTATACCCTGTTTATTTCGGTGCTGGTGATGGTTCCAGCAGTTGTGCTGCATGAACTGGCGCATGGCGTGGCGGCCTTTTGGCTGGGGGATCCCACTGCTAAAGAGCAACAGCGCCTTACGCTTAATCCCTTTGCGCATGTAACCTGGTTTGGCACTTTTGTTTTGCCGGCCTTGTTGGCGGTGGCCGGTCTGCCCATATTGGGATACGCCAAGCCCGTGCCGGTAGATCCACGCCATTTCCGTGAGCCACGCAAGCATATGGCCTGGGTGGCCATGGCAGGCCCGCTGACCAACATTGTTTTGGCTTTTGCATGCGTACTGTTCATCAACTTTGTGCTGCCTTGGGCGCAACCGGGTTCTAATCAGCAGCCATCGCGTTTGCCCATGCCGGGGCCAGCTTTTGGCCGGGCGGCTGGATTGTGGCGGGCACGGTGGCCTTCGAGGCTTTGGTGGCCAATCTGGTCTTGGCGCTCTTTAACCTGGTGCCGGTGCCGCCGTTGGATGGCTCGCGGGTTTTATCCTGGCTGCTCCCGCGCGAGCTGGCGGGGTGGTATAGCCGCCTGGAACGTGTGGGCCTGTGGCTGGTGTTTGGACTCTTATATGCCGGGGTCTTTGGTTGGCTTTTCGATTACACGCTGCCGTATTTAATGGAAGTATTGTTATAAGATTTTAAACGTGGCCAGTTTTTGGCGAAACTCTTTTTTAGAAATGACGCGGATCACTCGAAAACCACGGTAGCGTTTTACTTGTCTTGAAAATTT
>JAHFDA010000120.1 GCA_023249225.1 bacterium
ACAAGCGATCTAGAACACTCCAGCGAACTGATTCCGGCCTGGGAACTTTTGCGTGACTGCGGTGTGCGTGTAAGGGTGCTGCGTTTGTTGGGCGTGGCTGCGAAGCAAGTGGAGAAAAAAATCTTGGCGGCGCTTACGGCACGCACGCGCATGGCGCTGTTTTCGCATGTGGTTTTTTCGACTGGGTTGCGCATGCCCATCGAACGGTTGGGTCCGGTCCTAAAGCGGAAAAATATTTTTCTGCTGGTCGATGGCGCCCAGGCTTTTGGCCAGGTGGTGATCGACTTTAAAAAACTGCCGGTGTCTGCCTACGCCGCTGCGGGCCAAAAATGGTTCTGTGGTCCCCCAGGCACGGGATTTTTATACGTCAGAAAGGACGGGTTAGCACGTCTTCGGCCCACGCGCTGGGGCTGGCGCAGTGTGCAGAATGACCAGCAATACATCACGGGTCACTACACCGTCAAAAGCTCGGCGGCTAAGTTCGAAGAAGCCACGCGCGATTTGGCAGCCTGGCTGGCCTGGAAGCCGCAGATTAAATTTTTGTCCAAACAGCAGCGCAAAATTGAAATGCAGGCGCGACAGCAGGTGGCCAGGGCCATGACGCTTTTAAAAAAACAGCCCGGCATCGAAATTTTCACACCGGCCGACCCACGCTTTCATGCCGGCCTGCTTACCTTTCGGATGCAGGGCGTAAGTTCGCAGGCGCTATGGCAAAAAATGGCAGCCGCAGGGTTTATCGGGCGGACGATTGCACATTTGGATGCGGTCAGGGTGGCGTATCATCCGTTGCTGTGTTCCAAAAAGCAATGGCAGGAGTGGATGAGATGGGTGACAACGGACGGGGTCACTCCTATCCATTGAGCTAAAATCCCAGATGAGCAGGCTGGGACTGCCTCCATGTTTAAAAAAGTACTTTTCAGGGTATACTATTTATATGAAGAAAGTGCCCTTAAAGTACCTAAAAGAGCACCTGGCGGAAGTTGCCGAGGAAGTAAGCAAAGGCAGTGCTATCCAAATTACCAAGTATGAAAGGCCTTATTTTAGGTTGCTGCCCAACGATCCCCTTCCGGAACATGAAGGTACCTGGGTGGGGGATCGGGTTGGAAGGCCGTTGAGGCGGGGGCTTAAGGTCAATATGGGCATGAATAAAATTCTCGGAATTTTGGCCGAAGACAGGGAAGACCCATTTTAAAGCCCGTGGTTTACCTGGATGCTTCTGCCTACCTTGCATCGCTGCTTGAGGAAAAAGTGTGGAGCCAGATGTCGATAAAATTGCAGCGCTATACACTGGCGACAAGTAGTATTTTATTTTTAGAGAGTCATCGAAATCTTTTACGGCTCATGCAGTCTGAGACGATCTCTGAAGACATGTATTTTGATCTCTTGGAATGCATCGATCAGGACTACAGAAATTTTATCGTTAAAAATGTGGATGCCGATGTGGTGTTGTCCAAAGCGTATCCGGTGGCGATGTTGCCTAAATCGCTCGATCTCATTCATTTGCGAACCTGCCTATGGTTCGGCCGTACATTTCCCGATTGCAGCTTTCTTACTTTTGACAAGAAACAAGCCAGGGCTGCAAAACAAATGGGATTAAAATTATTTGATGAATTCTAGTGTAGTGCGTCATAAGTCTCTTTGTATTCGTTTACCCACACGGTCATTCCCGCGAAAGCGGGAATGACATGATCTGTAAAGAAGTGGTAGACGCACTACACTAGCGTCTTTCAAGCATGTACAATCCCGCCGCATATCCAAGCACTTCCACCGGTTTTAGTCTGGCTAAAGCTGGAATCGATGTTGCACGCCGCAGACCGATGTAATACCAGCCCGCAGGTGCTTGTGTAGTCAGTTGCGCCTGGGACAGTGCCTGGTAAGGGATGCCATAGTGTTCAAAATACCGATACATCGATTCGGCATATTCCTGGTCGACGTATAACGTGGCGATCTTGTATTTAAGCGTGGCCTGCTTGATCACCTTGAAATTCTGGCCCCAATCAAGGTCGCTGTACTGCGGAAAATCAATCTCCGGAGCGCGCTCGTCAAAATAACGGTAGGCCACTTCGGGGCCGCCGCTTAGGCTGTTGAAGAAAGCTAAAAAATTGGGAGCCACGCGCTTGGGTTCGAGCATGTGGTTAAACAGGTTAAACACAATAAATAATCCGATCACGTACTGCAGAGCCACCGTCGGAACATGGGCCACTCCGTCATCTTTGGGCCAACGCAGGCCCACACGCAGGCAGCGCAGGTAAACCATAGGTATGATCATGGCAGCCAGCGGGTATAGCAGCATGGCGTGGTTGATGCCGTGGATATTCATCTTCAGGATAAAAAGCACAAACGAAAAGGCAAATGCGCCGCTTAAAAAAAGCAGGTCAAAATCTTTGACGGCGCGTAAATTCAATATTAAAAGCAGGCTGGCCACCAGCAGCAAGGTGCTAAAGCCCAGTGTGCTTTTACGCCAGGTATTGACGGTGGCAGCGTACCACGGGCGGTCGACCCTGATTTTAGGGTTGGGTGTGATTTTGTAATGTGGGCTGACAAATACTTTAAGCACATAAGGCCAGCTCATCCAGTACGAGCGTGCGGGGATGGGAACCTGGTAAAGAAAATGATGTGCATGGGCCTTGAGTTCCGGGCGGTCGCCGATCAGCCGATCCACCACGGCAATTTTTTCTGGCCCGTTGGCCACATGGTCAAACAGCGGACGAAACTCAAAGCGGTAAACCAG
>JAHFDA010000058.1 GCA_023249225.1 bacterium
CCCTATGCACGACCCGGACATGAACTGACCCTGGCGATTGCCCGGCAGTTGCGCGATGCCCCGCTGGTCGATCCGGTGGGAGTATGGTTTTTGCAAAATCATGGCATCATTGTTTCCGCTGCGCATGTAGATGCCGCCTGGCAGGCGCACGAAAAGGCGCTTGAGCTGACGCGTCAATTTCTACAAACCAAATTTTCGAAGATGATCGACGACCGATGGGTGGCCGATCTTGATCCATGGAGGTATTTACAAGCACGCCCGGAATATATCACGCCAGACCAGATTGTCTTTTGCGCGGGAAGCCTTCCAGATCCGACGCCAGATGCCAGCGAAGTGGCGTCAAGCATTGTGACTGTGC
Organism: bacterium; assembly: GCA_023249225.1. GTDB lineage: Bacteria > Margulisbacteria > Marinamargulisbacteria > JAHFDA01 > JAHFDA01 > JAHFDA01. Next base: position 359 of record JAHFDA010000058.1, read on the forward strand.
TTGAAAACCAAAAAAAACTGGGACTGACTCCGCAGTATCTTACAGAAAATGATGCCCGTGCGTTGCTCCAAATGGAAAGTGAAAAACATCGCCAGATAGTGGCGCGACAGCAAAAGGATCGCTAGCATGCAAATCATCATCCCCATGTCTGGCGTGGGCCAGCGTTTTATCGATGCCGGATACCGCGATCCCAAACCGCTTATCCCGGTGGACGGCAAGCCCATCATTGAACACGTGGTCAACATGTATCCGGGTGAGGATCGGGTCTTGTTTATTTGCAACCAGGAACATCTGACGCATACTCGCCTGGCGTTCGAGCTTAAGCGCATCAAGTCCTTGGCGACCGTGGTTCCAATTGCTCCGCACAAGCTGGGGCCAGTGTACGCAGTGCGGCAAGCTTTTGATCACATCCTTGACGACGAGCCTTGCATCGTCAGCTACTGCGATTTTTCAGTATCCTGGGACTATCAGCATTTTAAAAAGGTCATGCGCGACAAAAATCCAGACGGCTGTATCACCGCTTACAAGGGTTTTCATCCGCACACTTTGGGCAGTACTCACTATGCCTATATGCGTTGGGATAAGCATAACGAAATGCTCGAGATTCGTGAGAAAGAAGCTTTCACCGCTCACCGCATGGACGAATATGCCTCGGCCGGTTCGTACTATTTCAAGTCCGGCAAAATCCTGAAAAAATATTTTCAAGCTTGCCTCGACCGGCAGATTTCCAAAAACGGAGAGTTCTATGTCAGCCTGGTGTATAACCTTTTAAAGCAAGACGGTCTTTCGGTGTACATCTACGAGCTGGATCAATTTCTTCAGTGGGGTACACCCGAAGATCTGCGAGAATACCAGCTTTGGTCAGATTATTTTAAGAGCAAAGCTGCGTGGGAGGCGGCCCACCAGACTCGTCCGGTGCAGGCCAGAACGGTGGTACTCCCCATGGCGGGCCGAGGACAGCGTTTTGCCGACGAAGGTTATGTGCTGCCCAAACCGCTTGTGCCCGTGGATGGACAAGCCATGGTGGTCAAAGCGGTGGAAGCCCTGCCTAAGAGTTCCTCCTATTGTTTTGTGTGTTTGCAATCCTTGTACGCCGAAGGCTCTGTGCCCGATGTGCTGCGACAAAATTTCCTTCATGCCCGTTTTGTCCCGCTTGATCAAGTGACCGAGGGGCAAGCCTGTACCGTGCTGCTGGGTACGCAGGCGTTGACGGATGACGAACGCTGCCAACCTTTGCTCATAGGAGCTTGCGATAACGGGTTAGTGTGGGACGAAGACACTTTTGAAAATTTGCTTAAGCGGCAGCAGCCGGATGCGGTGCTGCTTACGGCCAAAGCACATCCAGCGGCGCTGCGTCATCCGCATGCTTACGGCTGGGTTAAGGCCGATGCAGAGGGTCGTGCGTTGGCGGTGCAGTGCAAACAGTCTTTTCAGGGCGATCTCAAAGATCAGCATGCCATGACGGGAGCATTTTATTTTAAGAATACCGATACCTTTGAGGTTGCCGCCAAAGCGATGATTGAAAAAAATATCCGGGTCAACAACGAGTTCTATGTTGATCTGGTGTTCAGCGAGTTGCTGGCCCAGGGGAAAAGGGTATGGGTCTTTGATGTGGCTCACTATGTGTGCTGGGGTACGCCCAATGACGTCAGAACCTACGAGTACTGGCAGCGTTATTTTTCAAAATCTGCAAAAAATCAGGTTTTGACGGAGGCCAAAGGGTGAAGGTTTCCATTGTCATTCCGTGTTATAACGAAGCGCCCAACCTGCGTGCCCTGGCCGAGCACTTGGGCAGTTTGGTCAAAGGCGGAGCGCTGCAAGTGGTTTTAGTCGATAACGGTTCCACCGACGAAAGCCCGCAGATATTTAAGGAATATCTGGGTGATCGTGTTCGTTTTCCGTTCATCAAAACCGTGCGGGTCGAAAAGAACCAGGGTTACGGTTTCGGTATCCTGGCCGGGTTAAAGGCAGCGGATGGCGATATCCTGGGCTGGACGCATGCCGATCTGCAGACCGATCCAGCCGACGTGCTGCGCGCTGCGGCGGTTTTTGCGGATCATGCCCACTCGGAGCGCATCATGGTCAAGGGTCGGCGCCGTAAACGTTCGCCGGGTCAGCAGTTTTTTAGCTGGGGCATGCAGTTGCTGGCATCGCTGGTTTTAGGCACATGGTTAAGCGAGGTCAATGCCCAGCCCAAGCTTTTTCCGCGCGCGTTTTATCAGACCTGGCAGGATCCGCCCCACGATTTTTCGCTGGATTTGTACGCGCTTTACATGGCCAAACGCCAGAAATACCAGGTGCAGACGATTGATGTGGATTTTCCTCCGCGACAGCACGGGACATCGAAGTGGGCCTTTTCATTTAAAGGTAGACTTAAGATGATCCTGCGTACTTATAAATATATTTTTGAGCTGCGCCAGCGCGTGGCCCAACTTAAATAGGAGCCGTCTATGGAACTCATCCAACATCGCGTCAATACCCTGGCAGAGCTGCAGGCCTTGCCGCCACAACGGGGGATAGAAATCGACTTGCGTTACGACGGCAAGCGCATTGTTTTGGAACATGATCCTTATAAAGGTGGCGAGGATTTTGAACCCTTTGTGTGTCAGATCGGAAAGCGTTTGACGGTACTCAATGTTAAAAATGAAGGTATCGAACTGGATGTGCGCGCCCTGTGTCAGCGTCATGATGTGACCAACTACTTTTTTTTGGATATTTCATTTCCGGCCATGGTCAAGCTGTGGGGTGCCGGCGAATCCAAAATTGCGGCACGTTTTTCGGAGCATGAGCCGCTGGAACAGGTGCTGGCTTTAAAAGAAAAAATCGACTGGGTATGGGTCGATTGTTTCAGCAACCTGCCCCTGACGGCCGAAAATTATGCGCGCTTAAAGATGCACTTCAAACTTTGTCTGGTTTCTCCGGAACTTCAAAAGCAGGGTGCCGATGCCATTACGGTTTATCGTAAACAACTTGGGGCGCTTAAAGCTCACATGGATGCGGTTTGTACGGATTTTCCAGGTTTGTGGGAGAAATAGTCTATGCCGGGCTTTTTAGCCCGGACGGCTATTCAATACACTATTTCAACTTCAAAATATGACTGACACACACTAAAAAGATCAGTTGTAAAACGCCCATATAGCCCTCTTTCCACTGAGGGTTTTCTGACACCAGTTCGTCCAGGTTGGGGATGATACGGTTGGCGATGTCGCTTATTTTTTCGACTGTGATCGATCCATCCACGATTAAATCCTGCGATTGAATGTCGGCGGTGTTGTGATGGGTTTGTAGCGAGCCTTCCTGCTGCAAGGCCTGCACCAGCGGGTAAAGATTAAAACTGTTATTCAGCGTACAGGTCAGTTTAAGTTCAGACTCTGCCAATGCGTGGTCGGGCGCCGGCGTTTCCGGACTTTTAAACTGAAAGCGGATATGCAGGTCAGCAAATTGTTTTTGGGGTTTGATAAATTTTGCAGAGTCATCGTTGCGTGCGTCCAACTGTTTTTGGACTTGTTCCGGACTGTATCCGCGTTCATGCATGTCGCGCTGGGTTTTCCAGTACAAGCGCAAAGCTTCGTCGGGTTCGATGAAAATTTTAAGATCCATCAACTTGCGCATGTTTTCAAGATAAAACGGATGCAGTCCTACAAAAAAAACAATTTTGTTCGGGCTAATGTCTTTGGGTCGGGTAAATTGTCCGCTGGCGTGATCGTATTCCACTTTGGCAACGGATTTTCCGCCCAGTAGCGCAATGGCATGATCGAGTTGGTCATGCAGCTTATTGCCTTTGGCATCCAGGTGGGTGTAAACCTGCCATTCCTGGTGTCCGCGCGGCCAGCGGTGGTAATCGTCGCCGCTTAAGGCAATACTGTTTTTTTCGCCAATGACCGCTTTAAATACGTTAAGGGTGGTGTCTTTTCCGGCGCCACTGTCTCCGCCGATGCCGATCAAGAGCGGGCTGTTCTTGCTGCGGTAGATCTCATTGCTTAATACGCCCAGCTTGTAGACCCAATACACAAGGATAATGGTGGTGGACTGCAGGGCGGTAAAGATTAAACTTGGAATAATTTGCCGGGCCGATTCCGAAAGTTTCAGTAGATCAAAGGGATGTGGCAGCGCTGCCACAGCGGCGTTGGCCAGGGGCCAGCTGTCAAAAAGATCGCTAAAGGGGCTGATCAGAAAATAGGCCAGATAAAGCAGGTTATAAGCCCACAGCAAGGGCAGGGGGGCTTCGGCCCGCAAAAAGAAGTACACCAAAAATGGATACGACCAAAAATACCAGCCTGGCATGGGCGGCACCAGAACCACCAGGCTCGAGAACACAAGTGCAAAGTACAAAATGGTGATGTCCTTGTTGAGTTTTTGATAGGCAAAAAACCGAATCATGATAATCAGCAAAAAGGCGGGCGCCACAAACAGCACCAGATTTTGGCCAGATGCCCCCACAAAAGGGATGCGTACGGCAAATAAATTGAGTTGCTCGCTGGCGTGCATCACCAGGTGCTGATAGCCCGGCGAGGGCAAGTAGGGCACCACAAAGGCCAGATAGGTGGCAGCGACGCACAGCCCCATTTGGCACAGCTTTTTCATTTCGGTATGTTGTTTGTGCGCGAAGATAAAGTAAAACGGAATGGCGATCAGGATATGACCCTTGGTGGCCAGGGCCAGCCCCAGCAGGGTGGCCGAAAGACGCAGCCTTTTGGTAAAGAGCAAATGCAGCGAAAGCACCAGTAAAAATGTGGGGATGATGTCAAGCTGGCCATGGTAATAACTAATGTAAAAAAGCAGCGGTGAACACCAATAAAGGTAAATGACTTTGCGATGATCCTTAAACCAGTTAAACAAGACCAGACAGATGCCCGTGTCGGCCAGCAGCAGGGGCACCCGCATCAGAAACAAGTCAAGCCGGGTCACTTCCACATAGGACCGAGTGGGTAAGAGTCCCGAAACAATCCATTTAGGAATGGTCAGGATGGCCAGCATGGCGGGCGGATAGGGAAAGATTTTTAGCCCCAGACTGTAAAAGTAGTCCCACGGATTATTGAAGCCAGAGGCGATGAAATAATTAACAAACGGTGTAAAGTGTCCGCGCAGGTAGATGCTGCCAAACAAAAAACTACAAAAAACCTTAACGCCCAGCACGATCCAAAAAAGCGGTTGGCGCGGAAGTTTAGTGACTAAATTCATGGTGCGCGGGGCTACCGTTTAATAGTAAACGATAAAGAAGGTTTAGTTTAGCGACAGCTTAATCTGGTCTCCGCCCGGTTTTTTATCGGAAATCATGCCAAAGCGTTTTTCATACTGCTGGATGTTGTCTCCCAGGGCCTTTAAAAGATATTTGGCTTGAATCGGAGACATCACAATGCGGCTGCTGACAATGGCTTTTTGGGAACTGGCTTCCTGCACCATGGGTTGCAACAGGGCAAAATCCATAAAAACCTCGGTCTGGCTGTGGCTGATAAACGTCAGGTTGCAGGGCAAGCCTTTGGCCACGTCGCGGTCAATATCCAGCTGGATGTTAATTTGTTGGGGGGTTTTGGGTGTGTCATTCATGCCATAAAGTGTAAACCAGGTGGTCAAAAGGTGTCGACTGATACATTTTCAAAGCCCCTCGGGTTGCGTTAAACTTACTGCGATGTCTGGCCATTCTAAATGGGCACAAATTAAACGCAAAAAAGCGGTGGTCGATTCCAAACGCGGTGCGTCTTTTACCAAGGTGGCGCGGCTGATTACCATGGCGGCTCGTCGGGGCGGCGGTAATCCCGATGGAAATGCAACTTTGCGCCTGGCCATCCTCAAGGCCAAAGAGGCCAACATGCCCAATGACAATATCCAGCGGGCCATTAAAAAAGGCACCGGAGAAGATGGCGGCGCGCAGCTTGAGGAAGTCACCTACGAAGCTTATGCCGCGCATGGCGTGGGGCTGCTGGTGGAATGCTTAACAGACAACACCAACCGCACGCTTCCGGAGATCCGCTTGCTTTTAGAAAAACATGGGGGTTCCCTGGCCAGCAAGGGTGCGGTGGCCTACAACTTTTCAAAAAAGGGAATTTTTTTATTTGCGCCCGGAACCTTAGAAGAAAAAGTCATGGAAGTTGCCATCGATGCCGGCGCCGAAGATATTGCCAGCCAGCCAGACGCTTCGGTTGAAGTTCAAACCGATCCGGGCCATTACGAAGCGGTACTTAAAGCGTTGAATCAGGGGGGTCTTAAACCCGAGTCGTCCGAACTAACCCTGGCACCGGGCACACGGGTGGAGCTTGACGCGGCGGCAACCGACAAGGTGTTACGGTTGATTGATGTGCTTGAAGAACATGACGATGTGCAGAATGTGTTTCACAACGCCCATTTTCCCGACGCATGAGCACGCGCGCCCAGCTTGAAAAACTCAAGCGCGACATAGAAGAGCATAATCACCGTTATTACGTTTTAAACGCACCCAGGCTGGGCGACCGCGAGTACGATTACCGGTTGCGCCAGCTCGAAGCCATCGAGGCCGAACATCCCGAATGGATCACGCCCGACAGTCCCACGCAACGTGTGGGCGCAAAAGCTTCGGGCAAGTTTCCGCCCGTCACTCACGATGTGCCGATGATCAGTCTGCAAAATGCCATGAACTGGAATGAGGTGGTGGCCTTTGACGAGCGCGTGCGCAAGGGGCTCGAAACTCAAGATTCAATTGAATACGTGTGTGAACCAAAGATAGATGGTTTATCGGTGTCTGTGAAATATCGTCAGGGTAAGTTTATGCAAGCGGCAACGCGCGGCGATGGGCAGGTGGGTGAAGATGTCACGGCCAACGTCAAGACGATCCGCAGTCTACCCATGACCCTGGCCAAGCCGCTTACGATCGAAGTGCGCGGCGAAGTGTATATGCCCAGGAGTGAACATCAAAAACATCCCGAACTGGCCAACCCACGCAACGCGGCGGCAGGGGGCATTCGGCAACTTGATCCGGCCAAAACGGACGGCCTGGGTTTGCGGGTCTTCTTTTACCAGTGTTTTCAAGAGGGCATGGCCTTGCATGCCGATGAACTTGCTTTGCTGCGGGCCTTGCATTTACCTGTCATCGAAGACGCCCGCGTGTGCGCGGGCTTGGAGGCCGTCAAAAAATATCTGGACGCCTGGGACAAAAAACGGCAGCACCTGGATTACGAAGTTGATGGCGTGGTGATTAAAGTCAACGATTTTAAGGCGCAGAAGGAACTTGGTTTTACCACCAAAAATCCACGCTGGGCGGTGGCTTTTAAGTTTCCAGCCGAAGAAGTCATCACTACTTTAAAGGCTATTCGCATTCAGGTGGGCCGCACCGGGGTGTTAACGCCCGTGGCTGATCTTGAGCCCGTGCGTGTGGCCGGTGCCATGGTGCAGCATGCCACGCTGCATAATGCCGACGAGATCGAACGTCTGGGCGTGGCGCCCGGTAAAAAGGTGGTGCTGGTGCGTTCGGGCGAGGTGATTCCCAAAGTGATCGGCCTTGCGCCGGGCCAAAGCCGCAGCGCCAAGGGTTTTGATTTTCCAAAAAAATGTCCCGACTGCGGGGCCGAGGTCCTGCGCGAGGACGGCGAGGCCACGCAATACCGGTGCAGTGGTTCAGCCTGTCCGGCACAGCTGCGGGGACGCCTGCTGCATTTTGTGGGACGCCATGCCATGGATATCGAAGGCTTGGGCGATGCGCTGGTGGATCAGATCATTACCCAGGCCTGGGTACACGATCCGGGAGATTTATATGTTCTTACGCAAATGCAACTGGCCGGACTTGAGCGCATGGGCGAAAAATCGGCGCAAAATGTCATGGATGCCTTGCAGCAAAGCAAGCAACGACCCTTTGCACGCGTGCTTTTTGCCCTGGGTATCCCGCATGTGGGGGAACATGTGGCCGAACTGCTTGTGGAGCGCTTCAACTCCATCGAAGCGTTGACGGCTGCTGGCGAGGAAGCCTTGATGCAAGTAGACGGCGTGGGTCCGCAAATTGCCCAATCGGTATGCACGACTGCGCTTCAAAGCAGTTTTAAAAAATTGATTGCCAAGTTAAAAACGGCCGGAGTTCAACTGGCTGCCCAGAAAAAACAATTGCGTTCGCGCAAACTAGAAGGGCTTACGTTTGTGGTCACGGGTACGCTAAGCCGTTACAGTCGTGATGAAGCCCAGGCCTTGATCAAAGACCACGGAGGTAAAACAGCCGGGTCGGTGTCTAAACAAACCGATTACGTATTGGCGGGGGAAGCGGCCGGTTCCAAGCTCGACAAGGCCCGCAACCTGGGTGTGCGTGTCATCGATCAGGAAACATTTGAAACCCTGTTGCGTGGTTGATCCGTGAATGCCCGCGAAGAGTCTGTCATTGAACTTGCCCAGCAATATTCAAACTTAAAACATCCTTTCGACGATGCGGCTCTGCTGCCTGGGTCGCTGTGCGTGGGTGCGACGCATTTCATTTCGGGTTCCGAGTTTGCGAATTTGCCAAGCCGCAAGATACAGGCCGAGGCCGGAGTGGTTTATAGTCTCTTGCTGCCAGAACAAGCGCAAGAGGGTGAGGCTGGAGTTCTGAACCAAGTTTTTTCGCAGCTTAATGAGCTCTTCAAAAGCTGCCAGACGCATTTACTTAAAGCAGACACCACATTTTCTGTGGCCAGCGGTGTTCACGAAATGCCTGGGTTGTTTGTGACCGAGCTGCGGCGTTCGGCAACAGCCACCCCGCTTTCCACGCTGGTTTCGGTGGATGCCTTTGTGCTTGACCGGCACTTTACGTTGCGGCAGTCCTGGCAAGACATTGGGTTTTATGTTGCGGCAGCAGCGTGTTCAGATGTTTTAGCCAAAGCGGGAATGGTCAAAACGGTCAAAGTGGATGTGGCGCTTTCTCACGCGCTAGCCGCGCAGTTTGGCCAGAGCTTGTTTGAACACGGACTGGCTGATTTTTTACGCACGCTTGGAGAGGTATCGTTCTCCACGCAGATTCACACAAGGGATACTTTTCCAACATTGATGTTGCAGGTGACAGTCGTGGGCGCGGTTGATCCCGCGCAGGCGCTGCCGTTGGCGGGTCTGGGAGACGGCATGCGTGTGTACGTGTTTGGCCGTTTGGGGGGCCCGGCCAGCCGAAACTATGCCGCCATTGACCGCCAGGAACTGATTGAAAACGTGGCGGGTCGGCGGGTCTTGATCGAGGCCTGGCAGAAAGCAGGTGTCCGGGCAGCGTGTGCCACCGATACCAGCGATGGCCTGGCACAAGCGCTTTTAAACTTGCATCGTTTCTGTGCTGGTAAAAATCTTGCGATGCTTATTGACAGCCAAAAGCTTAACCAGGCTTTGAGCGCAGGCGCAGATTTAGAGGCCGCTTTGTATGGCGGTGACGACTATGCGTGGGTATTTGCGCTGCCGAAAGATTTTTCAGCAGCGTCTTTGGACTCGCAGACGGGCTGCTTTGAAATTGGCAGTGTTCAGGTTTCGGATCGACCGGGGGTCTATATCAGTGCAGGTAAAAATCGCATGGCGATTGATCAATCGGGGTGGTAAAGAGCCCATCGGTAAATTTTACATAAACTCTAATAAAACAAAACTTAAAAAAGTGAAACTCTTACGTTATTCTAACGATACGTAAGCACATGGGCACAGTCACAAGTCTCCGTCAAAACCAAAACCCGCAGCAGATGATGCTCATGCAGCAGCGTTCTGCCAGCGATGTGCGTGAGGTTTTAAAAAACATTCAGAAAATCGCTGGCACGGCGGGCGATATCGGCGGCATTGCCGCAGCAGCCTCTGCGGTTCAGTCGCTGTTAACATCGGTTCAACACCAGGCACAATTTGAAATTGAAGATGTCCGCGCCGCAGCCCGGGATATTGAGTCTATGGAAGCGCCGGCTTATCAGGCTGCTGCAGCTGCCAGCCGCGTCACAAATATCGATGATCACAATGGTGTATCAGCCGTACTGCGTTCGCTGGGTTTTTCACCCGTCATGGCAACAGCCACTCAAATTCAGGCTGGCCCACAAGACGTGGCGTCTGGTGTAGACATTGCGTCAGAAGCGTCAGCAGCCGAAGAAAATGGATATTTAAGAGTATTGGGTGTGTATCAGCAGAGAACCGGCCAGACCGAACGCGCCAATACCATTACCCAAACCCAGTCGCGAGTGGCTGAAAGCGGTTTAAGCGCCAGTCTTACGTTTCAGTTAAGTGCGGCCTTGCGTGAATTAATGGATGCTATTTACCAGCCGCTGATTGACATGCTCGCAGAACAAAATCGCGCAGCGGCAGAATACCGTAAGCAGCTTAAAGCTTTTGCCGAACGCAAGTATCAGCAGTTGCTCGACAAACTGGCCTTTGCCAAAAAAGACCAACGCATGGCTGATGCCAAGGCCGCCGGTCTTAAGGCTGCTTCCCAAGAAGACAATATTTTTTCGCTCGATGCTGCCCGCGCTCAAAGGTCTGCCAATGCCCAGGCCATGCAGGTGCGTCAGCTTCAGCAGGAACTTGCAGCGGCTTAATTACACTTAGATAGCTTCTAGGCAAAAAAACGCCTTTCCATCATCAATTCACTGATAAAATGACTGTCGTGACGACCGCCACGTTGGTGGGCAGCGACATCCGTGATCAACCTTTGCAGTTTGTCAAAGGCGTGGGTCCGCGCATGGCCGAGGTGTTTGCAAAATTAGAATTGCACACGGTGGGGGATTTCTTTAACTATATTCCACGTTCGTACCAGGATCGACGGCAGATTTCGCCCATTGTCCGTCTGGAGAGTGGGGAACAGGTCTTGTGCTTTGGCGCTGTGCGCAGCGCCAGCCTTGAAAAAGCTAAAAAGACCCACATTTTTAAGGCCATCATTCAGGATGCCAGCGGCAGCCTGGTGGCCATCTGGTTTAATCAGCCGTACTTGAAAAAAGTAATTACGCCGGGCAAGCAGATCATCATTAATGGCAAGTTGCAGTTTAATGCTTACTCGGGCGAACGTCAGTTGACGGTGATCGACTGGGAACTGTACGACCCCGTCACTGACCAGGGCTTGTCGCTGGGGATCGTGGTGCCCATCTATGGTCTAACACAAGGCTTGTACCAAAATAAAGTGCGCAAGATCGCGCGCGGCATTGTCAGCGATTTGCTGCCGCGTATTGAAGACCCCTTGCCAGAGGGGCTCCGTGACGCATGGAACCTGGCCCCGCTAGCAGAATCATTGCGGCAGTTACATTTTCCGGAATCGCGTGAAGCCTATAAAGCAGCGCGCCGCCGGGTGGCCTTTGACGAGTTTTTTTATTTACAGCTGGCGTTGCTTTTAAAACGCCGCGAACAAAAAGTTTTGCCTAAGGCCATCCGCATGCAAGCCGAGGGGCCGATGCTCCAGCAATTTATCGACGTGCTGCCGTTTAAACTCACCGGCGCGCAGGCACGCGTAATCTCCGAAATCAAAGCCGACATGGCTTCGTCCGAAGTTATGAACCGTCTGGTACAGGGTGATGTGGGCAGTGGCAAGACCGAAGTGGCCGTGGCAGCCATGGCTGTGGCCGTGCAAAGCGGCTGCCAAACAGTGCTGATGGCGCCCACCGAGATCCTGGCCGAACAACATCACTATAAGGTGCGCCGGTATTTAAATTCGTTAGAAATTCCGTGTTATTTTTTGGCGGGCAAACTTACGGTCAAACAAAAACAAGCCGTGCGTCAGGCGATCGAGACGGGGGCACCCTGTGTGGTGGTGGGCACGCACGCGCTGATACAGGAGCCAGTGCGTTTTGAGCGCCTGGGCCTGGTGGTGGTAGACGAGCAACACCGCTTTGGCGTGCAACAACGCAATGAGCTTCAAAAAAAAGGTTATTATCCTGACATGCTGATGCTTACGGCCACGCCCATCCCGCGCAGTTTGTCGCTGACCCTGTACGGAGACCTGGACAAATCCATCATGGATGAGTACCCGCCGGGCCGCCAGCCGATCGAGACCTATCGCCTGACGCCCGGACGCAAGCGCGAGGCTTATGAATTTGCGCGCTTACATTTGCGTGCCGGTGAGCGTATCTATGTGGTGTTTCCCTTGGTGGAAACATCACCCAAGCTAGAGTTGCAGGCGGCCACCCAAAGTGCCCAGCATATTCAGACCCAGATTTTTCCGGAGTTCAAAGTGGGTTTGTTGCATGGGCGCATGAAGCCCGATGAAAAAACCGCTGTCATGGAATCCTTCCGGCGGGGCGATATTCAAGTGCTGGTGGCTACCACGGTCATTGAAGTTGGTGTCGATGTGCCTGAAGCCACGGTGATCATCATTGAACACGCCGAAAGATTTGGCCTGTCGCAGCTGCACCAGTTGCGTGGGCGGGTGGGGCGTGGCACACAAAAAGGCTACTGCCTGCTGATTGGCGAGCCCAAGGGTGATGAATCGCGCCGCCGCCTGCAAGCCCTGGTGCAGTGCCGCGATGGTTTTAAAATTGCCGAAGCCGATTTGCAGATCCGTGGCCCGGGCGATTTTTTTGGCGTGCGCCAGAGCGGTTTGCCCGACTTTAAGGTGGCCGATCTCATCCGTGACGAAAAAATTTTAATTGAAGCTAAAAAACGTGCCCAGGAATGTCTGCAAACGCCCCGGACTCTGGCGCCCACCCTTGAGCATGAGCTTTATCGAAGAATGAAAGAGTTCCTAGGTGGGACAAGGCTAAATTAACCCGCATTATTCATATTTTACTCGTAGCGGGTTCCCGTGTGTAATAGTCCGCTTCATATGCGCGAATAATCCGGGTTAAAGATATAATAAGTCTGCGCATGGGTTTTCAGTTTGATGAACATAAAAGCAGATCCAACAAGAAAAAACATGGCATTGATTTTATCGCAGCGCAGGAGTTATGGCGTGGATTTAGCGTGGAATTTAAAGCGTGCAGTGAATTTGAGAACCGTTATGCCATGATCGGTGAAGTGGGTGGCAGGATTTATACTTGTATTTATTGTTACCGGGAAGATGATGTGCGCTTGATCAGTTGTCGCAGGGTACGGAAAGGGGAGAAAAAACTCTATGAGCAAAGCAAAGAAAGAGCCGGTTACCGCTGAAGAGTTTGATGTATATTTTGAGGATCATGATGTTTCCAAATTATTGGACAAGTCCACCCGTATGATCCATATTGATTTTCCTAAACAGGTGCTACGGCAGCTCGATTTAAAAGCAAAAGCTCTTGGTCTATCGCGGCAGGCACTTGTTAAGTTCTGGGTTGCAGAAAAACTGGGAATTTTGCGTCCCAGGTCGTCATAGTCGATATTGCTTGGCCAGACGCTTTATCTGTGGGAACAGGTCTTCGCATCATTGCCGGTAAAGCCAAAGGACGCAATTTGCGCGTTCCGGATACCGACAAATGTCGTCCGACCTCCGACAAAGTGCGTGAGGCTGTCTTTGCCACGTTAAAGCCTTTTTTAAAACCCGAGACGTTGTTTTTGGATTTATTCGCCGGTAGCGGGGCCATGGGCCTTGAGGCGGCCAGTCGGGGCGTGGGCGCAGTGACGCTGGTGGATACGGTCACCTACAGCATTGAAGAAAACGTAGAGCGTCTGGGTTTAAAAGCAATTTGCCACATTTGGCGCGGGGATGCCTTGCGGTACCTGGCACAGAACCGAAAACAGGCTTTTGATGTGATCGTGATGGATCCACCCTATGCTAAAACGGTATTGCTTGAAACCTGTCTTAAGGAAGTGGTGCGTTTTAGTCTGTTGCGCGAAGGCGGCCTGATTGTGGTGGAACATGCGGCGGCGTCAAAACTGACGCTGCCCCAGGAGCTGGCTTGCATCCGCAGTAAGGCTTATGGCGACACACGCGTGGGTTATGTGGGGTGGCTGGCGTATAATCCTTTTGAAATCCGTCGTTTTACGGCGGAGCAATTTACCTAAGGAGGTCGCATGACCAAGGCGGTTTGTCCTGGAAGTTTTGACCCCGTGACCAACGGGCATCTGGATGTCATCGAACGCGCTGCGCGCATGTTTGACGAGGTGACGGTGGCGGTGCTGCGCAATCCCAGCAAGTCTTCACGGTTTACGCTTGAAGAACGCAAAGACATGATTGCCAGGTCGGTGGCCCATTTGCCAAATGTGCGGGTCGATGTTTTTGACGGTTTACTGGTTAAATATGCGCAGCAAATCGGTGCCCAGGTGGTGGTACGCGGCTTGCGGGCCATTTCTGATTTTGATATCGAGTTTCAAATGGCGGCCACCAACCGCAAACTTAATTCCGAAATTGAAACAGTTTTTATGATGACCGATACGCGTTATGCGTTTTTATCTTCGAGTCTGGTGCGTGAACTTGCGGCCTTTGGTGGCGACATCACCAAGATGGTGCCAGAGCCGGTGTTAAAGTATTTTTCAAGATAGGGGGCGCATTGCAATGCGCCTCTACTACTGGCACAATTAATGCATGGAACTTTTGGGTGTGGTTGATGCGCTTGAGGCCACCTTGCTGGCGGGCGCCCGCATCCCGCTTACCGATAAAATTGTCATTGAAGAACATCGCATCATTCCCATCCTCGACCGCATGCGCGAACTGATCCGCCAGGGCGAGGGCATGGCCAAGCATCAGATCGAGGGAAAGGCCAGGCCGGTCAGCAAAGCCGACCGCATTATTCTTGACACGCTCGATAATTCTGAAGAAATTGTGTCGTCTGCTTTTCAAAAAGCACAAGAAATCAGGCGTGGTGCCGACGAGTATGCCGATCAGGTGTTGGCCAATCTGCAAGTGACGGTCACCAAGATGCAGCGCAACATGCTTAAGATGGAACAGACCATCGAAAACGGCCGGCGCCGTCTGCTCGACCGCAAAGACGACAGTGACCGGCGCGAGGGCGATCTTTTAATCGACAAGAATCTGGAGGAAGAACCTCAAACGGCGCTTTCATGAGCGCTACTCTCCGCCATCCCGACCGCTTGCGTCCGGTGCGTATTAAGCGGCGCTACACGCGGTATGCTCCCGGTTCAGTTTTGATTCAGATGGGCCACACCAAAGTCTTGTGCACTGCCATGATCGATCCTGAAGTGCCGCGCTGGCTTAAAGGCAAGGGCAAGGGTTGGGTCACGGCCGAATATGGCATGCTGCCCGGTTCGTCGCACGAACGCATCCGCCGCGACCGCGAAAAAGTTTCCGGACGCACCATGGAAATCCAGCGCCTGATTGCGCGTTCGTTGCGGGCGGTGGTCAATCTCGAAGCGCTCGGAGAACGGCAGATTCTGGTGGACTGCGATGTGCTGCAGGCCGATGGAGGCACGCGCACCGCAGCCATTACCGGCGCGTATATTGCGCTTTGGGATGCGGTGGCTTTTCTCAAAAAACAAAAGCTGATCCCGGCCGGGGCAAAAGTATTTACCGACAGTGTGGCGGCGGTATCGGTGGGTATCGTCAAGGGTGTTCCCACACTGGATCTGTGTTATGAACAAGATTCTACGGCAGAAACAGATATGAATGTGGTCATGACCGGGTCTGGGAAATATGTCGAAGTTCAAGGGACTGCCGAACGCGAACCTTTCTCAAAAAAAGACCTGGACCGGCTTTTAAGTTTGGCCCAAAAAGGCCTGGGTCACTTGAGGCAAATCCAAAAAAAACACCTCAAAATGTGATCCTGGTTTTAAACCCATCGAGAATGGAAAGTGGTGGCGGATGCCTTTGGCGTGGGGAGCGAAAGTGCGGGTTAATCGAGCTTTGGATCCAGCAGAAAGCGCCATAGTGGAATGGCGATGATTTGGGTTTTTTCAAAATCAAAGGTTTGGGCAAGATCCTTTGTGATGATGTAGGCCGTAGCAATTTTGGGATGTTTTTTTAGGAACAACTTTAAGCCACTCCAACGTTTTTCCGAAAAATTAATCACCGAAATATATTTCGATTCAATTGGAATGCGAGCATTCTTTAAGCTGTAAATAAAGTCGACTTCTTTTTCGGACTCGGCAAAATAACCGAGTTCTACCTGGTCTTGCTGTAGATGGTTAAAAATGAGGTTCTCGGCGCGGGGTCCAAAATCGGTCGGCGACATCAAGGAATGGATACCGAGATCGGTAAAATAAATTTTCTTTTGACTGTAAATGCGATCATTGACGCTGCTGCTGGCTTTGCTTAGGGCTTGCACCAAATAGGCCGATTGCAAATAGCCGACATAGTCTTTTACCGTATCCACACTTATACCTAATACAGCGGCCAGCTTGTTATAGCTAATTCGGTTGCTAAGAGCCGCTGCAAGCAACCCGAGCAGATTTTTGAGAATCAACGGTTTGCGTGGCGAAAATATCCGTACGATATCCCGAGCCAAAATATCTTCGATGAGGCTACTTAGATACATTTCATTAGGATGCAAGACATGTTCTGGATATCCGCCGAGTCGCATGTAATTTTCGGCCTCGGCCACAAAGCGGTAAGCCTCGGATGGGGGGATATTCGCAAGGCCACGAAAATTTAAAAATTCGGCAAAGCGCAGCGGAAAGATAGTGTGGCTAATCTGCCGACCGGTTAGTTTGCCACCATGACGTTCAATCAATGTAGCGCTTGAGCCTGTGCATAAAATTTTGACCTGCTCTAAATCGTAGATGCTTTTTAATTCGCTTTGCCAATGGGGTCGTTCTTGCACCTCGTCTAAAAACAGCCAAAGATTGGTGCTGCGCGGGTGCTGAAAAATCCGTCGCATCTGATCGAGATGCTTGAGAAACGACGTGTCTTGCAGCTGCGGATGATCGGCACTGAAATAAAAAATGTTTTGCGGGGCTACCTTTTGGTCGACGATCAAGTGCCGCACCACTTGCTTAAGCAACGTCGTCTTGCCCACCCGCCTGCTACCGACCAAAATTTGAATAGACTTCTGTGGCAGCTGCCCGATGATTTGGTCCAAATATATTGGACGCTCTATCCAAGCATCATCGAAACGATAATTTGCCTGCCACCACGGGTTAAAACGGTGATAGACCTCCTCCATATAAGGATTATATCGACTATAATCTAAACTTTTAAACAATAATTTAGAGTATAATCGAAACTATTGTAAGTTAAGCGAACGTCAAAGTGGGTGAGGCTGAAGGTACACTAGGCGGCTCCAAAAGGCTTCTAACCCGGATTATTCACGCATATGGGGCAGGATACCTACACACGGGAGCGGGCTACAAGAAAGTATGAATAGTGCGGGTTAATATAACCAAGATACTCTGGCCCAAAATTCATAACTTTTATCCACCGACAGATCGGGCGCATGGCGCTGGCCGAAAAACGTATCGCGATCAAACTGCGTCAAGCCTTCGCTGACCAGAATCCGTCCAATGCGCATACCGGCATTAAGGTCAAAACCGGTGCTGCCGCGCACGCTTGAGAGTAAGGCTGCGCCAGCGTAGATGGGATCTACGCTGATGTTTGTGCCCAAGGTATATTCCTCGCCCACGCTGCGATCGCCTTTGATCACGGTTTCAACGGCCAACGGAATTTTCAGGTGCTCTCCCAGCGTGATGCCGCTGGTTATTTTTTGGGTAATTCCCTTGGGCATTAAATACGAATGCATATTGGGCAGGCGCAGGGGGCCAATGTGCCAGCTTTGCACCGGGTCAATGCGGCCTTTGAAAATGTATTCTGCATTACCCAAACCAAAGGCATAAGTATCGGCGCTTAATAAAAACGCATCTTTGCTGGCTTTTGCAATGTCGCGCATCGAAATATCGTATCCCTGTTGCTGATAATATTCGGCCAGGTGCGCCATGTCGCCGCCGTTGGTATCGTAGCTGTTGTAGTTTTCGGACAGCACATAAAGAGCGGCTGCAAGTTGGGCCTGGCCCAGTGTAAAGAAATTTAAGAAATGCTGGCCGCGGGTATAGGTTTGATCCGAAAGCTGTTCGCCATAGAACACGTTGGCATTGACGCCATTGGCGCTAATCAGGGCATCCTGCTCGGCAGAAACAGAACCTTCTTGATCATTATATATTCCGGTAAAGCCGCCTTCGCCCGGATGTAGCAGCGCATAGCCAAAATAGGCATGGGGAGAGTCGAAGTAACGGTTGTCTTGCACTCCCGGTTCGGGGTAATGAAAAAATCCGGTAAAAGATTCCTGGCCGAAGGCATCGATGCGCCCAGCGTGGCCAAATTCATGCACCGTGAGCAAATAGGCATAGATCACATAATTGACGGCAATGGCTTCGGGCAGCCAAAAGAACCAGCGCGCGGCACCATAATTTCCCAGCTCCGAATTTTGGGTTCCAACATCAATGGGCCAGGTGATCAGGTCAAACATTTCCTGTCCAAGCCGCGCCTGGGCAGACGAAGCATTTAATTCAAAGTAGCCGGTATCGAGTGAAATACTGCGGCAGGCCGGGATTCCGTAGCTGAAAGACTGGTTGGGGTCCGCAATGCTGGGGGTGTCTGGCGCTTGAGAGGCCGCTGCGGTGCTGGGCTGGTCTTTTTTGTTTTTTTCCTTAGATAATTGCAATGGGCCAATCGCAGCAGGTTGATAAGGGACTGACAAGTTAAAACAAGCATTTGTCATCCATCAAAGTTATAGCTTCTACGGGAAAACTTTGTAACAGTATTTTTTTAGAAACAATGTTTTTTTGGATGTATGATGGGCCTATGATTGACCTGTGGATTACGGTCAACAGTCCCGGCGAGGTTTCGGGCTGGCTTAAACCGGTCCTGCGCGAGATTAAAAAACAAAATCTCCCGTGGCGCGTCATTGTGACCCTGCCGCCCTGCCGTTTTTCGAGTGGCAAGGAAGCAGAGGTGTGTCGCAAACTGCCGGGCGTGGCCCGGGTGCTTGATACCCGCGCCTTGCTGGCCTTTTTGTTTTTAGGAAAGCTGCCTGCCGATTTTGTGCGTCAGGATCAAGCGCGGGTTTTGTTTTTAGGGGGCGATTTGTTTTATGCCGTGTGGCTTAAGTTTCGTCTCGGTGCGCGTGCGCTGGCGTATACCGATGGTCGTCGGCAGTGGGTGCGTGCTTTTAACGCGTTTGTGACGCGTGAGGATATTGGCGATTTGCGGGTGGATGCGGTCGATACCGATACGCCTTCGGACTTTGACGTTAAACGCCTGCGCCTTGACCCAGGCAAACGTCGGTTGCTTTTTTTACCGGGTTCACGCAAGGAACATGTGCAAAAGCTCTTTCCTTTTTATATACACGTGGTCGACCAGCTTGAAGATATGTTCGAAAGTTGGGAGATGGTGGTTAATTTTTCGCCTTTTGTGGATGCCGAATATTACATTGGTAAATTGCGCGCTAAACGGGCGTATATCCCTGGCAATCTGTTGCAAGAGGACAGTCAGTTGGTGATGAAGGTTTGCGACCTGATCTGCTGCCTGCCGGGCACCAATACGTTTGAAGCAGCGGTATTGGGCAAGCCCATGGTGGTGCTCTTGCCCTCAAACTGGCCAGACATTATCCAGCTAGACGGTCTCTTAGGAATCTTATGCAACATTCCGTTTTTGGGGTGGGGGTTGCGGCAACTCTTGCTTCCATTGATGGTTCGCTTTGTAAGGTTTGCAGCTTTGCCAAATCTTTTTGCCAAGCAGCTACTTGTTCCTGAAATCAAGGGGTTTCTGCGGGTCGGCCAGGTGGCGCAGAGCCTCAAGAACTACATGCAAAATGAAGCTTGGCGTCAACAAGTGGGTGCTGACCTGCGCGTCCGCTTTGGACAGCCCGGTGCGGCTGGCCGCCTGATTCAACTTTTGGTTCAACTGTAGGGTACACACTACATCGGCAATCCACTTGGGGTCATCTAAAAGAAGTAGCTATAATAAAAAAGTGCATAGAGGCATGCTTTTTTGGCGGGGGGTAGCGCTGGGACTTGTGTCACTCATGTTGGGGGGCGCGCCGGCACAGGCCTTTACATTATATAAATTTGATAAAGGCAGCAAAGACGAAGCTTCGTCTGCCACTTCGGTAAACAATGCGGCGCTAGACGAAAGCATCCGCCAGCTAGAACTGACAGGCAAGGCATTTAGCCGGGTGGCCGAAAAAGCGGTACCGGCAGTGGTCAATATCGGTACTGTCAAAGTGGTGTCACAAGCTGTGCCGGGGTATCAGTCGCCCATTGCGCCCGATGACCCCTTGTACGATTTCTTTGGGGATGAGTTTTTTAAACGGTTTTTTGGAGACCAGCGCCGCCGCGAGGTTAAGCAGCGCAGCCTGGGGTCGGGTGTCATTGTAGATAAACGGGGATACATTTTGACCAACAACCATGTGATCGAAGGGGCCGACGAGATTACCGTCACCTTGGCTGACGGTCGCGAATTTGCAGGCAAGGTGGTGGGCTTGGATCCCAAGACCGATTTGGCGGTGGTCAAAATTAACGCCAAAGAAGACCTGCCCGTGGCTGAATTTGGCAACAGTGACAACCTTGAGGTGGGCGAATGGGCTGTGGCCATTGGCAATCCTTTCGGTCTTAACCAGACCGTCACGGTGGGAATTATCAGTGCCAAGGGGCGTGCCGATCTGCGTATCGTCGATTACGAGGACTTTATCCAGACCGATGCGGCCATCAATCCGGGTAATTCTGGCGGTGCTTTGCTTAATATTCGTGGTGAACTGGTAGGCATCAATACCGCTATTTTTTCGCGCTCGGGTGGTTATCAGGGTATTGGCTTTGCGATCCCGATCAACATGGCCAAACACGTGATGGAAGATCTCATCCGCTATGGCAAGATTACCCGTGGCTGGCTGGGAGTCACGATTCAGGATGTGACCGAAGAGCTGGCCGAACAATTTAAGCTAAAAGGTACCAAGGGCGTGTTGGTGGGAGGCTTTTTAGAGGCCTCTCCCGCCAAACTGGGCGGCATGGAGCTTGGCGATGTCATCATTAAGTTTAACGGACAGGCGGTGGAATCGGTCACGGTTTTACGCAACCTGGTGGCCAGTACCAAAATAGGTAAGCGTGTGCCGCTCGAAGTGATCCGTAACGGGAAAACTCTTGCGCTCAACATCACCATTGCGCAAATGCCCGATCAAACTTCGGCCGAAGAGCTTCCACAAGATGTGGTTCCGGCGCCCTCGCCGCTCGGAATAAACGTCACTGCATTTACACCTGAACAAGCCGCCGGACTGGGGCTGCCCTTCGAAGAAGGCGTGCTGGTGGCCGACATTGAACCGGGCGGACCGGGAGAGGAAGCCGGTCTGCAGCA
>JAHFDA010000093.1:0-7609 GCA_023249225.1 bacterium
TTTCAGCAGACTGGACCGTTCGATATTCTGGCTGCCACCAGTCAAAATACCGTTACCCAAAGCCCCCTCGCGCAAAATCTTGGGGGACTTTTGGCGCAGGGCCTGCACAATAGCATGCCAAGCCTCGGTAAAAAGCCACAGTATCACGCCCAGAACCAGCACAAAGGGCGGTCCCAATAAGCGCTGGAGCAAATGGGCCGCGCCAAGCAGGACGGCGGCCACCGTCTGAATGACCGCCGCCAAAATTTTTAGAATCGGATCGGCGCAAGCTAACGCAAATTTTTTGGAATGTTCCAACGCCAGCTTGAGCAGCACCAGCAACATGTGTCGCCGCAACGCCTCGTCCGCCTTGGGTTCCGCTTCGACGGGCGGGGCTTTGTCTTCGGCGACTTCTTCGGGAACTTCTTCTTCGGGTTCGGGCTCCGGCGGAAGGTGGTGAATAAGATTCAGCGCGTCAATCAGGCTATCTATATGCGCCATCGCCGCAACCGGTTGGCCTGCGCCGTGCAACTTAAGGGCCTCAATGAGACGTATGCTTTCGGGTTGCAGGTCGAAGCGTTCAAGATCCTCCGCCAGATTTTCACAACGCAGCAATTCCGAAAGCTTGATATGCCGGGTTGAAAAGTATGCGTGAATGTCGCCAAAGTCCAGCTCGCCTTGAGGAAGTTCGGCAAGTTGCCACTTCGATTTGTAAAAGGAAGCGCCCGAAGGCCCCAGCGGCCCGGTCCAGAACGCCACGTTAAAGAAACGATCTGCCTGCGTCTGCGCCGCTAACGGAAACAACCATTGCTTGCGGATCAGCCCTTCTAGTCTATGGCGAAACTTGGTGGCTTCGACACCGGAAACCAGGTTAAGCAGCCGCCCGCGTCCAATGCTGTAGGCGTTTTGAATCACCAGTTGCCGCAATTTGGTTTTGGCCAATTTGGCCAGTTCCGGGTCGGCCACCATGGCCTTAGCCAGAGCAAGGCAGGCCGTTGAGGAAACATCATCGGCAGACAATTCCAAAAACCGTTTTAGTGTGGTTTTACGGTCGGTTGATAGAACTTCTGTGCGTTGGCCAAGCTGGCGGGCATATAGGGACGCGAACACATAGAATATCGGCCCCAATAGCGGAATATTGCATCAGAAAAGGCGCAGGTTCGGTATATCCTTAAAATCTCCATCTACTGAAAACAAAGACACATCGGCATGAATGGCTGTGGCTGCAATGAGCGCGTCGCTGACAGACAGCACTGTACCTTTGCGACGAGAGGCCAGCGAAAGCTCGGCTGCTTTTTCGTAGACGGGCCAGTCCATGTCCAACTTGGGTAGACGTTCTAGCATGGTTCTCATTTTATCCTCGTATTGTGCGGCCCCGCGCATCAATTCAAGATAGACCATCCCGCAAACAGCGGCGGTATCTACCTTGAGTAAGGCGCGTACCCGCTCGGCGAGTTGTTCTTGACCTTTTCTATCCGCCTGGATCCACACCGATGTATCCACAAGCACAAAGTCACGCAGCATCCAATCTCCTCCAAGCCTTGTAGTCATAGTCAGGTTCGAACAATTTTCCCTGACCCAAGAGTTGAATCAACTCCTCGTTATTCCTGCGGGCCACATACTCTTCGACAGCCATACGAATAGCCTCTCCTTTTTTTGTAGTTTTAGTGGCTTCGCACAAACATGCAAACAAACGATCATCGATATCTATGGTTGTCTTCATGGCTTACCTCCTATGATTAAGATGCTCATATTATATTAAAGGATTATATTACAATATTAACGACTATAATCAAAAAAACACCCACGTCACCAATGCAAAAGTAGGCAGCAAAATCATCCCCGACCACAGCATGTAACCAAAAAAACTAGGCATCTTGCAGGAGTTTTCTTCGGCAATTGACCTGACCATAAAGTTAGGTGCGTTGCCAATGTAAGAATTGGCGCCCATAAAAACCGACCCGGCGGATACCGCCATCAGCACCTTGGCCGTTACCGTGCCAAGATCGGTATGCACAAGCGCACCCGACAAAAGTTCTGGATGCGATCCAAAGTATCCTCCGGCGGCGGATAAAAACGTCAGGTAAGTGGGCGCGTTATCCAAAAAGCTGGAAAGTATGCCCGATGCCCAAAAGAATTTTGCGGGCGTATCAACGCCTAACGAAGCGCCTTTAACCGCCAGAATCGCCAGCGCCGGAACAATGGTCATAAAAATTCCGGCAAAAAGGTAGCCGACTTCTTTAATGGGACCCCATGTAAATTTATTGTCTTGCCGCAGCGCATGCGGGGTGAACTTAAGCGACAAAGCAGCCATCATCAAAATCAGGCCATCGCGGCACAAGTTCAGATAGGGCCATATCAATGGTTCCTGCCCGTCCATCAAACGCAGGCCACGCGGCAATCCGGTGACTGCATCAAAAAAGAAGGTGTGTTTGCTGAACATCCCACTCATGATAATGGCGCCGACAATGCCTGCTAAAAACAAAAGGTTATATTCACCACGCACATTTAACGGAATCGGTTCTAAATTAAGCGGCGGCGGATCATGCCTGACGTGGTACCGGTCTAAAAACCAAAACACTGTGAGCAGTATTGTGACGCACAACAGCATCGGCCCCACAAGGCAAAAGGTCCAAAAGAACGGTACCCCTTTTAAAAAACCTAAAAACAAAGGTGGGTCGCCCACTGGCGTTAAAGCGCCGCCAATGTTGCTCACGAGAAAAATAAAAAATATCACCACGTGCGCCTGCGACTTGCGCCAGGCATTGGCCCGCAGCACCGGACGAATCATCAGCATGGAGGCTCCGGTGGTTCCGATCCAGGATGCCAGCAAGGTGCCTACTCCCAGCAAAGTGGTATTCACCCAGGGACTGCCATGCAAACTGCCATGAATCACAATGCCGCCTGAAACAACAAAAAGCGCCGTGAGCAGAATCATAAAAGGAATGTAGTCGAGCACGTACACATGCAAAATGGCGTGTGCCGCCTGGTGAGTTCCAACCATGAAGATAAAAGGCAAGGCAAAGATAAGCGCCCAGCCCAAAGACACCCATTTCAGGTTACGTTCCCACCAGTGGGCATTGATCAGCGGGCCTAAAGCAATCGAAAGTAAGATGCCTATAAAAGGTATGACCGTCCAAAAAGGCAACTGCTCCCCTAACACGTTGTAAAATTTTAGTATTTAAGATCATAAAATAATACATTGTATATTGTAGAAATTTATTCCCTGTATCTATGTTTATAAATAACTACTCTGGGGAATTTGGCCAATATGGCAGAAAAACCAGCACCCACGGTTCCCAATATTGCCAGCAAACCCAAGATCAGCGCCATGCCAAGCGGCGGTAAGAGCGCAGCTCCGCAACAAGGCGTCAGTGCAAATTTTCAACAGGCTTTTAAAAAAGAACTTGTGCAGCAAGGCTGGCTTTCGGAGCATATTCCCGCCGTCAAAAAAATAAATACCGAAATCGGTGCCAAAAAAGCGCAATGGGAAAAAATAAAAAGCGACTGGAACACCAAGTACCAGGGCCCGGAATCGGTTAAACCCGAGCCCCCCAAGACCTACGAAAAAGGTTATACGCCCCCCATCAGCGTGGTTAAAACCTGGTCCATTGATCGTCCGCAAGCTAGCCGCAACCCGCTTAAGCAGTTTGAACTTCCCTACCTGCCGCCAGAAAAGCTCACCGAAACACCGCTGTATTTTCACTACCCCAAGGATCCCGTACTTACCGAAATTGAAAATGCTCCGCATTTCTTAAAAAAATGGCTGCGAGCCTACGAAAACGCCCCCTTAACGGTTAAAGAATATGAAGAAGGCGAAAAACAAAAAGAACAGGCCACCGAAGAAAAATACCTGGCCAACGCCAAGCAAAAGGTAGAAGCGCGCATACAACACTGGGAAACCCACGGCTATACGCTTGCCAAACAAGACAAGCAGGGGCGCATCTACCAAAAGAAAAATGACTGGGCCGTCGTCAAGCAAGATAGCAACATGGCCTTGCAAACCAAGCTATGGAAATTTTGGCTTTGCAAGATCATGCCCGAATCTACGGTGCGCTTGCATATCGATCCCTATGCGTTTGAAGAAGTCCAAAACACGCGTTTTGAACTGGGCATTTTTAAGCAGCTGCTGATCCAGATCCTGTGTATTGCATTGCTTGTTTCGTTTGCCAAATTTGAAGTGCCCCAAAACTTTTGGCGCTATGCCCAACGCGCCCAGGCCAGTGTGCTGACCTTGTATTGGCAGGGTCGTTATGAAATAGCGCTCAAATGGCCCCGGCCCGCTGCCTTGCCCATCAGCTATCGCTATAAAGCCTCGCAGCAACTCACCGACAAAAAATCCGGAAAAGTGGTGACGCAGGTACGCATGATTATCGGTATTCAAGACCAGCTTAGCGTAGACCGCTTTGAATTGATCGCCAAAGAACTGCTCACACGCTATCAAAAACAGTACGCCAAAGTGGAAATTGCCTTGTTCTACGAACGGCACCTGTCCCAGTCGGTACCTTACTACGTACTCATTTGGTCCCGCGACAAGGCCGACGATCCCTATATCCGCATCAACACCTGGACACCAGAATTTTACGATGCATTTAAGAAATGATTCCTTGTGTCATCCCCGCATGATTTAAGCGGGGATCCCATTCATGCGCGGATGTACTTGCGAATACTTTCCTGAACTTTTTCGCTTGTCAGTCCAAAATGCTGCGCGACTTCGGGCCCGGGACCCGAGGCGCCAAAAGAATTCATGGTGATATAAAGTCCGCCGTCTAGACCGACAAAGCGTTCCCAGCCCATGGGTGAAGCTGCTTCAACGGCAATACGTTTGCGGAGTTCGGGCATCAGGATCTGCTCCCGATATTCAGCCGACTGTTCGGCAAACAACTCCCAGCAGGGCACCGACACCACCCGTACACTGATGCCATCTTGCGTCACCAGGCGTTCGGCGGCCTCAACCGCCACGGATACCTCGGAACCCGATGCAAAAACAATGCCATCCGCGCGACTGAAATGTTTGCCAAATACAAGGTAAGCGCCCCGGTCAGCATCTTGTATGGGCTGACCGCTCTGACGCTTGATCTCACTGACTTTTTGACGCGTAAACACCAGTACACTGGGCCCCTGGGTGTAAGCCACAGACGAACGCCAGGCTGCAACGGCTTCATGCCCATCGGCTGGCCGGTAGACCCGCAGGTTAGGAATGGCGCGCAGCATCGCAAGTTGATCGACCGGCTGATGCGTGGGCCCATCTTCGCCAACATGAATACTGTCATGGCTGAACACAAATTTCACGGGCAGTTGCATGATGGCCGCCAGGCGGATGGCCGGTTTCATATAATCGGCAAAAACCAAAAAAGTGGAGGTTGCAATGATCAATCCGCCATAGGCCGCCATACCGTTGGCAATTGCCCCCATGGCATGTTCACGCACCCCAAAAGCCATATACCGCCCGGGCGACTGCGCACCGGTGTAGGGCCCGGTGACTTTTTCAAGGTCGCGGGTCTTCACCGAGCCGCCCAGATCAGCGGAACCCGCATAAAAGTAATTAAGTTCTTTGCCTAAAAATTGACATACTTGTCCATTCACCGAACGTGTATCGACCGGATGCTTAAGCTGCAAGGCATCCCAAGGTAACTCCACCGGAACGGCATAGGGCTGCGTGTGGGCAATGTCCCATTCGCGCTTAAAGCTGTCTTGCTTGCATAGGCGGTCGACGCGCTCCTTCCAGTAGTAGACCCGTTCACGCATCAGACGGTTGATCTCATCGAAGACTGCCTTGGCTTCTGTGCTGATCCAGAACTGGCTGTCTGCCGGAATACCCCAGCGCGCTTTAGAAGCCAGAGCTTCGGAGTCGGGCAGTGGCACGCCATGGGTATTAAAATCACCTTCCATGGCCGCCAGACCAAAACCTATGGTCGTACGCCCAATGATGATCGACGGCTTGCCCGCCTCGTCACGCGCCTTGTGCAAAGCCCATTCAATTTCATTAAGGTTATGGCCATCGACTTCGATCACCTGCCAACCCAGGCTTTCGAACTTGCGAACGTAATCGACCTGGGTCACTACCTGGCTGCTGCCGTCAATTTGTTGGGCATTAAGATCGTAATAGACCACCAGTCGCCCCAGCTTCCATACCGCTGCCAGTTCGGCTGCCTCGGTGCTGATGCCTTCTTGCATATCCCCATCACTGGCCAGTACATAGGTGTGGTGACGTATGACTTCCGGACCAAATTTGCGGCTTTTGATGTCTTCGGCCACAGCCATGCCCACTGCATTGGCAAAACCCTGACCGAGCGGTCCAGTGGTGGTTTCGACCCCAGGTGTCAGCCCGCGTTCAGGATGGCCTGGCGTACGTGCATGCAACTGACGAAACGATTTAAGATCATCGAGCGTCAGAAAACCCTGCAAGTGTAAAAACGCATACAACAAGGCCGATTCGTGACCACATGAAAGCACAAAGCGGTCACGGTTGACCCATGCGACACTGTCGGGATCGTAATTTAAAAAGCGGGTAAACAATACGGTCATAAAATGCAAGGAGGACAAAGGCCCGCCCGTATGTCCTGATTTGGCCTTACAGACCGTATCAACGATCAACCCACGGGCGGTTTGGATGACCGGTTCAAGGTGGTGTTTGGTGTGGATGCGGGTAGGCTCGGCGTGCTGTGCTTCCATGGTGCGATTAAAGAAGCCTTATACTAAATGTAACTTGGCAAAATGCCAATGTTTACTTTTATAGCCCCGAAGCAGCGGTGAAAGCCGCAAGAACTGGAAATGAAATGGCGGTCTACGCCTCATACTTCACCACGTGGATCCACCGCTTGCCCAGACGGTCAAACCCCTGATCATAGGTATACAAATGGTGTGAACCAAATTCACAACTGGCGGCAACGATGGCATCCGGAGTCGCCAGTGCAAACAACTGCCTGTACTGGGCTGCAATCTCTGCCACGGTACTTTCAGCAAACGGAATAATCATGAAATCGGACAGGCTTTTTTGCAGATGTTTGGTCTCCTTGGGAGTAACGCCGGACAACAGCTCCAAATAACTGACAATGGATATGCCGATGGCGGATTGTTGTTCCCACTGACGCAACAGAGCCGTACTCTGGGGATGTTTTTTGAATACACCAATCAGGATATTGGTATCCACCACGATCACTTAATGATCCCAACTTCCCCGCTCCTTGCGCTGGAACACAATCGGATCGGTGTTTTTAAAGGCTTTAATCTTGCCCGCGTATTTAAAAATGGCGAGTGTTTTACGGGGCTTTTTTTTAAGCAGGGCCAGGTAATGCGCCAAAGCATCGTTAACAATGTTGGATATTTTTTGTTCGTTTTCCACGGCTACCCGTTTCAACAAACGGCTCACTTCGTTGGTGATATAAAAGGTTTGACGCATCATATATCATAATTATGACATATACAGGGTTTTCATCTCAATACTGACTGCGGCTGGTCAGATAACGGCCAAGTGATGCCCACGGGGGGGGTAAACATTGATAAATCGTGTTCTATATTGAAAAGATTTCCACTGCCCCAGATTCTTAAATATTGTAGATTGGAGGGTTCCGCTTTACGATGGAATCTAATGAAGATCCACGAATACCAGGCCAAAACATTTCTTGAA
>JAHFDA010000093.1:7619-8101 GCA_023249225.1 bacterium
AAAAGAAAAACATTCCCACCCCAGACTCGGAATTATGCGAAAGCCCCGAAGCAGCGGTAAAAGCCGCTGAAAAACTGGGTTATCCTTGTGTCATTAAAGCCCAGGTACACGCCGGCGGGCGCGGCAAAGCGGGTGGCGTCAAGCTGGCCAAAAGCGCCGCCGATGCAAAGGCCCATGCCGAGGCCATTTTGGGAATGAATATTAAAGGTTCTACCGTGCATAAGGTTTTAGTGGCCCAGGGTGTATCCATTCAAAGCGAAAGTTACGTGGGTATCACTGTCGACCGCCAACGCCAGTGTGCGGTGCTCATGGCCAGCCCGGCCGGAGGCGTGGATATTGAGGAAGTCGCCGTCACCCATCCCGATAAAATTCTTAAGCTCGCCCTTGACCCCCTGCTGGGGCCAACGCCTTATCAAGCGCGCGAAGCCGCTTACTTTTTATATGCCGACCCCGAACTGGCCAAACAGGCCGCGCCCATCATT
>JAHFDA010000059.1 GCA_023249225.1 bacterium
TCAATTCAGTTCTTGGTTCTTGGATTTTTGGACCCTTGGTCTTATTTATAGTTTCCCGCCGTAGGCGGGTTTTTTTCTGAGCCTGCTCTTGACTGCGATGCCCCGTGCTCTCAAAGCGCGGAGGGGTTTTTCAACGGTCTGCTCTAGGCATCCAGGCGTTCAGGCATCTACAATCTGTTCGTGAAAGCCCTCATTCTTTCCGGCGGCAAAGGTACGCGCCTGCGGCCGCTGACGTATACGCGCGCCAAGCAGCTCATTCCGGTGGCCAATAAACCAACCTTGTTTTATGGCCTGGAAAGCATTGCGGCGGCGGGTGTGCGCGACATTGGCATCATTGTGGGTGAAACCCGCGATGAGGTCATGGCCGCAGTGGGTGATGGCAGCCACTTTGGGGTGCAGGTGACTTATATTGACCAGCCCGAGCCACGTGGTTTAGCCCATGCCGTGCAGACGGCACAGAATTTTCTTGGTCAGGAACCCTTTATCATGTACCTGGGCGATAACATTCTGCGTGACGGCGTCAAACCCTTTGTCGAGGCTTATCATGCCAAGCAACCTGACGCGCTGATTTTGCTGACCCAGGTCGACAAACCAGAACTCTTTGGTAATGCGGTTCTGAACCCCGATGGCAGTATCCGTGCCCTTGAGGAAAAACCCAAGCAACCCAAAAGCAACCTTGCCTTGGTGGGCGTATATCTTTTTACGGCCAAGGTTCATGCGGCCATTGCCCGCATCAGGCCCAGCGGACGCAACGAACTTGAAATCACCGACGCCATTTCGCAGATGATCACCGATGGTTGCCGCGTCGAATCACACCGCGTGGCGGGCTGGTGGAAAGATACGGGCAATGCCGAAGATTTGCTCTCGGCCAACCGGGTGGTGCTCGAACGCCTTCAAGGCCACATCCAGGGCCAGGCAGAAGATGCCGTCAAAATTGAGGGGCCGGTCAGCATTGGGCCGGGCAGCATTGTGCGCCGCACGGTGCTGCGGGGTCCGCTGGTCATTGGTCAGGGCTGTGTCATTGAAGATTGTTTTATAGGACCTTTTACCAGTGTCGATGATAAGTGCCTGCTTTCACATTGCGAGATCGAGCATTCCATTGTCATGAAGCACTGCCAGATCAAACAAGTGGGCCAACGTATTGAAAACAGTATCTTCGGCGAACATAGCGTGGTACAGGGGCAAATGCAG
The DNA here is from genome assembly GCA_023249225.1 of bacterium. Classification (GTDB taxonomy): domain Bacteria; phylum Margulisbacteria; class Marinamargulisbacteria; order JAHFDA01; family JAHFDA01; genus JAHFDA01. The sequence continues at coordinate 1,192 of JAHFDA010000059.1, forward strand.
CTGCCGCGTTCGCACTGTTTTGTGGTCGGTGACCGTTCACAAATTTCTTTGAGCCAGTCATGACCTTTAAAGTTCAAAGGATGCTTGTGACCGGAGGCGCCGGATTTATCGGCAGCAATTTTATTGCGCATGTGCTCGAAAAATATGGCGCTGTCCGCATGGTGTGTGTGGACAAGCTGGGTTATGCCGGAAATCTAGAAAATCTTTCTGGTTTTCTTAAAAGCGAGGCGCTGGGTTTTGAAAAACTCGACATCTGCAACGAGGCGGGCATGCGCACGGTTTTTGAGCGTGAACGTCCCGACACCGTGGTGCATTTTGCAGCCGAATCGCACGTGGATCGATCGATCATGAGCGCGCGGCCTTTTGTGGAATCCAATATACTGGGAACACAAATCTTGCTGGATTTGTGCAGGCAGTTTCAGGTGCAGTGCATGCTGCATGTGTCCACCGACGAGGTTTATGGCGCTTTGTCTCCTGGACAGGCCGCTTCGTTGGAAACAGACAGTCTTGATCCCACCAATCCGTACAGCGCTTCTAAAGCCTCGTCGGATCTAATGGTCTTGAGTTATGTCAAAACGCATGATTTCCCGGCGCTGGTCACACGCTGCTCCAATAATTACGGGCCCTACCAGTTTCCTGAAAAATTCATTCCGCTTGCGATTACCAATGCCATCGAAGATAAACCGATTCCCATTTATGGCGACGGCCTTCAGGTGCGCGACTGGATCTTTGTGCGCGATCACTGCGAGGCCATTTGGCGACTGATCACTCACGGAAAAACGGGCGAGATTTATAACATTGGCGGGCACAATCAACCGACCAATATCGAAATCGCCCGCCAAATTCTTACAATGCTAGGCAAGCCAGAATCCTTGCTTGAACACATCAAAGACCGTCCCGCCCACGACCGGCGCTACAATCTTGATGACGCCAAACTGATGGCTGAAACTGCTTTTAAAGAACGGGTTTCAGTCGCCGAAGGCCTGCGGCATACCGTGGCATGGTACGTTAAAAACGAGCCTTGGTGGCGTCGGGTTAAATCAGGGGAGTATCAGACCTACTATGAACGGCAGTATGTTTCAAGAAAGTGAGTGATCCTGTGGAATGGTTTGAGTCTGAGAATCGGAGAGACGGCAATAGGCGGAAATTCGTAACTATTCAGCTTTGCCACATACCAGGCACAGCGGCAGGGGCCGCATGCGAGCTGGACACGTGCGCTTTTTTTCTAAGCATGCAGGCAGGGCCTGCGTGTTCTGAAGCCTCCAGGCCTTGCCTGGCTTAGAAGTGGAATGCCCTCTGTCCAGCTCCCAGTGGCCCTGCCACTGGGATTACAAACAACGGTAGGGCTGAATAGTTACCATTATTCACGATATGCGGGCTCCCGTGTGTAGGTGTCCGCTTCATATGCGTGAATAATTCGGGATAGAGCATGCCTTACGACGACTCCCCGATCACTTTTCCATCGAAGACCTGCGCTGGGGTTGCCAAGGTTTCTGCAGGCCAAAGATGGATAGACCGACTCAAAGGTTCATAGGTACACGCTTAATCACAAATTGTTGTTTGAATCCAACTTTTAACCAGATCATGCTTATTTTTCATACAGAGTTTTACCCTCGCGCAGCACCGTGGTTACAAAAGCCTGGGGGACATTTTTCCATTCTTCAACTTCGTTAGGACGGTATACCAGGATATCCATGGGTGTCAGCAGGTTGCTTAAGGCCCCATAAAGCGGGGCAGAACGCCGGTAACGCGGTTCTTGAGATTCCATAATGACCAGGAGATCAATATCACTGTGTGCATGGGAGTTGCCACGGGCGTGGCTGCCAAACAAGACGATTTTTTTTGGGTCAGCAATATCGACAATCCGACGGACAACCTCGTTTAGCAGACTTTCGATCACGGGTAGATTATATATTGCCTACGGAGTCTCGTTATTACACACCACAGAAAATAGATGTTTGCGGGGGGGGGGGTATAACTTTAACAAAAAAGTGTATGCAGGAGGCAGGTATGAAATCAAAAGTTTTTGGCATGTTAAGGACTTACTCATTCCCAGCTAAAGTCTTTGTATGGTCTTTTCTAGGAGTATCCTGTCTGTTTGTCGAGGCAATAGCTGGGCCATTCGGGTTAGAAAAAGGAATGTCGTTAAAAGACATTGGCGGACAATCACAGCAGTCCAAAGCTGTACCTGGGCAATATCTACTTAGCAAGGTACCGAAACCACATCCAGCATTTGAAGGATACGTAATAAAACTGGCTCCAAAAGCAGGGCTCTGCCACATAAGGGCGGTTGGTAAAGACATCAAGACAAGTTCGTATGGTCTTGAACTTAAGAACGCCTTTAATGCAATGGAGAAAAAACTGGAAGGTACGTACAAAAAACATGAGACGGCTGATGTCCTCTTGCCTGGGAGTATCTGGAGTGAACCCAATGATTGGATGATGGGGTTGGCCAAAAAGGAAAGATTTCTTATCGCAGAATGGAGTGCAAGAGTGAGATCAACGCTCCCTACCGACTTGGAGGAGATTTCGCTGCAAGTAAATCCGTTGGATGGTAATACCGGTTATATTGAGGTTAATTACTTGTTTACTAACATCGATGCATGTGAAGAAGAGTTGGCTGCAAAAGAGGATGGGGCGTTATGAGGTTTTTAATTTCTTTCAATGATATAGTTTTATAGATACATGAAGATTTCCGTGATTGGTACGGGATACGTAGGTCTTGTGGCGGGCGCGTGCTTTGCCGAGTCGGGACATACGGTCACTTGTGTCGACAATCAAAAACATAAAATCGATGCGCTCAATGCCGGAAAAATTCCGATCTACGAACCCGGTCTCGAGGAAATGGTCGAACGCAATCGCAAGCGCCAGCGCTTGATTTTTACCACCGATTTGGCGGCGGCAGTCCAATCGAGCCGGGCGGTATTTATTTGCGTAGGCACGCCGGCTGATCAGGATGGTTCCGCAGATCTTAGATATGTCCTGGGTGTGGCCGCAGCCATTGCAGAAAATATCCGTGAATATACCGTGATTGTAGATAAATCCACGGTGCCGGTGGGTACGGCTGAAAAGGTGCAAAAAACGGTGGCGTCCAAAACAAAAGTGCCATTTGATGTGGTGAGTAATCCAGAATTTTTAAAAGAAGGTGCGGCAGTTGAAGACTTTTTAAAGCCCGATCGTATTGTGATTGGCACGGGTTCCGAGCGCGCGCGCGCCATCATGCTTGAATTGTATGCGCCGTTTACCCTGACCAACCAAAACATCCAGCTCATGGACAGCAAGAGTGCCGAGATGACCAAATACGCGGCCAACGCCATGCTGGCCACACGCATTTCGTTTATGAACGAGATTGCCAACCTTTGCGATGCGGTGGGTGCCGATGTGGATGAGGTACGCCGGGGCATCGGCTCAGATAGCCGTATCGGCAAGGCTTTTCTGTTTCCGGGCATCGGTTATGGGGGTTCATGTTTTCCAAAAGACGTACAAGCCTTGGTCAAGACGGCGCGTGACCAGGGGGTGCCGCTTCAAATTCTAGACGCAGTCGAGGCTGTCAACTTTAGGCAAAAACGCCTTTTGTTTCAAAAAATAAGCAGGCACTACGGCAGTGAAAGTCTTAAGGGTCGACATTTTGCGTTATGGGGTTTGGCGTTTAAAGCCCGTACCGATGATATGCGCGAAGCCTCATCGCTGGTGCTGATCGAGCAGTTGCTCGCGGCCGGGGCCAGCGTATGTGCCTATGATCCCGAAGCCGTGGGCGAGACACAAAAAATGATGGGCGATCGCATCCGCTATGCGGCCAACCCCTACGATGCCTTGCAGGGTGCCGATGCCTTGTGCGTGGTCACCGAGTGGCACGAATTCCGCTTTCCAGAATTTGAGGTGCTTAAGGCCAGGCTCAAACAACCCGTGATCTTTGACGGACGCAACCTGTACAAACCCGTTCACATGCAGGCATTGGGTTTTACGTATATTTCGATTGGACGCGGCCTGCTATAGAATAGATGCGGATGACATCCAAACGCATATTTATCACCGGAGGCGCAGGTTTTGTGGGCTCACATCTTTGCGAGCGGCTACTGTCCGAAGGCCATCATGTGGTTGCCATGGATAATCTTAAAACCGGAAGTCTTGAAAATATCAGGACGCTTTTACATGAACCGAAATTTCATTTTATTGAACAAAATGTTTCCAGCTATATTCATTATCCTGATCCCTTAGATGCGGTGATGCACTTTGCATCGCCTGCCAGTCCCGTCGATTACATGAATGAGCCGGTGCACACGCTTAAGGCGGGTTCTCTGGGTTCGCATAATGCCCTGGGATTGGCCAAGGCCAAGGGTGCCCGCTTTATGCTGGCGTCAACGTCCGAAGTATATGGCGATCCCGAAGTTTCACCCCAGGATGAAACTTACTGGGGACGGGTGAACCCGATTGGTCCGCGCTCGGTATACGATGAAGCCAAGCGTTTTGCCGAGGCCATCACCACGGCCTACCGACGTTATGAAGGCGTTGATGCCAGCATCATTCGCATCTTTAATACTTACGGCCCGTGCATGCGCCTTAATGATGGGCGGGTGGTGCCTAACTTTATTAATCAGGCCTTGCAAGGGCAGCCGATGACCATTTACGGGGATGGCAGGCAGACGCGCAGTTTTTGTTTTGTGTCTGATCTGGTAGACGGCATTGTGCGCATGTTGTGGTCGGGTGATCAGGGACCGGTCAACCTGGGTAACCCGGATGAGTTCACTATTTTAGAATTTGCCCAGGTGGTACAAGAGGTGATGGGCATTAAAAGCCAATATGTTTATCTGCCGCTGCCCGAAGATGACCCCAAACAACGGCGTCCCGACATCACCAAGGCCAGAAACTTGTTGGGTTGGGAGCCCAAAGTCAAATTGCGCGAGGGTTTGCAAAAGACTGTGGCGTACTTTAAAACGGTTGTGAGTGTCTCGAATTGATTTCGAAATCTGGACGATGGAGTTTTGAGAGGGGTTCTGAACAGTACACGTTGCTTACTGGCAAATAGTTTGTCCTGGGCCGTATACTAAAAACGTGCTTAAAGGCTATCAAAACATCGAGGAAATCAAGCGCCGATTGGTGGAACGTTTTAATCCGCAGGCCATTATTTTATTTGGTTCGTATGCGTGGGGTGAGCCTACGGAAGATAGTGATTTAGATGTTTTGGTGGTCAAGGATAGCAATCTTCCATCGCGAAAAATGGAAGTTGAAGCGCAGAAAATATTGTTAGATATTGACCAGCCTCTTGATTTATTTGTTTATACGCCGCAAGCGTTTCGGGAAAAAGAAAATTCATTCTTTAGACGGATCAAAAACCAGGGGAAAGTCATTTATGGGTACATTTAACGAATGGGTGCACCACGCGTACAATGATTTCGATTCTGCGAAGTATTTGTATGACGGCGATAAAGCGTACGACATTGTTATTTATCACTGCCATCAATCCCTGGAAAAATTTTTAAAATCGCTTTGGGTCAAACATGGACTTGTGGTTAAGAAAACCCATGACCTGCGTGAATTGGTGGATGGGGTTAGGGGACAAGAGTCATGGTTGCATGATCCCGAATTGACGTGAGCCGTAAGCCGGTTTTGTTAACCGCCATCGGCACCCGTCCAGAGGTCATCAAAATGGCGCCCGTGATCAGCGTGCTTTCCAAGTCGGCTTCTTTTTGTCGGCATACATTATGTGTCACCGGACAGCATCAGGATCTATTGCGCCAGGCGCTGGGCTGGTTTCAGTTAAAACCCCAGCGTGACCTTAAACTCATGAAACCCAATCAAGATTTAACAAACTTACTTGCCCGTCTTTTGCCGGTGTTTACAAAATACTTAGACGTATTACGGCCCGATGCCGTGCTGGTACAGGGCGACACGCTGACGGCTTTTGGTTGCGCTTTTGCGGCCTACCAGAGGCGTATTCCGGTGGGGCACGTCGAAGCCGGTCTGCGCAGTCACGATTTTTATGAGCCTTTTCCTGAAGAAGCCCAGCGCCGGTTGATCGATCAAATTTCGACCTGGTGTTTTGCGCCCACAGCCCAGGCGGTGGCCAATCTAAAAGCCGAAGGTATTTCTGGCCGACGTATCCTTAAAACGGGCAACACGGTGGTGGATGCCTTACATGTGTTGTTAGAGGAACAGGCTCAACAAGGCAGCACAGTGCGGATGCCGTGGTTCACAGACAGTCAGCGCGCTCGACCGGTATTGACGCTGACCATGCACCGCCGCGAAAGTTTTGGTTCGGGTATGCGCCAAATTGTTAGAGCGGTGGAAAAACTGCTTGTACAAGTTCCCAACGCGCTGCTTTATTTTCCGCGTCATCCTAACCCGCAGGTGATTGCCGCCACGCGCGCGTTGGAGCGCCATCCGCAAGTCAGGCTGCTGAAGCCTTTGGCTTATCCAGACTTTATTTCGTTGCTCTCGGCCAGTGCACTGGTGTTATCTGATTCTGGCGGCGTGCAAGAAGAAGCGCCTTCGCTAGGCGTGCCCGTGGTGGTGCTACGCGAACGCACCGAGCGGACAGAGCTCTTGCGGACGGGGATGGCCATGCTTGCGGGGACTGACCCTCAAAAGATTGTGAGGGGGGCCTTGGCTTTGATGAGACGGCGAAGGGCGGGGGGAGACAAGGAGAAGGGGAGACGGGTTAATCCTTTTGGCGATGGGCATGCAGCCGAGCGGATCTATGAAAGGCTGAAGCGTGACCTTTCGTAAGGCGTATATTTTTGACCTTGATGGCGTGCTGGTGGATGTCAGGCAATCGTATGTAAGGGCGGCGCTGGAGACGGTGGCTTATCTTCAGAAACACAGTGCCAGGGGTGAGGAGATCCGTTTTACCCGTGACAATTTTCATGCCATCAAACACTGGGGCGGCTTTAACAACGACTGGGATCTGACTTTAGCCTTGTGGTGGCTTTGTCAGCATGCAAGACACGGAACTTCAAATGTACTCTGCCCTCCGGGTCTGCGTGAAGATGTGCTGGGAGAGAGTACCTTTCGCCAGACCTGGCACGATCAGGTCATGCATGTATTCCAACAATTTTATCTGGGACGCAATCATTTTGAGTTGATTTACCGCGTTCCCGCAGAGGCAGTGCCTAAGGATTTCAGGGGTTTTATCGCCACCGAAAAACCTTGGTTGCCTGCGGCCTTAATTCACCGCTTGCCACCCGCAGTTTACCGGGTGCTGCTTACAGGACGTCCGCGCCCGGAAACGCTGATCACGCTGCAGTTGCTTGGTTTGCGCGAAGCCTTTCACCAGGTCTTTACCGACTCTGAAAGCATGGCTTTGGCCAAAATGAAGGGCGAGCCAGCGCGGTGCTGGCGCAAGCCCGCGACGCGCCTGGCCCGTTTTCTGGAACAACAATTTCCGGTGACCCTTCAATCCTTAAAGTACTTTGGCGACACAAAAGATGATTATGCGCTTGCCAGCGGCTTTCAAAAACCTTGTGTTTTTGTGCGCTGCGCGTTTGAAAATCTCCAAACCTGGGGAAACATGATGCCGTTTCAGACACTGACGGCGGTTCCGGTTAAACTGTAAACGTGCATACCTATCTTGTGACCGGGGCAGCCGGGTTTATCGGTTACCATGTTTCCCAAGCCTTGCTGAAACGCGGTGATGCAGTGGTGGGTGTAGACAACCTTAACGCCTATTATGATGTTGCTCTCAAACGTGCGCGCCTGCAGCAACTAGAGCCGTATCAAAATTTCAAATTTTATGCCGTGGATATTAATAACCACGCCGAACTTTTAAACAGATGCCGTACGCATCAGGTAGATCACGTCTGTCATTTGGCTGCCCAGGCAGGGGTGCGGTATTCGCTTGAAAATCCTATGGCATACAGCCAAAGCAATTTGTCCGGTTTTTTATCGGTTTTAGAACTTGTGCGTGTGATCCGCCCGGTGAATTTTGTGTTTGCATCCTCATCCTCGGTTTATGGCAACCCAAGCAAGCTACCGTTTAACGAAGCAGATCCAGTCCATGAACCCGCATCGCTCTATGCCGCCACCAAGCGGGCGGGCGAGCTGATGGCTTTTACCTATCATCAGTTGTATGGCATTCACGTCACGGGATTGCGTCTGTTTACGGTCTATGGTGCCTGGGGCAGGCCGGATATGGCCCCGTACAAATTCACCCAAAATATTTATCGGGGAGAAACGGTCGAATTGTTTAATTTTGGAAATATGAAACGTGATTTTACTTATATCGACGATGTCATGGGCGGCATATTGGCCAGCCTCGACAAGGTATTGGAATTTGAAATCATCAACTTGGGAAATCACAGTCCCATCGCGTTGCGTGATTTTGTGGCTTGCATTGAGCAGCTGCTTGGACGCAAGGCAGACATTCGCCAGCTTCCCATGCAGCCGGGGGATGTTTGCGAAACGTGCGCTGATCTTGACAAGGCTCGGCGCTTGCTGGGTTACCAACCTAAAATCGATATCAAAACAGGCATGGCCCACTTTGTAGAATGGTATCTTGACTATAATGGTTTATTGAAACCGGGACTGGGATGAAATTACTAGATAAGATTCAATCGAACCGCGCAACGCTTACGGTCATGGGCATGGGTTATGTGGGGCTGCCCCTGGCGCTGGAGTTTTCTAAAGTTTTTCCCAAAGTGCATGGCTTTGATCCAGATCAGATAAAAATTAAAGCGCTGCGGCAGGGACGCTCCTATATTCGCGATATTCCGCCGGCAGCCGTCCGGCAAGGCCTGATACGGGGGTTCCGGCCTGTGTCAGATGCAAAAGTGTTGGGGGCTTCAGATGTCATCGTGATCTGTGTGCCCACGCCGCTCAATGAATACAAAACGCCTGACATGGCGTATATCCGGGCGGCCATGCAAACGGTTTTAAAACAGGTGCGCAAGCAGACCCTGGTGGTGCTCGAAAGCACCACCTATCCGGGCAGCACCGACGAAGAAGTGATTGCGTGTTTAGAAACTCAAAAAAACTTTAAGCTTGGGCGCGACTTTTATGCGGGTTTTTCTCCGGAACGGATTGACCCGGGTAATCAAAAATTCATGTTGAAAAATACGCCTAAAGTCATTGGCGGGGCCGAGCCGCAATCTCAAAAACTGCTTCAAGCCTTGTATGCCAAGGTCTGTGATGTGGTGGTGCCGGTCAGTCATCCCCGTACGGCTGAAATGACCAAATTGCTCGAAAACATCTTTCGAAATGTCAACATTGCCCTGATCAATGAGTTTGCCTTGTTGTGCAACCGCATGGATATTGACGTGTGGGAGGTGATTGAGGCAGCCAAAACCAAGCCCTATGGATTTATGCCGTTTTATCCGGGCCCAGGTTTGGGGGGGCACTGCATACCGCTGGATCCATTTTATCTGTCGCACCGGGCTAAAAAATTTGGGTTTATCACCCGTTTTATCGAACTGGCCGGAGAAGTCAACGACAGCATGCCCAGCTTTATGGTGACCAAAGTTACCTATGCCCTCAATTCAGTTTCCAGATCGGTGCGGGGCAGTAAAATTCTAGTGCTGGGAGTGGCCTACAAAAAAGATGTCAACGATGCCCGTGAAACTTCGGCTCGGCCCATCATGGCGGGCTTACTTAAAAAGGGGGCCCGTGTTTTTTATGCGGATCCTTATATTGCCCGGTTTAGTGTGGCAGGCCAGTCATTGCGCAGTGTCAGCACGCGTGGGTTAAATTATGCCGGGTTCGACCTGGTGCTGGTGCATACCCATCATTCCGGAATGGATTACGAAAAACTATACCGTTCCAAAACACTGATTGTAGACACGCGCAACGTGTTTAAGGGGCGCAAGCGTCGGGGATTGTTCCGCTTGTGACCCGGACGGTGCTGATTACCGGGGGAGCGGGTTTTATTGGTTCTCATCTTGCGGACGCGTACCGTGCGCGTGGTTTTCGCGTGGTGCTGGTCGATAATATGGTGCATGGCCAGAGTACTTTTCTTAATTCACAAGATACTTTTTATCAAGTGGATATTTGCAGCCCGGAGATAAAAACGATTTTCAAAAAAGAACAGCCCGATATTGTTAACCACCATGCGGCGCAGATTGATTTACTCAAGTCCATTTCAGATCCGCTGGCAGACATTCAGGTCAACGTGCTGGGGACAGTCAATTTGCTCCAGGCGGCTGTGCAAAACCATGTGAAAGCTTTTGTTTTTGCTTCATCGGGAGGCGCTATTTACAGCCCGCAAAAAACTTTTCCGGCTGACGAAACCCATCCGTTGTATCCGGTATCGCCGTATGGCGTGGCTAAACTAAGCGCTGAAAAATACATTTATTTTTACCATAAGCACTACGGGTTGAACGCGGTCAACCTGCGCTACGCCAATGTTTACGGCCCAAGGCAAAATGCAAGGGGCGAGGCCGGGGTGGTGGCGATCTTTTGTGACCGGATGCTTAAAGGACAAGCCCTGGTGGTTTATGGCGACGGACTCCAGACGCGTGATTATGTTTACGTGGACGATGTGGTCGATGCCAACCTGCGTGTAAGTGACCCTGCGTTGACCGGATATCAGGAATACAACGTGGCTACCGGTATCGAGTCTACGGTGCTCGATCTGGTTCAGGGTTTAACGCAACAAGTTTCGGGTAAAATAGAAACCATTCATCAAGCAGCACGCAAAGGTGAACAAGCCCGCAGCGTATTGGATGCGTCTAAGATCAGTCGCGCATTAAAGTGGCAGGCTAAGGTGGGTTTAACCGAGGGCTTGGAGCGAACCTTTAGATATTTTCAAAAATAATCAGTTTGGCGTCCATCCAGCAAGGATATATAATTTTCCGAGTGCGTAAAGCAATTTATTGTTTTTTTTCCATCTTATTGCTATGGCCTGTAACCGGTTTTGCAATTGAGAACCTTAATGATCTCCAAAAAATCATGGCCCTGCAGGAAATGGAACAGCAGGGTAAGTTGTTGAACAACCTGCCAGTCAGGCCAGAAATATTGTCTTTTAATATAGAAAAAACCAACGGGGGGCAAAAATCCACTCCCGACCCCAGCTATCTTGAAGCCAAGTATCAAAAATTTATGGTGGATTATCCAGATATAAAAGGTGTGTTATTGCAACAAGGCTACGATCTTTTTGAATCAGCCAAAGTCAATACCAATCGGGCGACCACTGTGCCCCCGCCCGAAAGTTATATCCTGGGTCCTGGGGATGAAGTCGAGGTTTATTTGTGGGGCAAGCTGCAGCAACAGTTTACGTTAAAAATTGATCAGGCCGGCAAAATATTTTTACCTAAAGCAGGACCGTTGCAGATTGCAGGCAAGCCCTTAAGCGTGGCCCAGGAACGTATCCGCGACAGCCTCAATGAGGTGTTTGCCAACGTAGATGTGGGAGTGAACTTATCCAAGTATCGCAGCATTAAAGTTTATGTGCTGGGTGAAGTCGGGGCTCCCGGCAGCTATGTGGTGTATGCCGGTTCAAGTATTTTTTCGGCCTTGGCTCAAGCGGAGGGCATTAAAAAAACCGGATCCTTGCGCAGCATTCAACACATGCGGGCCAATCGTTTGTTAAATGAAGTTGATCTTTACGAAGGGGTCCGGTCTATCCGTGGGCTGGTGGGTGAGGAACTGGTCGAGGGTGATGTCATCATTGTGCCCCCCATCGGCGAAACCCTGGCCATTGCCGGAGCGGTTAAAAAACCAGGGATTTATGAAATTAAAGGTAAAGAGGATTTGGTTTGGCTTTTAGATCAGTGTGGAGGCACTTATGCTTTTGCCGATCCGCGGCGGGTGCAAGTTGAGCATAACAACGATGATTTTCAACGGGTTTTGCAAGATTACACCCTGGAAAATTTTCAAAAACCCGAAAAAATCAAGGTGCAGGATGGCGACCTGGTGCTGGTACACAGCAATGAAGATTTATTACGCGGCAAAGTTTCGGTGCAAGGGCAGGTGTGGTATCCCGGAAGTTATCAGTGGAAGTCTGGCATGAAATTAAGTGCCTTACTGCGCAAGGCGGGTGGGTTGCTTGCAAATGCGCATATGTTGCGTGCCGATCTTGTCACGCACGCGGCACTGCCCAGACGGGCGCTGCTTAAGCCCGGAGAAAGCGTTGGGGATCTTTTGGCAAAATATCAAAAAACTGAAAATGAACGTTTAGAACAGCGCGGTCAGGCTGAACTTGTGCCTGGCCTGGGTCAGCATTTTTCTGCCATTCAAAGGGAATCTATCGAGTTGACTCAAGTGCTTTCTGGTGAAAAAGATCCCGAGTTGCAAGAAGGCGATGAGCTGCTGGTCTATGCCGTAGAAGCCATTGCGCCTACCCAAACGGTTAGCATCCAGGGAGCGGTGCGGCAGCCCGGGGAATATCTGATTTATCCTGACATGACTATTGCCGATCTTATCTTTATGGCGGGGGGATTGCAGTTTGATGCTTCTCCACAGAATGCATTTTTGATGCGAAAAATGCAGGAACAAGACCAGGGCAGACGTATTAAACTGGATCTTTCAGTGGGGGCGCAAGACCTGCTTAAAGTCTTGCAACCGGTCGATCAGCTCTATATTCCAGCCGACCACGCTTTTTTAACCATGGGCCGGGTGCGCATCGAAGGAGAAGTAAAATATCCGGGAGATTACCCCCTTCAACAAGGAGATCGTCTGTATGACATTATCCTGCAGGCCGGGGGGTATACCGACAAGGCCTTTCCATTTGGCATGGTGGCCTTGCGTTCCTCTGTGGCCGACAGACATGCGCAGATCCAGGGAAAGGTTAAGCAGCTTGAGTTGCGTGATATCTTGCAAAATATGATGCAATCCATGCAAGGCACCGACTTAAGCGGGCAGATTCCTATTCTGGAGGCGCTCTATAACTATAAACTTGAAGGCCGTCTGGTGTTGGATATCCCAAATGATTTGGAAAGTTTAAAAAAAAGTCGGGATAACATTGAGCTTTATGACCGCGATATTATTTCGGTTCCTTCACGGACTGATATGGTTCAGGTGGTGGGGGCTGTTTTTCAGCCTGGAGCGGTGCTTTATAAACAAGGGCTCAACGTAGCGGATTACGTAGCGCAAGTGGGTGGGGTGACACGCTTTGCAGATAAGGACAATGTCTATCTGGTCAAGGCCAACGGGCGGGTCTACCGCAATAGCGATAGTAACGTAGACATAGGAGATGCCATTGTGGTGTCCAGTAAAATAGAAAAGCCAGTGGATCTTTGGACTTTGCTGACAGGGGTGGCTGCATTTATTTACAATATGGCCGCGTCCATTTCCATACTGAAGAATATTTAAGGATCTAAAAATGAACGAAGCAGTTTCAGAAAATCAGATCGACTTGACTATCTATGTGCGCATCCTCAACCACTATAAGTGGGTGCTTTTTGTCATTGGTGTGGTGGCGGCCCTGGTAAGCAGTGGCGTTAATCTGTATGTTTTTGAACGCTATTACCGGGCTTCTACCACCGCACTGGTTAATATAGAAGACAGCCCCACTTTTCCGTCGACGTTTGGAGGATTGTTTAGCGGAATCGGAGGAGGCAACTCTAAAAAAGATCTGCTGGTCGAAATCTTAAAAAGTCGACGCATGACATCGTATCTGGTGACAGAATTTGACCTGGAGAAAAATTACGGAATTGGGGCAGATACTTTAAGAAGTCGTACAAAAGTTGAAATTCTTCCGTCCGGCTTGCTTCGATTGTCGGTCGAAGATAAAAGCCCGACTTTTAGTGCGCTGGTATCGAATGCCTATGTCGATGCATTGGACACACTCAATGAGGAGCTGGGTTTTTCTCCGTCCAAGCCTATTCTGCAGGTCTTGGATAAGGCCTTGATTCCCCAATATCCTTTCAGACCAAGGAAAAAACGAAATGTGATGGTCAGCGTTGCGGCGGCATTTATATTGGGCAGTCTGGGTGTTATTTTTATGGATCTGTTTTTGTTGCATAAAGTTTCTTTACAAACGGATTCGCATAAAAATTTTAGGGGGTAACTTTATGAAAGTGGTGATTTTAGCCGGTGGCGTAGGCACCCGTATCAGCGAAGAAAGCATGATAAGGCCCAAGCCCCTGGTTGAAATTGGCGGCAAGCCGGTTTTATGGCATGTCATGAAAATTTATTCGGCTTATGGTTTAAATGACTTTATCATCTGTTGCGGTTACAAGGGCTATCTAATCAAAGAATACTTTGCCAATTATCCCTTGCACATGTCTGATGTGACCTTTGATTTAAGATCAAATTCCAGGACAGTGCATCAAAATACGTCCGAGCCATGGAAGGTGACGCTCATCGATACGGGCGAATCCACCCTGACCGGGGGACGCTTGCTTCGCATCAAAGAACATGTGTCGGATGGGCCTTTTTGCATGACGTATGGCGATGGGGTCAGTGACATTCCCATCGATAAATTGATTGCGCATTATCATGCCAGTAAGGTTTGGGCCAGCTTAACAGCCGTACAACCTCCCGGCCGTTTTGGGGCCTTAAAACTTGAGCAGGGCCGGGTGGCAGAGTTTGCCGAAAAGCCTATGGGGGACGGGGCCTGGGTGAGTGGTGGTTTTTTTGTGCTTAGCCCGGAGGTGTTTCAATTTATCGAGGGTGATCAGACCGTTTGGGAACATCAGCCTTTGGAGCGTTTGGCGCAACTGGGTCAGTTGTCAGCCTATCAACATACCAGTTTTTGGCATGCCATGGATACCTTGCGTGATCGCAATCACCTCGAGGATTTATGGAATACGGGTCAGGCGCCCTGGAAATGCTGGTAAGGGCATGGGTCTTTTTGGGGACTGTTTTTCTGGGGTAAAGGTATTGGTCACCGGTCACACGGGGTTTAAAGGGTCTTGGCTATCGATGTGGTTATTAGAATTGGGTGCCCAGGTGTCTGGATTTGCACTGGCAGCGCCCACACAACCCAGTTTGTTTCAACAGGCGGGTCTTGGCCAACGTTTGCGTTCGCATGAGGGCGATGTGTCTGATTTTAATCACCTCTTGCGTGTGCTGACTGCCGAACAACCAGACATTGTGTTTCATCTGGCAGCGCAACCACTGGTGCGGTATTCCTACCAGCATCCGGTGGAGACTTTTCGGGTCAATGTGCTCGGCACGGCGCATGTGCTCGAAGCGGTGCGCCAGACACCATCAGTCCGGGTTTGTCAGATTATTACTTCGGATAAGTGTTATGACAACCAGGAAACCGGACATGCCTATCGTGAAACAGATCCCATGGGGGGGCATGATCCTTATAGCGCAAGCAAAGGTGCGGCCGAACTGGCGGTGGCATCGTTTCGGCGATCGTTTTTTTCTGGAGAGGCGCATTTGCCCGTTAGCATTTCGTCTGCGCGCGCCGGCAACGTTATTGGCGGGGGTGACTGGGCACTAGACCGTATTGTGCCCGATTGCATACGCGCGTTAGAGCAAGGCAAACCTATCCAGGTGCGTCATCCGCAGGCGGTGCGTCCCTGGCAACATGTGCTCGAGCCTTTGTCGGGATATTTATGGCTGGCGGCGCAGCAGTGGTGGCAACCACAACGCCATGCCCGGGCCTACAATTTTGGACCTGAAACCGGGGGGCATGTCACGGTGAAAACCGTGGTTGAGAACTTGATTCGTTGTTGGGGTGCGGGTTCGTGGGAACAAGCGCCTGGCGGCCATCCGCACGAGGCCAAACTTTTACAGCTTGATTGCAGCCGGGCACAGCAGGATCTCAACTGGCGGCCGGTTTTTGATTTACAAGAAAATATTTCCACCACAGTGGCATGGTATCGGAAGATTCGTCAGTTGAATCAGACAGAGGCGATTTTTAATTTTACGGTCGGTCAAATTCATGCCTATGAAGAGGTGGCGCGTCAGAAGCAATTGGCATGGGCAGTGCCCGCAAAAGTTTTATCCTAAAGGATATAGGTATGCAGAACGAGGAAATCAAGAAACAGATTCTAAATTTAGTCGACTTATACGCTGCCAATGCATACGCTCCTAAAAAATTTATTCCCGGTGAAAGCGTGGTGCCCGTTTCGGGCAAGGTCATGGGAGCGGGAGAACTGCAACTTTTGGTTGAATCTTCGCTGGACGGCTGGTTAACCACCGGGCGTTTTAATGATGCGTTCGAAAAACGTCTGGGCGAATTTTTGAGTGCTCGCTTTGTGCTGACGGTCAATTCTGGATCCTCGGCCAATTTACTGGCCTTTGCGGCGCTGACTTCACACGAGCTTGGTGATAAAGCGTTAAAGCCTGGTGATGAAGTTTTAACGGTTGCGACGGGTTTTCCGACCACCGTCAATCCCATGCTTTTGTACGGCATGGTGCCGGTCTTTGTGGATGCCCATATTCCTACGTACAATGGCGATGTTTCACAGTTAGAAGCCGCCATTAGTCCTAAAACGCGGGCCATCATGATGGCGCATACCCTGGGGAATCCCTTTGATCTGGCGCGGGTTAAAGCGCTGGCCGACAAATATGATCTCTGGTTGATCGAAGATTGTTGCGACGCGCTGGGCAGCACTTATCATGAAAAAATGGTGGGTTCTTTTGGACATATCGGAACACTTAGCTTTTATCCGGCGCATCACATCACTATGGGCGAGGGTGGGGCGGTATTCACGAACAACGGAAAGTTAAAGAAAATTATGGAGTCTATCCGTGATTGGGGCCGCGACTGCTGGTGCGCGCCGGGCAAGGACAACACCTGCGGCAAACGCTTCGATTGGCAACTGGGTGAGCTGCCGCACGGGTTTGATCACAAATACACATACTCCCACCTTGGCTATAATCTAAAAATCAGTGACATGCAGGCGGCGGTCGGATTGGCGCAGCTAGAGCGCTTGCCTGGTTTTGTGCAAAGCCGAAAAGACAATTTTAATTTTCTAAAGCAGCAACTGTCTGCTTGTCCTTATCTGATCTTGCCAGAGGCTACCGCTGGAAGTGATCCATCCTGGTTTGGTTTTCCGATCACGATTGCCCATGATGCCCCTTTTGCACGGCTTGATTTGCTTAAGCGCCTTGATGAAGCCAAAATTGGCACGCGACTGATCTTTGGTGGAAACTTGCTGCGGCAACCCTATATGCAGGCACGCCATTATCGAGTGCACGGAACTTTGAATCATTCAGATACCATTATGAATCGATCTTTTTGGATCGGGGTGTATCCGGGATTATCACAGGCAATGTTGACCTATGTGGCGGATTCAGTGATCCATTTTGTCCGCCATCTGGTTTCCCAGCGGTAATCAATGATCCAACGTTTGCTTGAATGGCGGCCGATCAAGTTTATTCGCATATCCATGGGCCTTGATGAGGCAGTCGTTGTGACTCTGATCTCCCGTATCTGGATGATTTTGCGGGGTCCTTTAAATGTTTTTTTTATCGTCCATTTTATGACCCTGTCTGAACAGGGCTATTGGTATTCCTACCTGGGTACGGGCAACATGCTGGTGTTTGCAGAACTGGGTTTTTTGACCCTGCTTACCCAGTATGTAAGCCATGAATTTGCGCATTTAAAAATGAGCGCCACCGGTGAGGTCACCGGCGAGCCCTATTATTTGCAACGCTTATATTCTTTGGTTCGTTTTTCAGTAAAATTATATGCGGTCGTCATACCGATTGCCTTTGTGGCTTTATCTGTGGCCGGAATTATAACCATGCCCAAAACGCTGGAGCACAGCAACTATTTGTTTTCCTGGGTGGCTTACGCATTTTCATTTTCCACCATTCTGTGGGTGGGCATTGCCAGCTCTGTGCTGATGGGATTTAACCTTGTGGCCCCCGTTCAAAAAATGTTGTTTGCCGGAAAAATAATCGAAACATTGTTTACCTGGGCCATATTGATGTTGGGAGGCAAGTTGTGGGCGCTTGCGACTGGCGTGTTTGCCAACCTTGTATTCAGCGTAATTCTGCTTGGCTATCTATATCAAAATGTATGGCGTCAGATGTTTAAAACCAAAATAGAGGGGTCCCATACTTGGTGGAAGGAAATTGTGCCGCTGCAGACGCGCTATGCGGTCAGTTGGGGTTCTGGCTATTTTCTTAGTCAATGGATTGTGCTACTGACTATGCGGTTTTATGGCGCCGAATTGGCTGGCCAGTTGGGCTTATCCATGTCGCTGATGGTGTCGTTGTTTACCATGGCGGGCATTTGGTGCACCACCCGTGGGCCGTTGTTTAATATGTGCGTGGCACGCGGTGACCGTCAGGCGCTCAATGGCCTTTATCGCCAATCGCTGCGCCAGTGCTTATTGATGTTTGCGCTGGGCGCAACGGTATTGCTGGCCTGCTATCGCTGGTTGTTTCCGGTCTTGCATTGGCAACACCGCGTTTTATCGCTGGGTTTGTTCGCCATACTGGTGGCATTTGCATTTGCCAGCACGCTAGAGACCTTGTGGACGACTTATTTGCGCGCGCATAAAGGGGATCCTTATGCGCCCCTGCTCGCGATTGCTGCCGGTTTAATGGTTCTGGTTTTAATGGAGACATCGCATTTTTGGCATTCTTTTACGGTGATGTTTTACGGATTTTGCCTGGTGCGCCTGGCACTGTTTGTTGCGCAAGGAGTGGTCTTTTATCGATCCAGGTTGACTTTTGAGGCCGAAGCGTTTAAAACCGTGGCATGACTCTAGATCATCAGACCCGGCCGTTTTTGTCCGTCTGCATTCCCACGTATCAGGGAGCCGCTTTTTTACGGGAGTCTTTGGATTCAATCGTGCGTGAGTTGGCAAAGGTCTCTGAACCGGTTGAAATTGTTATTTCCGACAACGGATCGACGGATCATACCGAAGATATTGTCCGCGAATTTATGGCGGCATATCCAAACATATCCTATTTTAAAAGTCCCGAAAATCTGGGGTTAGATTGGAACATCCGTATTTGTATTGAACACGCCACCGGACAGTATATTCACATGTTTTCCGACGACGATGTCATCGATAAAGATGGGTTTTATCAAGCCATGGGGGCAATGTTACGTCAGTATTCTCCCGCGATTGCCGCTGCCGGGTTATTTTCATTTAAGGGAAATTATAAAAAGAGAAAATCCAATATGAACGTGTATGACGTTGAAGTTGTTCAGTCCGGCCGAGAATTTTTTATGTGCTTTGGAGGATTTATTGGCACTTTGATTTTTCGGTCTGACTTGGCGAAGGAACTTGTAAAGGATTTAAAAAAAGGGGTAGAAAATGATACTGGCAGCGGTCACCTGTACATTTCCTCTCGTATTGCACTTACCAGTCCACCGCCATTCACCTATCTTCCCAATGCTTGGGTTGCGTCACGAAACCTGCCCGAGACGAACCCGAATTTTATGCTGTACAGCTTTGTTTATCCGATGCGTATTGTTCAGGGTGTGTATCAAGACAAACTCATTGACCGGGAAACTTATTATTTTTTAAAAAAAAGAGTAATTCGGACGGTCATGTGGCGGCGCATGTGGGGATTTTTGGTTACCAATGATCACCGGCATCTGTTTCGGCAACGCCATGAATTTGTCCAAATGTTTGGGGACTGCCTCTCTTTTTATGTGCTGGTTTACCCGCTTTTTTTTATACCGCGACCGCTTCTGCTTGTTCCTTACATGATTGGAAAAAAAATTCTCAATGTTTCCCGCTGGCTGCGTCGGGAGCTTGCTTAAACAGGTTGTTATAGAAAGTAATTTGCCGGTCCTTATCGGGGAACCATTTCAGTTCTAGGTAACACACCAGGGCCATCAGGTTGTACAGCAAAATAGTATACAAATTGCTCCTCACATTGTTGCACTGTTTTCCAGCGCCGGTACACGGTTGCGCCCAACGAATCGGCAATCGAGGTTGTATCGTCGGTGCTTGAATCGTCCAGCAACACCACATCGGCATGGTTGCGGTAATGCCGAATAAAGGATCCGATGCGCTTGCCCTCGTTAAAAACGGGCACCACGATTTCTAGCCGATTTCCTTTGCGGTGATCAACAAGCAGTGTTAGATCCATGGTGCCGTTTGAAAATTCAAGATGCGATGACAAATCATAAATTTAAACTTTGACCA
>JAHFDA010000094.1 GCA_023249225.1 bacterium
ATTGCCCTTGCGAGAGATATACATATTTTAAAATAATCGATCAGGGTTCCTTTTTCCTGCAGAGATAAATTCTTCATACATTTTGGGCTGAAAAACCATCTGCTGTTCTTTTCTTTGCCTTGCAATGAACCAGACGAAAAAAAGAAATTTCCGGGATAAACAGGAGCCGTAATTCCTAGGCGGGGTTGTGTGACAATTCCGGTTGGCCAACAGAATAAGTTTTTGAAATAGTCGGCAGATTCTTGATTTGTTGCAAATCCTTTATTGTCTTTTGTTTTTGTCAGGTTGTACCTGGCAAGGATATCCATTAATCTCCTGATTCTATGACTGTCGGTCTTGGTGTTTTTAAAAAATTGAACAACGTAAGATCGATCCGGACTGAAGTATGTCTCCTTCATAGCCCCCGCCGGCGGATCGTCTGTTTCCACATATTGAACCTTTTTGCCATCAGAAAGCTCGGCAAATTTTGGTGTCATGTTAGTTCCTCATCGTGCAAGATAACCAATGTCCTGTCATCAAAAGAACCTCTGACATAATATGAATCAAGCCATTCTTTTAACATTTCCGAAGCATCGGTATTGTTTCCAGACAGAGGTTGGTTCTTGCTGCAATGAGCGCACATCAATAGTTGCGGCGAGTTTACTAATTCCTCAATGGTGATTCCTAACGCCCGAGAATAACTGGATATTGTCCTGTAAGTAACTTCATAAGGATTAGCGGTTAACCGCATCACCTTTTCAAGGGCATCGGCAGCAAATAAATCGTTAGACGTTCTGGGTTTATTGCTATTTATGAATGAGACAATATCTTGTTCCGGAATATTTAATTTGATAATCCGATTTAGCATCAAATCCGCACAAAGATATTTCAATTCCGGATCATTGGGGTAATAATCGTCAGCAACTCCATCTGTCATCACCATTAATGACCTTAACTTGAGTGCGTTTACCTTTAGTTTTAAGCGCAGATTTTTTTCTAAAATTTTATCTGTGGAAGTTAAAAAGTCTGTTTCACCCGAATACTCACCGCTATCAGCAATAGTTGCTAGGTTCAGAGAACCATTCTTATCAAGAATAGCTATGGCACCGTCCCCAACATTACAGCTAAAAACGATATCCGTTGGTTCATTTAAGCATTTGATATTCGCATGAATAGCAACCAATAGCGTCGATGAAAAGTCATTAACGCTTAGTTCTTTACGTCCACCCAAATGGGATAAATAACCTGGGTCCAATGTTTTTTCATTGGCAATCCTGTGAACTTCCTTGTGAGCTTCACTAAACGCATTAAATATCATTTTCGTTATATTTTCAAAAGGCCATGCCTGTTTATCTATTAATAGTTTAATTTCCCCATAAGTGGATCCCTTTAGATATTCTTCTATTTGTGTTTCCTTAAGTGTTTCCAGCAAATATGCGACCGCTTTTTTGCAAGCAGCCTTGGCACCTATACGGGAATAAGGTTTGGATCCAGCACCATCAGCAACCGCAATAACAGTCCATTTGCCACTAAAACCGAACTCAAACCAATCGTCACAATTGGTGCCTTCATGTTTATGGGTTTTCCCTCTTGCTCTGGCCCCGATCAACTTGTATCCGTCAGGACAAACAGCTGACTTACTAAAATCTTCTGAATGCGGTTCTGGCTGATTATTTGGAACCGGCTTGTATGCCCAAAAGTTGGTTCGCATAAGTGGCCCTGTGGGGGACAGCTCTATCAAACTTTCTAAGTTTGGGGTGGACGCTTCGATACAGACTTGCTCATTCATTTCTTTATTCCCAACCGCGATGTTGGGGTTTTGCGTGGAAATGATCGTTTGGGCTTGCACTGGGGAATCTGTTTTATCCTTTGCGTCCAATGATGTGGCTCCTGGTAAAGGGTTAGCGTTATCTTCTGACATCTCTATCGTTTCGTTTTTCATTGTTGTGCCGTAGCTTCAATAAGATTTAAGGGATGATTTGGATCCCCGGCGGGGGCGCTGGCAGATTGATGGGAGATCCCTCTAACATTATCTGGGCAACACTTTGTGATGTTGTTTTGATGGAGGCAGACACCCATTTAAAAAATGCTTGTATTTGACCCGGCGACATATCACCCATGGACAGCACGGTATCTGCTACATGTTTTAACATTTCGGCATCTGCTGAAGTTCCGGCAGCCAATGCAATGATATTGCCTATTTTTTTTTGTTTCATGTTTTCAGCAGGCTGCCTCCATTCATCGGATGGCTGCCCATCAGACATGATGAATATTAACGGTTTCCAATCGCCCTTTTGTTTCTGAGTTGTTTTTTTAACTTCCCGTTCCACACATTCCGTCAATACTTCTAAAGCTTCTCCGAACGCTGTTGATCCCGAAGCAATTAAATTAGGTTCCCGAAAAAGCGATAATTCTATTAAAGGACGAATTTGTTGAGCCGTTGAATTAAACGTAATCACAGACAAAAAAGCAGTTTCTATTGCCCTAGGATCCGATTTTAAGTCAGCCAATAATGCTCTTACCCCTTGCTTGACTGATTCAATCGGATCACCCGACATTGAACCCGAAGTATCCAAAACCAAATAAACTGGCAATCTTCTTTCGCTCATCTTTAAACCTCCAGCTTCTAAATTCACAGAAAGTATGCTGTGCTTTGATGGTATTCCCATTAAAGTTAGAGATTAAACATCGGTTGTTACTTTCAGAACATTATCGGGTGCACTTGCAAACAATTGGCTCAACTTAACGACAATCCAATTCGGTCGCCCTTGGCATCCGTCAAAAACCAATGGGTCAGAATTTTGCTGCGGTCGATGCGAAAGTACGGCAGATCCCGGTTGGCATGCTCTTTCTGCTCAAAGTAGATTTCGATAGGCCGGATACTAAGGTTTTCTGCGTCGGGTAGACGCTGTCCTAAAAAACAATCTGGCATGGTGTCCTTTAATTATTTCCCAAAAAAATGGGTTTATAAACATTCAGGCCGGCAACCTGCCGCGTGGTGACATTCAGCAGGGGTACAGTGGTTGGACTCATGGAAGATGCTATGGCTCTGTACACGCAAATTATCCATGCGCTCATCACTTCCACAAACCGCTTCCAAGAAATGGGTGCCCGTTGCATTGCTCCCGCCGTGCGAGATTTTTTTGAGGACCGGTTATTTCAGGTTTCGAAATAAGCACCATGTTTTCACGCTTCACTGGAAAAGCCCTCAACGCCATCATGATCGCCCAAGAAGAAGCCAGGCGCCTTCGCCATGCCTGCGTGGGGCCAGAACACATCCTGCTGGGCATTTTAGGTGTCCCGGACAATGTCGTCCTGCATAAAATGGGTTTTTCAAACAGGCAGTTGCGCTGGTTGCGCGGCATGATCGAAGCAAAAATGGCGTACGATGATGCCGGATCCGATTTGGGGAATATCCCTTTTACCGAGCAGGCCAGGCAGCTTCTGTGCAACATCCGGCAGGATGCTCACGGACGCGGGCACAATCATGTTACGGTACAGGATTTATTTTTAACGTGGGTTTGTGATTGCGCTGCGAGAAGTGATCCGCTGATGGTTTAGCGAACCATAGAGGCAAACGAATCAGTGCGAACCGTTTTCTGTGTCGACCCAATATTCGCTGGCAGCCGATAATATTCCCTTTAACGCGTAATACATCATGTAATCCTTTTGCCAGCTACTGGGATGTTTCATCAAAACAACTTTTGTATTTTTGAATTTTCCGAAGTAGTCCTTGTTATCCCACTTCCAACCATTACCAGCAATACATTTTTTAAAAAGGTCGCCTGTGCCACAACAAATGATGTGAGTTGGGCCTATTATTAAAATCTGTTTGGTTAATGCCTCACACATTCTATTGACCACGTCCTTTATCTCCTTCATATCTGCCCGTGAACCGCCGGGGGTTTTTTTAAGGTTTACCCATGCACAAGACTGAAGCCCCTCTTTAAGTTTAGCCTTATTGGTTTCAACGTTATTGCTTTCAATGTCCGAAAATGCTGGAAACCCATGGCTAATCCCATATGACCAGCGTGCGATATTTTGGACAATGCGCGCCTTGGGAACGGGATTTTTTTGAAAATACTTTCGGAGGTCTGAATCATTACATTCAGTGGGCTCCTTTAGCAGGAATAGGACTTTGACGGGCGATTTTTCCCACATACACTTTTCCCACATATCCTCATTGATGATGCCGTCCCGCACAACCTTTTTTGGGTCACGTTTCTCCCATTTCTCCCAAATGACCTCTTCCTGTTGCTCTCTCGTTTCCACAATTAAATGATTCCCAACAATTATTTTTTTTAAACCCATCAAGTCAACTGCCACCCAGTGACATCCTCACCCCCTACACTGTCCCCAATGGGCTGACGGATGGACAAGAAAACCCCACTGAAAACCCGCCTCGAAAACCTGCTTAAAACCGGCGATGCCAAACGCTTTAACCGTTACATGCGGTTTTGTTTGCATGCAAACAAGGATTTCAAAGTTGATCTTGCCAACACCTGCCTGAAAAAACTGGACTTGCGAAATTTTGAATTACGGCAGGCCAATCTTCGTGGCGCCAATTTGGAGCATGCCAATTTAAGCGGCGTAAATGCAAGTGGCGTCTGCTTTAATGATGCCCGCCTCAACAGCGCCCTGTTAGAAAACGCCCGGCTTGAAAAAGCCGAATTTCATGGCGCTTGTCTGATATTTACGAACTTTCAGGGCGCTCATTTAAGCAAGTCGGTGCTGAACTTTGCCAAGCTGCACCTTAGCAACATGAAACATACAACGCTGGATGGGGCAGATTTGCGCTGGGCCAATATCGGCATTGTGGATATGACCGGCGCAAAGGGGCTGGCGTCGCAGACGGGATATGTTGATAAAAATTTCGAGAAAAATGACAAGGGTCTGGTGGTCTACACCAGTTTTGGCGATTACCAGCCGTCCCGAAAGTATTGGACTGTCCGGGAAAACAGCATCATTTCTGAAAATTGCGACTTTGACCGGGCACATTTTAAGTCTTATGGGGTTTGTTTTGGGAACCTGGTTTATTTGCAACAGGAAACGAAGAAAGAAATTTGGGAATGCCTGATTGAATGGCCGTGGCTAGCGGGTGTTTGCATCCCGTTCAATAGCGACGGGCACGGTCGTTGTGAGCAGCTGAAGCTGATTAAGATTTACAAGGAAGCTCCAAAAATAAAGGTCAAGACCCGTTACGGAACGGTAAACGTGCGGGCAGATGATAAAGAGACCATTGAAAGAATAGAAAAATTCGAACAAATTTTAAAACATCAGGCCCACTTGCCATCTCCAGGGTTAGGGGGTTCGGCATCCTCCAACAAACACCAAGTTTTTAACCCGGATGATTCACGCATATGAAGCGGATACACACGGGAGCCCGCATATCGTGAATCATGCATACTTTCGAAGCATCCTTTACTTCACGCAGCCCGCGCATTTAGCGGGCTACAAGAAGGGATGAATAGTGCAGACTAAGTCTGCGGACATTCCTTAAATTATATAATAATTATGAAGTTTATAATATTTTTGTAAATTGACTAAACTTAGTATAAACTTTCCGCATGGATCCCGTATCAAACCCGTTTGCGCCTGGGGCTGGAACGCCCCCTCCAGAACTTGCTGGTCGCGACGAGCTACGTGAAACGGTTCGCATAGCTGTTGAGCGTGTGCGCCGTGGGTACCCGTCAAAGAGCATGCTCATGGTCGGGTTAAGAGGTGTGGGAAAAACAGTTCTGCTTGATCGAATGCGTGATGATGCCGAGGGAACAGGGTTTCAGACCATACGCATTGAATCGCCCGAGTCTCGATCTCTGCCTGCCCTACTCGCGCCTCAATTGCGACAAGCGTTATTGCGGATGTCACGGAACACGCAGGCGAAAGAACTTGCCGAGCGTGCGTTGAAAGGACTTACCGGATTCGCCAAGGCGTTGAAGGTAAAGTACAGCGATATTGAGGTAGGATTCGATTTTGATCCTGAACCGGGGCTGGCGGATAATGGCGATTTGGAGCACGATTTGCAGGCGCTATTAGAAGCGGTTGGGGTCGCAGTACAAAAGATGGGTACCGCGCTGGTGATGTTCATTGATGAGCTGCAGTACGTAAATGAAAAAGAACTGGAGGCGCTGATTACGGCGCTGCATCGTACTGCCCAGCGCAGTCTGCCGGTTGTTTTGGTAGGCGCTGGCCTGCCTCAGCTTCGCGGACGCATGGGCGAAGCTAAATCTTACGCTGAACGGCTGTTTGATTTTCCGGGAATTGGCCCTCTTCCGCCACTAGCGGCAAAAATTGCCATCGCCAAACCAGCCAAACAACACGGGGTAGATATCAACGCAAACGCCCTGGAACGAATTCTGGAACAGACACACTGTTATCCGTACTTTTTGCAGCAATGGGGGAAGCACGTGTGGGACACGGCCACTCAATCGCCGATTACTGTAAGTGACGTCGAGCAGGCTTCGAAAACGGCCATCGCGGCACTTGATGAAAGTTTTTTTCGTGTGAGGTTTGATCGACTCACGCCGGCTGAAAAAAGATACCTTCGGGCAATGGCGGAACTTGGTCCTGGTCCTCATCGGTCGGGCGATATTGCGGAGGCACTCAAACGTAGAGTGAACTCTTTGGGGCCGACTCGAAGTCAGCTTATTTCCAAAGGGATGATCTGGAGTCCGAACCACGGTGATACAGCTTTTACCGTCCCCTTGTTTGACAAATTCATGCACCGCATCATGCCGGGCGATGACTGGAAAGAATGAGACCATGGGCTTTTCACTAGGCATTGTGGGTCTTCCAAACGTAGGCAAGTCCACATTATTTAACGCCATCACCAAAGCGGGTGCCGAGGCCTCCAATTATCCGTTTTGCACCATCGACCCCAATGTGGGGGTGGTGCATGTGCCCGATGAGCGATTGCAAGTGTTGACGCGCATGCATAAGTCCGAAAAAACGATCCCTACCGTGGTGCAGTTTGTGGATATTGCCGGCCTGGTGAAAGGGGCCAGCAAGGGTGAGGGTCTGGGAAATAAGTTTTTAGCCACCATCCGCGAGGTAGATGCCATTGTGCACGTGGTGCGTTGTTTCGAAGATTCCAATATCACGCATGTTGATGGGAGCATTGACCCCAAGCGCGACATTGAGACCATACACCTCGAACTGATTCTGGCAGACCTGGCCACGGTTGAAAAACGCGAACATAGCGATGCAAAAAAGGCCAAGAGCGGCGATGCCCAGGCGCGGGAGCGGCAGGCGGCGCTTGAAAAACTAAAAGCCGCTTTTTCAAGGGGTTGTCTGGCCCGGCAGGCGGGGCTCACCGATAAAGATTTAGAAGGGGTCAGGGAACTTAATCTGTTAACGCTTAAACCGATATTATTTGCCGCCAACGTGGCCGAAGGCGATATCCGTCATCCCGAGCAAGTGGCGCTGGTTAAAGCGGTCGAGGCCCTGGCCAAGCCGCTGGGGGCCAGCGTATGCCCGATTTCGGCCAAGATCGAATCAGAAATTGCCGAACTGGACGAAGCTGAAACGCCGGCTTTTCTTAAGGAACTGGGGCTTAATGAATCGGGTCTTAACCGGATGGTGCGCAGCAGCTATCAACTGCTCAACCTAATTTCATTTTTAACTTCGGGCGAAAAAGAAACCCGCGCCTGGACCATTACCCGTGGTGCCAAGGCTCCCAAGGCGGCGGGCGTAATCCACACCGATTTTGAAAAAGGTTTTATCAAGGCCGAGATCATCTCGTATGCCGATCTGGTCAGCGCCGGGGCGTGGAACCAGGCCAGGGAAAAGGGCCTGTTGCGCCTGGAGGGCAAGGACTACGTCATGCAGGATGGCGATGTTGTGATTTTTAAGTTTAATGTCTAACCCTTATCGCGGCGTGGCCTGCGGCGCAGCCCTTAAAGCCGGACGCATTTTGCTCCAGCACTTTAAACGTGGCGTGACGGCACGTGAAAAAGGCGTGCGT
>JAHFDA010000060.1 GCA_023249225.1 bacterium
CCGGCCACGCTAATCAGCGAATACCAGGGTTTGCCGCTGGCCATGGTGGCGCCGATGCCGGTCCATAGCAATGCGTTGGGTAAAAACGCCAGGTTGGCGATCTCGGCACCTTTAAAAGGGCCCGCTTCCATTAACACGCCCGATACCGCATTGTCAGTGGTATGACGCGACAAATAATCACGCACCAGCACCGCACCGTAAGAGCGCCCGTATAACACCACCTTAACTTGCGAGGCCTCGCTGACACCACGTGGCTTAAAAGTTTCAAAAAAATTTTTCTGGAGTTCCGGAAGCAAGCGGTCAATTTCGCTGATCACCCGCCCTGGCGGGCCGCTGTCGTTTTTAGCCTGGGCCCAAAACTTGCCCTCGCCATACCGGGGATGCGTGCTACCCACCAGTGCATGCGTAAAGTCTTTCCAGGTAATGTTTCCGGCATCACCCAGGCCCACCACGTAGAGCACCGGATGCTTGGGCTTAAGGGGTTTGGCCAGGGCCTTTGTCACCGGACAAGCTAAAAGCCCGGCCACCACTAAACATAAGTGAAACCACCGCATAAAAGCATTATTCCCAAACCCGAAAGATCTAAACGACACAGTTAATCTGTCAGCAAACGTATTAAATGCTCCCGCACCGCTGGCAGACTGATTTCGGGATAAGTCCAGTGAAAGGTACTTTCTCGCACTTGTTCGATTTGAAGGTCTGAAAAGTTGGCCACCACCCCAGCATCCAGTGTCTGACTGGCCACCGAAACAGCCCCATCGCCTTCGGTCAGGTTAAAGCTTAAACTGTTAAGCGCGCGGGCCGGAATTTCGCCGCAGTTTTGAATGACATTGATATAGCGCACATCGGTAGGCAATGGGCGTTGGCCAAGGTTTTGCAGATACAAGCTTCCGGGCCGCAAAGCATACAAACCGCCGTTTTCAAAGTTAAGGCCCATGGCATGGTCTGCAATCCAGGGCACCATAAAACCCACTACCCCTAACATGCCATACAAGAGTTGCCCACTGCCCAGCGCCGCTCCCAAACCACCCCACAACAACGCCGCTGGCAGCACCGCAAGGCGCGTAATCTCTGCGCCCCGATGCGGACCGGCCTCAAGCAATGCCCCCGAAACATGATGGTCTTTGGGGTGACGAGAAAGATAATCGCGCAGCAACACGGCTCCATATGAGCGGCCATAGACCACCACCTTGACGTCGCTAGCCCGGCTGATAGACGGTCTAAACGTTTCAAAAAAACCCTGCTGCAATTCGGGAATCAAGCGTTCTATTTCTCGCAAAACAAGATCCGGTGGGCCACTGTCATTTTTAACCTGGGCCCAGAAGCGGCCTTCAGAAAATTTTGGGTCAGAACTTGCCACAAGCTGAACCGTAAAATCATTCCAGGCGTGGTCACCCGGGTCGCCTAAGCCCACGACATAAAGCACCGGATGCCTGGGCACAAAAGCCATCTGCGCCCAAGCCGAGCCCAGGCACAGTACGCAAGCGCAAAGTAGTGCTATGAACGAAATGATTGTTCGTGCCAATGCAAAAACACCAACAAAGCCCACAAGCGGCGGTTGTGGTCGGACTGGCCGCTGTGGTATTCGTGGATCATCTGCTCGACATACGGACGTCGAAAGTAAGTATCAAACGCAGGCGAATCAAGGATTTTGGCGCGCAGGTATGGATACAACGGCCCACGCAACCATTCCGGTATGGGCGGCGAAAAACCTTTTTTGCTCATGGATAGCACGCGCGGTGGCAGGCGGTCGCGCATCAGGCGCCGCAAAAGCCCCTTGGTATTTAAGCCCGGAAGCTTGATGTGCGGAGGCAGAGCACAGACCAGTTCTACGAGTTTGTGGTCAAGTAGCGGTAAACGCGCTTCGAGACTATTGGCCATAGTCATGCGATCCACTTTATGCTGGTTGTCGTCGAGCAGAAAAGTTTTACAATCGACATACAAAACCTGATTCACCGGATCGGCCTGTGAAACATCCTTAAAATAATTTTGAAAGACACCAAAGGGATCCTCACGGCGGGCTTCGGCCCAGACATCGGGCTGCAAGAGTTGCGCCTTGTCTTCCTCGGCAAAGAGCAGCTTCCATAAGTAATGCCCGCGCTCAAAGGGCTGATCGGCCCCGCGCACAAAAAGTTTGGCCTTGTAGTCAAACGAGATGCGTCCAAAAGAAGTGGGCAGCGCATCCACCAAGGGCCGCATCACGCCATGGCGAAACCAGCGTGGCAGGCCACGATAAAAGGGTGTGATCCTGGGCAAAAAATGCGTGGGATAGCCTGCAAAAATTTCGTCGCCGCCGTCTCCGGTGAGCACCACCTTAACGTACTGCCGCGCAAACTCGGACACTTTGTAGGTGGGCAGACAGGAATAGTCAGCGTTGGGTTGATCCCAGGCCGAAATCATGCGATCCAGCTCGTCTGTGCCAGGCACATCCAGCACCATGTGGTGGTGTTCTGTGCCGTAATGGCGCGCCACCAGTTCCGCCTCGTGCGATTCGTCGTAACTTTTTTCTTTAAATCCAATCGAAAAGGTTTTAACCGGGCGCTGGGTCTGCAAATACATCATGGCCACCACGGTGGTGGAATCGAGGCCACCGCTTAAAAAAGCTCCATAGGGCACATCGCTGCGCTGGTGGATCTTGATGGACTCGGTCAACGCCGCATCCAGTTGCTCAAGAATTTGCGGCAGACGGCGGCTGTCCCTGGCTGCGCGCGCGGGATAGGTTAAGTTCCAGTACCGCAGCGGTTCGGAAGACTGCTGTTCTGAAACCACCTGATAATAACCCGGAGATAATTGAAAAACATTCTGATAAAACGTCTCCGGCCCGGCCGGATAACCCAGACTCAAGTAACGCGACAGCATTTGGGAATTCATGCGGCACGGCACGGACGAATGGGCCATCAACGATTTCAGGTCTGAAGCAAACACATACGTCTTTGCGTCCGCATAATAAAAAAGTGGCTTGATTCCCATGCGATCACGCGCCACAAAAAGCTGGCGGCGCTTATGATCGTAAAGCGCAAAAGCAAACATGCCGGCAATGCGCTCCAGCAAACCCTCGATACCCCACTGTTCGTAACCATGCACCAGAATTTCGGTATCGCTGTGGGTCACAAAGGTATGCTGGCCCTGGAGTTCGGCGCGCAACTCGATGTAGTTGTAGATTTCGCCATTAAAGACCACCGCCACGGTCTTGTCTTCGTTATAGACAGGCTGCCGCCCACCGCCTACGTCGATGATCGACAGACGCACCATACCCATAGCAATAAGGCCTGAAGCATACGTCCCACGGTCATCCGGGCCGCGGGCCGCCATGGCATCGAGCATACGTGGAAGCGCCTGACGGTCGTCATCCGTGATTCCCGCAAAACGCAAAATACCGGCAATCCCGCACATGGTTTGATTATATGACTAAGCTGGGTTAACTTAAAAAAGACTACAGCCGCAAACGCACTTCGTCTGGATTGCGGTTGGTTTTCTTGAGATCAATCGTGTATTGCACCCCAATATCGATGGCACCCTGCTGCTTGAGCACCACGGCCACCTTGACGCGGATATCAGACGCGTTCATATACGACAATGTTGCTTTGCTCACCGAAAAACTGCGACTGCTCTGTTCGCCAGGCGGCAGGTACACGTAAAAGCGATCAAATTCAGTACTCTGGTCGGCACTGGTAGGCATAATCCAGGCATGCAGTTCGCGGTGCGAACGATTGTTGAAACCCACCTTAAAATTTCCCTCATCATCGGTAGTAATTTCTTCGGCGGTCAGGATGATGACGTTGCTGGCCGAAATAGATACCTGCAAATCGCTGACAGATTGGGTGCTTAAGGTGGTGTTATTTGAAAACAGACTTGTGATCGCTCCGCAACCGGTCATTAAAACCATGCAGAATCCTGCCACCAAATAAAGGCTTACTTTGAAATACACTCCACGTACACTTTTCCCTAGCATGGACCCCACCTGCTTTCTTGCTAGGCTGTGTGTTCAGGCAGACCAGAACTATATCTATTATTCCCAATATTTATGTTATGAAAACATATAACAAGGTGAGCATTTAGTAAATTTTACGAATGACTGATGTTATCGGGCAGTTCGTTTTGATCTTGGTCACCTTGATGCGGAAAATGAGCTTTGAGTTGCTCCCCGATCTGGGTCATCAGCAAACATAAACCTTCGGCCTGTTTTCCCTGTTTAAGGTAATCAGACAACAACTGCGCTTGCGCTGTCCAAAAATCCTGACCAACGTGTTGATGGATCCCAAGATCGCCAATGATGGCAAAGCGGCACTGCTTTTCTAGCATCAGTATTAAAACGCCGTTGCGGTGCTGGGTTCGATTGAGCTTAAGTTTCTTAAACCAATGTTGGGCGCGCGCATAAACATCTCCGGGCCAGGAACTTTCAATGTGCAGCACAATTTCACCGCTGGTAACCGCTTCGGCTGCGCGGAGGGCCTCAATGACTTTGGATTCGTCGTCTTTGCTTAGAAACATATCACCAGCCCCCCGATGCCCCGCCGCCGCCAAAGCCGCCACCGCCACCCGAAAAACCGCCAAAACCACCGCCACGATGTCGGCCCGAGCCCATCATAGAAGATAGCATTGCCGCGGCAAGCAAAGGTTCAAAATATCCACGGCGACGTACACCACCGGGCCCGTAAGACTGCGCCCGGGCAGTGGTTGCGCCTCCCAGCACAAACATATACACCAATCCCAGAATGAGACCGATCAGACCCAAGGTGAGCACAAAAATCAGCGCCACAATGAGTTCAGACCAAAGCAGTCTGCGGTTAAAAACACTACCCAATGCAAAAAAGACGAGTAATGCTGCCAACAAACCCAGTAACGGAACTCCCATTCTTTTTGAATGGGAAAGCGTCTGGGTCGCCCCAGGGGAAGCAGCTTGTAAATCTTCTGGCTGCGGGGCCACTTGCTGCGAAAGATACAAAGCCGCCTGCCAAAGCCCTTCGTCATACTGGCCAAGCTTAAACGCGGGCGCAAGAATTTGATTAATCACCTGCTGCGCCTTGGCATCGGTCACTTTATCTTCAAGTCCGTAGCCAACTTCGATGCGCATCTTTTTATCCTGCACAAAGACCGCCAGCAGTAGTCCGGAGTCCGTTTGTTTGCGGCCCACATGCCAGCCTTCGGCCAGGCGCATGGTCACGTCTTCGAGTACCTCACCTTGAAGTGACGGAAAAGTAGCCAGCACCAGCTGAATGCCCGCTTGCCGGTCTAAGTTAGAAAGCAATACCGAAAGACGCTGACTGCCTTGCGGAGAGAGCAGGCCCGCACCGTCATGCACATAAGCAGCCGGTGGTGGTGGAAGCCGGAATTCGGCGTGGCCCGTGGCGAGTAGCAGGATCCCGCACAGGATCCACGGACGGGTTCGAAACCCGCCCCAGCCCATCATCTAGAACGCAACCTTGGGCGCTGCGGAGGCTCCGGCGTCAGCTTTGAAATATTCCACCGCTACAAAACCAAACATATTGGCAAATAAACTGGCGGGCACGCGCTTGATGCGCAGATTGTACTGTTGCACGAGCATATTGTAGCGGCGCCGTTCGGTACTAATGCGGTTTTCGGTGCCTTCAAGCTGGCTCTGCAAGGCCAGAAAGTTTTCATTCGATTTAAGATCGGGATACTTTTCTACCACCACCATCAAGCGCGATAAAGCCGAGCCTAACTCGCCCTGCGCGGCCTGAAACTGCGCAAACAGTTTAGGGTTACTCAAATCGCTGGTTTTAAGTTGCATCTGCCCCACCTTGGCGCGCGCTTCGGTGACGCCGATCAGCACCTGCTGTTCCTGCTGTGCAAAACCTTTGACTGTGGCCACCAGGTTGGGAATAAGATCCGCACGACGCTGATAGACATTTTCTATCTGTGCCCAGGCTTCACTGACATTCTCACGCGTGGTGACAAGGCTATTATAGGTGCCGGTCAGGTACACAATCAGAATGACGATGACGCCGACCAACATGGCTAAATTACGTTTCATGGGGAACCTCCTGCAGTTTTGGACTAAAATCAATTTCGGTTTGCTTGCGTTCTTCGGGACTTAAGGCGTATGGAGAAGGCGGCAGGTCTTTGAGAGACGGAAGACCAAACTCTTTTAAAAATAAATCGGTGCTGCCATACAACATGGGCCGACCGGGCACTTGGGCCTCACCTTTTTCCTCGACCAGGTTTTTTTCGACCAATCCGTTCACAATACTGTCGGAGTTGGTGCCGCGAATATATTCGATCTGGGCCTTGGTCACTGGTTGGCGGTAAGCCACAATGGCCAGGGTTTCCAGGGTGGCCGCCGTCAATGTTACTTTTTGCGGCGTGAGCACCAGATCCTGAACCAATCCGGCAAATTCCTGGTCAGTAGCCATTTGGTAACCCTCGGCAATATGAATGATGTGGATACCTCTGCTTTGATATTCGGCTTCAAGTTGGGTCAGGCCATCGCGGATTTGCTGCTTATCGGCCTTAAGCAAGCGTTTAAGCTGATCAAGGCGCAAGGGCGACTTGGCAATAAACAAAAGTGTCTCAAGCTGGCGCTTAAGCAACACGGGATCGGCTGCTGGCAAATTTTCTGCTTGCCCAGTGTCTGTTTGATGTTCTGCTAATTCAACGCTTTCCATGCTCATATCCTGTGTGCCTACAGTTTATACCAGATGGCTTCTAACCCAGATCATTCTACCGTCATTCCGGCGAAGCTTGCCCCGGACACCCATCCGGGGGCCGGAATCCCAAGCTAAACATCAGGCAGCTCAATGGGAATCACCAAAATATCGCTATGAGGATTTTCCTGCTGAAAACCCACCCGTCCCAGACGGATCAGTTCGAGCAGCGCTAAAAACGTGACAATGATTTCACCCAAAGTCGGTTCGGGCGAAAAAAGCTGTCTAAAGCTCGTGGCTTCACCGTGATGCTGCGACAGCTTCATTAGCATGCGTTCGACACATTCGGCCACCGTCAGGCGCTCGTCAAACATTTCGATGCTGGGTTGCTCGGACTGGCGCTGTTGGGCCTGCAACCAGATTTCGTTAAAAGCCGAGAGCAGCGCCTGTAAGTTAGTATTACGAAACACCACTGGCGCCGGACCAAAATCGGGCAAGATGCGCCCCACGCGGTCGGGTGTAAACAAGCGCGCCGCCCACTCGCGCCGTTCTTCGAGCGAACGCGCCAGTGTCTTGTAGGTTTTATAATCAAACAAGCGGTTTAAAATGGCCATACGTTCCTGTTCAAGCTCTTCCAGCAGATTGGGGTCCATGGGCTCGGCGTGCGGCAGGAGCAGTTTGCTTTTAAGTTCGATCAGCGCCGCCGCCAGCACCAAAAATTCGGATCCCAGGTCAATCTGCAATGTCTGCGCGTGATCAAGATATTGCAGGTAAGCGTCGGTAATATCCGAAAGCGGCACATCAAACAGTGCAATTTGTTTTTGATCGATCAGGTAAAGCAGTAAATCAAAAGGTCCCTCGAAAACCGGAAGTTTAATTTTAAAATCTTTGTTCAACGTGGCCTTGTATTGGGGTTCGTCCGATTGCGATGCGTTTTCGGCACCCGCAGAAGCATCCCAGGAACCAGAGTAAGAGGCATCTTTGATGGGTATCGCGGTTTCTGATGCTGGGGTTTCGCTCATGTCAGTTTCAGTGCCGATTTTACTTCAGTCAGGGTGGAATGCGCCACTTTGCGGGCGCGTTCAGCGCCTTGCGTCAGAATCCTGGCCACCTGATCTGGATTGGATTCAAAATCCTTGCGCCGCTGACGGTATGCCGCAAAATGCTGATCCATATGTTCCAGTAGTACCTTTTTACAATCGATACAGCCAATACCCGCACTGCGGCAGCCCTGGGCCAGTTCGGCCTGTTTATCGTTAGGCGTAAATATCTGGTGATACGTAAACACTGGGCATTTGGCCGGATCGCCTGGATCCGTACGGCGTTTGCGCGCCGGGTCGGTCATCATGGCCAGAACGGTCTTATGTGTCTTTTCGATGGGATCTGACAGTGGCAAAGTGTTGCCATAGCTTTTAGACATTTTGCGCCCATCCGTACCCGGAAGAAACGGAACCTCGGTAAGCAGCTCCTTACATTCTGGAAAGACAGGCCGGTAAAGATGATTAAAGCGCCGCCCCACTTCGCGCGTCAGCTCAAGGTGCGCCAGTTGATCCCGGCCCACTGGCACATAATCGGCCTTATATAAGAGGATGTCGGCGGCCTGCAGCAAGGGATACCCCAAAAAACCATAGGTATTTAAGTCCCGGCCCTTGAGTTCTTCTTTTTTATCTTTATATGAAGGTACACGCTCGAGCCAACCGAGCGGCGTGAACATGCTAAAGATCAGGTGCAGCTCGGCATGCTCGGTGACATCAGACTGGCGAAACAACACGCATTTTTGCGGGTCAAGACCGGCCGCCAATAAATCCACCGCCAATTGAAATGTGTCTTCGGAGATGTTCTGGGTATTTTCGTAGGCCGTGGTCAGGGCGTGCAGGTCGGCAATGAAAAAGTAACACTCGTGCTCGTGCTGCAACTTGACCCAGTTTTGGATGGCTCCCACATAGTTGCCAAGGTGTGCCCGGCCAGTAGGCTGGATGGCAGAAAGGACACGCTTCATCGACATTATTGTAGCCTAATTTTAGGTTTACCCTTTGCACCTCATGGGCATACTTACAGTATGCATCCCCGGAGGACTGTGGCTTATGGCGTGGAGCCTGCCGTATTAAGCAACCTGTACAATACCCCCTACCAGGCGGCCATCGCCCACTTGATCACACGTTACGAAACCCTGCAAGCTGAATGGGCATCTGATCCTGATGAGGACGACGTTGCCCGGGAAGAAGCAAACATCATTGCGCAGCTGCAGCAACTACAAAGCGCTTTACCCAGCGTGCCGCTTTTGATCGAACACCTTAAAGGTCTGCCGGGAGTGGGCATGCTCCCCGACGAACTGCGCAGCGTGCTGCAGCGCATGAACCACACCTATTTAAGCGCTCATCCGGTGGAGGGACTGACCATAGCAAGCGGCATCCAACTTGAAGCCTCGCCTTATGGGGCCGCATTAGATGAACTCTTAAAGATCGGTGCTGGACTGACATCGAAGGATTATGGCTGGCATTTGAATTTTGGACTCTTTGTGTTAAATACTGACGCATCACGAGGAAAACGCAAACCCATATCTAAAACGCTGATCCACGAATGTTTTCACCAGCTTATTAACCAACAACGATTGACCGCCACCTTTTTCAGCTTGCGTCACAAACCCCATATAGTCCTGCTGAATATTGTCACAGAAGGCCTGACTGAACTTTCTACATTTTTAGTCAGCCGCCAGGTGGACCCAGGGTTGGCAGATTTTTACCCCAAACAAGTCAAATGGAAACATAGCGACTTTGAATACGATCTGGATAAAGTGGATGCCCTGAAACTATCGTACCCTTACAGCGTATGTCTGGCTTTGCAGTTGCAGCACCGTTTGGGTAACCGACGTTTTAAGGCTGTGTTCTGGGATCAGAAACCCCTGACTGATACCGAAAAAAAAACACTGGATCAGATCTTTGCCGAATGGAATGAGATCCTGGAGTGTTTTGACAGTGATCCCGGCTATCTGCCGCACCATGTGGCCAAACTCATGTATCAGGCCGCCATGCCTGGTTCTACCCCAAATCATGACTATGCAAAACGCAAAGATCTCATCCGGCGCTATTTGAATGTGGTCAGTGAGCTTCAGTCCCTGGCACCAGAAATTTATACTGCCCATCAAAAGGATTTCATCTCTCTACTGGGTCTAGGCCTTGACCACAGGCGCATACTGCGACGGGCACATGTCACCGACGACAAACCCAGGCTATGGGAATCTTTGGAAGCGCTACCACCTAATGCTCCGCTGAATCTATTGGACGTATATATCTGTTTGAGCAAAATTTTTGAGGAACTTTCAGATATGAGGGAAATCATTGTCACACATTTAAAACCCCGCCGGGTGCGTTCAGACGATTTATTATTTTTAATGCCCGGACGATTTACAACCCCCGTGGCTTTAACCCGCGAGGTCTATCGGATATATGCTCGACAACCGGGCATACAACAAGATGATTCTTATCAAGCGTTTTTAAATGCCATCGCATGCCTGACCCCCAATTTGGATCTTTACACCAGCGCCCTAGACCAGGCTGCAGACTATCCGGTGGACTTGTTCGAGCAGTACCCCAACCTGCGATCGGTCGAAACTTTTCACAGCCGGGTTTACACGCCCGAAGAACATCTCAACTTGATGGCCGATCTGTTTGACCGTGATGGAGCAGAGTGGCCCAAAGTGGAAGCACTTGTAAGAGCTTATTGGAAATCCCAGGTACCTTAGCTGGGGATAACAAATTGCTGAAAAAATACCGCTGCCGCCCGTTGTAAGATATACCTATGGATCTGCTTACCACGCTGGAGAGTTGCAAAGACCTGCAGCCCATGAACAAACGTCGCTTAAAAGTACTCGGGATAATCACCAAGGCGCTTGAACCCTACCGTTTGCGTCCGGTGCTGGTGGGCGGTTGCGCCGTGGAATATTACACCCTGGGCGGCTATGCCACTTTTGATATGGATATTGTGGTGGAAAACCACGCCAGATTGGACGATGTGCTCCAAAGTCTGCGTTTTAAAAAAGAAGGTCGGCACTGGTTCCGCGAGGATCTGGACATCGCCATCGAATGTCCATCATCCAATCTTTCAGGTGAAACTGCCGCCGTCACTAAAGTTGAAATTGACGGTTTCATCGTTTACGTACTGGGTCTGGAGGATCTGATTATCGACCGCCTGAATGCGGCCGTGCACTGGAAATCCAGGGAAGACCGCCGCTGGACCACAGAACTGCTACTGATTGGGCGCGGAAATTTGAACTTGAACTACCTGGCCGAAAAGGCCAAAGTAAACCAGACCGAAACAGAACTTAAAAACATCCTAAAAGAAAATGGATTCTAACCCCATGCCCTATGAAGACTATTATCAGAAAAACAAGGAACGCCTGTGGCGCAGTCGTCTGGCCGTTTTGGCTCAAATACCTTCGGGTGAAAGGCTGACGCGCCAAAAACCCAGAGACCCCGACGAGGAAAAATTGCTTATCAAAATGGATCTGCTGCGCCGTGAACGCATGATCGCATCCGGCGAACTGGAGCAATTGGGGCCCCAACACTGGCGCTGGCATTAAGCGCTTCATCTAAGTTATTTTAAATCAGGTGTTGATACCGCTCCGGCAAAGCGCTCGGGGGAGGCAACTGCGGCACTTTCGTGCTGTTATGCGTATTCCAAAACATATAAGGCCCCTGCTCCGGATGGACGCGCGCGTAATCGAGCGTGGCGGCAAAGGCTTTGGCCGTGTACGTGCTTTCGAGTGCCACGCCGGCATCACGCATAAAAATTTCGTTGGCCAGATCTCCGGCCAATGTCGGCCAACCGTAGCCGCGGCCCAGGTAACCATCCAAAATATCAAAGTCGCCCCGGCCCAGTTGTGCCGAACGAAAGGCCGGATCAAACTTTTCGAGCCAGCGCAACGTGCGCTTGGCCAAATTCAGCGTTCCAGTCGCATGGGTTAAATAACGCGGCGCAATGCGCACTCCCAGCACCCGCGTGTCCCACCCGAGCAACTTCATGGCGATCACCAGACCCGCCAGCGTGCTGCCAGTGCCGGTCGCAACAATGATCGTTTTCGGTCGTGGCATTGCGCCGCTGGCCACCTGCTCCGCCAGTTCCAGTCCGGCGTTGATAAAACCCAGCGTCCCCAACGGATTAGAAGCTCCGGCCCACACAAAATACGGCCGCCGTCCAGCCATGCGGACGGCTTGCATTTCCCACAGCGCCGTTAGATAAGCAAACGGAAGATTGGGCGCCAGACGAAACTGCGCGCCTTGCAGGGCCTGCCAGCGCAGCATGTCGGAAACATGCCTGGTCATGGGTTGCGGAAAATGCACGAGCGTTGCAGACATATCCAGTTGCCGTCCAAAAGCTGCCAAGGCCAGGCAATGATGACTGCCTAGTCCGCCAAAGGTCACCAGATGGTCACAACCGCGCGCCAATGCGTCCGCCAAAATAAATTCGTACTTGCGGACTTTATTGCCGCCGTAGATGGCGCTGCTCAAATCGTCCCGCTTCACCCAAATATCCGCAGCGCCCGCCTGGGAGGCGATAAGCTGTACCGGAGTGGGCACATCGGCCAGCGAAATCCAGCGCAAGTGGGGCAGGCGCGGATGGCGCATAAACAACAAGGGTTCAGAAAACGGCCGCTGCAGAATGTCGCTGATGCGCATGGGTAGCAATGGTAACAAATCATCCAAGCCGCCTCTGCCTGCGTATTCATAACCGTGACTCGAAAAACCATTTTGACCCTTGCGATCCTGCTGGGGCTTGTCCACAATGGAGGCCTTATGGCACAAAATAATCCGTCCCCCACCCCCGACCAGATCATTAAAACCGACAGCCAATGGAAGCAGTGCCTGACGCCGGAGCAGTACGCCGTCATGCGCCAAAAGGGCACCGAGCGCGCCTTTACCGGCAAGTACTACAAGCACAAGGAAAAAGGCACCTACGTCTGCGCCGCCTGCGGACAGCCATTGTTTGGCTCCGACACCAAGTTTGATTCTGGCACTGGTTGGCCCAGCTTTTGGGCCCCCTCCACCAAAAACGCCGTGGCCGAAGAATCCGATAACGCCTACGGGATGCGACGCACCGAAGTGCTCTGTCACCGTTGCCAGGCCCACTTGGGTCACGTCTTCGACGATGGCCCCCATCCCAGCGGTCTGCGTTACTGCATCAACTCGGCGGCGCTGGATTTTAAGAAAGCAGAAAGCACCACGGAAAATAGTCGTTCGAAACCTTAAGTTATCCGGCCAAACGCAATTCGGTTTTGACGGCTTCAACTCGGCGGAACAAAAGTAATCCGACCAGCATGATCACATCCACAT
Organism: bacterium; assembly: GCA_023249225.1. Lineage (GTDB taxonomy): Bacteria > Margulisbacteria > Marinamargulisbacteria > JAHFDA01 > JAHFDA01 > JAHFDA01. The sequence goes on from JAHFDA010000060.1 coordinate 12,935, forward strand.
TGACCAGTCCCCAAAAATTCATCCATCCATCGTGAATTAGTCCGGTCTCTGTCAGCAGCACCGCCCCGCCGTTGATGGCCAGGCCGCCCCATAGGCCCAATCGAAACACAGTCAGATCGAGGCGCAAAAGTTTTCGGTAAAATGCAGTCTGGTCAGCGAGCGTCTGGGCCGTTTTTTCATGTTGCTGTTCCAACCATGTTCTGGCCACCACATCATAAGTGAAATCCAAAATCATCAAGCCCACATAGTTGATCGCTGCCAGGCTTCCGTCCCGTTCAAGACCATGCAAGCCGCCATGGAAAAAGCTCGACAACGCAACAAACAGGTTCAATATCCTCACAACGCGTTCAGCCCGCTTCATACCCTTGTAAATTGAAAGATCCAAATTTTGGAGATGCCTGGATACCCAGGTCATATATAGGGTTTGAATTTGCTCTGCTTGAGTCGCAACGGATTTATGCGCTAAATATTTCATGGCGGTATTGCCTACCTATCGTTGGCCATGCGGTTTAATTGCAGGGAATTTAAACCGAATTTATACCGTCCAGCGAAACTGGACATGCTAAGATTCCACCGTGAAAACCACGCCCTACTTCAGAGAAAAAATCTTACAGAAACGCCCTTATGTCAACATTGAACTATGTGTGCACACAATTCAGGATCCACTCAAAAAAGAAACACAACCAGATGGCCGTATTCGGTATTGGGCAAAAATCGAATCCCTTGGAAATAGACACTTGCGTGTCGTGACCTTGGCAGACGGAACCATTCACAACGCATTTTTAGATCGAAATTTTAAAGTTTAGTAGAATAGGGACAGTTATGAAATTACAATATTATTCTGACACGGATTCACTTTACATAGACCTAAGCGAGAAACCAGGTGTGGAATCGCAAGAAATCAGCGAAGATCTGGTTGTGGACTATGATCAGAATGGTCAGATTGTCGGTATTGACATTCAACACGCCAGTAAAACAATCGCCTTAAATTCTTTAGAAGCCAGTTCGCTCCCACTTTCGCATCTTAAGGCTGCTTAACCCCCCGGGGATACCATAAGCTCAAGCACTTGCACTCCGGCAAGCAATCGTGCGGGATTAATACTCGTAGCGCTCTTTTTCAGCTTCTATATCGCCGGGAGTCATTTCTATTTTGCAGTCGCGGTAAATGCGCAGCCAGTCGAGCTGCTCGTTTTCGATGGCTTCGGGATTAAATTTGACCACTTCTTTACCGTTGGGATTAACGTAGTAGCTCATGGAACAATTTTCGTAAGCGACAGGCTTCTTTTTCAAATCCAAGAGTACACGTTGCTCGGGCACTCCAACGTTCATATAGCCTACCAAAGCCCCTGCACGGTTATATACCCCAAAGATCGGATCGCCATTTTCGTCTTGATACAAGGCCTCGGGCGACAAGCGTCCCGCGTCACCACCGACACGGTCATAAAAATACCGCTTGTTGGCGCTAAACCCCATCAAATGGCCGCTGGCATCCTCCAGTCCGCAGCGGAACTCAAACGCAAACTGGTTCCAAATAGATGTCGCACTGCCCTTCATGACGCAGGCATAAAGCAGTTCCTTAAGGTGATCGTCGCTTTCCACTACGGATAGATCACCGCCCGACTCCAACGCCAATCGCAGTGAATCAACCGTTGCGATCTTTGGTTTATTTTTTGGGTTTGGAGATTTTGAGGCGTCAGAACGACCCGGTTTATTAGGATGATGAGGAGCTGGCACAGAACCAGAACGCTGACTCACCTGAACAGGTGCGGCATCTTCTGAAAAATCAAAACACCAATAGATAAATGCCAGCATCAACAAGGCCGCCGATCCCAGCAACGGCCATTTAACATAGCGCCGGGATAAAAGTGGTTCGCGCAGGGCAATTTTTCGCGCTAAGTAAATCATAGGCAACTTTCCATACACTATCGTTCAGCGCATTAAAATGTTTCAGAGGAAAACTCGAAATTGTTTTTTTAGATATAATTCCATACAATACCCTAGACAAAAACATGAAACGAAATCCTACCCGCGAGGTCAAAATTGGCACAATTAAGGTTGGTAACGGCCACTCCATTGCCGTCCAGTCGATGTGCGCCACAAAAACGCGCGATATAGACGCCACTGTGTCCCAGGCCAACGCCTTGCACACTGCGGGCGCGGATGTCGTGCGTATTGCCGTCGACAACAAGCCCGATGTTGAAGCGCTTAAGGAAATTCGCAAACAGACCAAAGCCAACCTGGTCGTAGATCTGCAAGAAAGCTACCGCCTGGCTGCCGACCTGGCCCCGCACGTCGACAAAATCCGCTACAATCCCGGCCACCTGCATCACTTTGAGCGCGAAAAATCAGTACACGAAAAAGTAAAATTTCTGGTGGGTGTGTGCCATGACCATGGCATTGCCATGCGCATCGGCGTCAACTGCGGTAGCACCGACCCCGACATGATCGCCAAATATGGCCACGACAACAACGAAGCCATCGTACAATCGGCATTGATGCATGTAGACCTTGTAGAAAAATTTGCTTTCACCAACTTTGTGGTGTCAATCAAAGACTCGGATCCAAAAAAAGTCATTGCTGCCAACAGCCGCTTTGCCGAAATCAGGCCAGATATTCCATTGCATTTGGGAGTCACCGAAGCCGGCATGCCTCCCGATGGCATCATCAAGACGCGCATCGCCTTTGAGCAGCTCATCAGCCAGGGTATCGGCGACACCCTGCGTGTGTCGCTGACCGTCCCCAACCCGCGCAAGCCAGAGGAAATTGAAGCCGGAAAGTCCATTATTGCCGACATCGCCGCCGGACGTTTTCGTTCGGTGCCCAAAAACTTTGGCGAGGGCCTGAACATTATTTCGTGCCCCAGCTGCAGCCGCGTGGAAAACGAAAAATTTGTGGAGCTTGCGGAAGAAGTCAAACGCCTGACGGCCTACGCCGCCGCGCACAAGCTGACCATTGCGGTCATGGGCTGCCGCGTCAACGGTCCCGGCGAAACCGACGACGCCGACCTTGGCCTGTGGTGCGGGCCGAGCCACGTCAACCTCAAGCGCAAGACCGAAGAAGTAGGCACGTATAGTTATGAAGAAATTATTCCGCAGCTTAAAGAAAAGTTGGATGAACTGATTGCAGTGCGGGCTTAGGATTCTATCAGCAAAAACTTTCAAGCAAGCGGACAGCGCTGATCACGTATGTTCCCGGAGCGTATTTCATCAGGTAGGCTGGCGAAACCTGGCGAACCACTTGAAAGGCAAGAGGCACCTTAAGGCGGTCTTTAAAGTAAGTTAACTGGGGGCTGATATTGGAATCAGAAAGTTTAACTTCGACCAGCAGCCAGGGCTTGTTTTTTTCGGTAATTAAAAAATCTGTCTCTCGTTTTTCCTTGTCGCGCACATACCATAGCCGATAATCACCACAACCCCAGTCGTTCCAGGCGTCACAGGCTTTCTTAAGATGCAGCGCCATGAGATTTTCAAAGCGGGCCCCGGGTTCATCAATGTCGGACCAATCGTACAGGTATATTTTGGCTTCCTTGTGCAGGGTACGGTTAAGCTTTCCGGAAAAAGGACGAATCTCGAACAGATAGTACAGCCGTTCCAGCGCTGCCAGCCAGTTTTTAACCGTGCCGTAAGCCACCTGCAAATCTTCGCGCAAGGCATTGACCGACAACGGCGACCCAATGCGCTCCGGCAGCAACATCATCAAATTTTCTAAAAGGCCCAGATCCTGAATACGGGTCAGATCCCGCAAGTCTTCACGGATCAGCAGGTGCCGGTGTTGTTTTTGCCACCGCACCAGGGTACTCGATTTCCCAGACAAGACCGGCTCCGGAAACCCATTGAGTGTTTCCAACTGTTCCAGCGCCTTTTGACCGGCTGCTGTGCCGGGGCGGTCGAGCATGCTGGGAACCACTGCCTGCGGCGGTATAAAACTATGGCGGTCTGAGCGCAATAATTCAGCCAGCGAAAAAGGGTTGAGATGAAACAGGTAATATCTTCCAAACAGGGAATCCCCGCCACGCTGGTATATATCCAGCCTGCCGCTACCCGTCACCAGAATGCGCAGATCCTGGCCCACGGCATCATACAGTCCCTTAAGCAGCCGCTTCCAACGGGGATATTTGTGAATTTCATCCAACGCCAGATAAGGGCGTTCCGGAGATTGTGCATCTTTCCAAAAAGTTTCCGGCTGTTTCAGAATTTTTTTGCGGTGACTGTCGATATCCCAGTTAAAATACTGCTGGTCGGCTTTAAACTGCTTGAGCAGCGCTTTAACCAGGGTGGTTTTGCCCACCTGCCGGGGCCCGGCCAGCAACACCATTTTATGTTCATCTTGCAGGACACGCGCCATTTCCGGCTGCAGATAACGCATATCCCATGTTTTCATATATATGAAAAAAAGTCACGACTTTATTTCATGGATATGTACGAAATGTTTGAGGTTCACCAACCTGGGTATCTCGATTAAAGATTTAGATCCTGCGCAATTTTCCAAACGCCCTTTTCTCGAAAAGCTGGAATGGTCTGGCGGCGGGCGGCGTTGCTGATGCTTTGTCCGCTTTGGTCTTTGGTTTTGGCAAAATCGGCAAGCGGAATAATGGTTTCGCCTTTCAGGTAGGCCAGGCGCTTGTGCAGCGATTCGAATAGGGCCAGGGTCAGCAACTTTTCCATGGCTTTGCTGTGTTGTTTTTCATCAAAGACACGGATGGCCGCAAAATAGGCCCGCTTGTCCTTGTGTCGGATGATCAGTGGCGGAAAGCCCAGCCGCTGCAACTGATAATTGACCAGTACCCGGCCCATACGTCCGTTGCCATCACAAAACGGGTGCGTGTTTTCAAAGTGCAAATGAAATTTGGAAACCTTATCCAAAAAATAAAGACTGTGTTCGCCGTGGTATGCCAGCAAGGCGTCGTGAATGAGACCTTCCACCCGTTCGGGCGCGGGGGCAACATGGGAACCCACCCGCACGTATTCACCCGCTGCCCTAAAGCGTCCGGCAATGGGGTCGTCGATACCGCCCATCAGCATTTGATGTAAAAGTAAAATCAAATTTTGATCAAGTTCCTGTGCCTTTACCTTGCCACGCACATAGGTCACCACCCGCGCCAGATTTTTGGCCTCATACACTTCGCGCAGGTTAAGCGCGCGCGACAATTCCATTTCCAACAGAATTTTTTCGGTATCCTTGAGCGTGAGCGTTGAGTTTTCGATGGCGTTGGAGTTGTAAACCGATTCAGCAATTTCCGCCTCGTCGATCAAATGCAGCAGAGCATCTTTTCCGATGCTAAGCCGGTCATAGGCGTGTTTCAGCTGGCCCAGACGTTTTTTGACTGATTTATTCGTTACCACTGGCTTAAAATATATTAAATTAACGTTTTTTTGTCAAATAATAGTTAATTTACAGTTTAAAACATGTATTTTAACGATAAATTTACATTATTTGGTCATCACTTATAAAAGCGCCTGCAATGCCCGCCCAAACTCCGCCGCCGTGGCATAACGCTTGCCCGGATCTTCCTCTATGGCTTTGCGGAGGATCTCATCAAACTGCGGCGGAAAAACCTGGCTCGCCGACAGCTCTTTTAACACACTGGCCACGGCATAAAGATCCGATGCGGCCTCCATGGAAAAGCGCATGCGATAAGAGCCCAACAGCGCTCCCATGCAATACAGCTCCAGTTTTTCGGGACTCATATAATATGGCGTGCCGCGAAACCACAAATCGTCCGTAGAATGAGCCGGATTTCCCCGGTCATCAAAACAGACAGCCGATTCAAAATCGCCCAGCTTGGCGGTGAAATTTTTTCCGTCAAAGTTCACAAATATATTTCTCGGTTTGACGTCCCGATGCGTCATACCCAGAGCATGACCATGTTCCAAAGCGCCTAAAACCTGAATCATCGCATCAAGCAACCAAGACGGGTTGGATGGGTGGACACCGAGAAACGTTAAAAGATCCGCCTGAAAACTTTCCATGACAAAGTAAAACCGATCCTCGCCCGGCATCAGTTCATAAACTTGGGCCACGTATAGATGCGCCGCCTGTGTCATTAAATTGTACTCATGCTGCATCACCCTGCGGCGTTCCGCATTGTGCAGCGCGCCAAAGTCGAGGGCCTTGACCACCACCGGCGTCTGCAATTGCAAATCTATCGCCCGCCATATCTGGTGGATACCACCGTCCTGATAAAGACACTCGGTCAGGCGGTAACGGTCATTGAGCAGCAGGCCCGAACAAAATGAAAGCGCAATCCGATCTTCACTTGCAGCAATAATGTGGTAAAGCATTTTGAACCTTTAATCCGCGAGATGACCCACAAATTCCAGCGTCATAAACGGCAGGGCTACAGCAAAGTTTTCTAAAACTCCGCCAGACTTGCGGAACTTTAGGGTGGTGACGCAGTCAAATCCGTAGGGTGCGCGCTCAAACTGATCGGCCACCCAGCGATCACCCGCAATGGTGTGGTAAAAGTGGATCAACCCCGCATAGCCCGCATCGGTAGCACTGTGATAGGTCAGCGCATATTGGGCGGCCATGGCGCACAAGGCTTCGGCAGAACTATAGTCCTCCAGATCAAACCCGTGGATCTGCAACTGGCGTTGAAGCAGGGGCCAGCCGGGCAAAGCGGCAAAACGCAGGGTAAAATCGGTCATGCGTCCAAATAATTCGCGCTGATCATGCAAGGCGCGATCCGGCTGGGCCTGAATCTGGATGCGGCGCTGCAACCGTAACGATTCCAGCGCCTGTGGCCACTTGTCGCGCAGCGGAACCCGCATCAGCAAGAGCGGCTGCTCGGCTTCGGGAGCCTGGGCCAGACGCAGGGCAATAAGCCTAAACTGCATATGACCTTCTTTCGTGCAACCAAACAGAAAGTGTCATTGAAAAATCAGAGGATTAACGCTACCGTGGTTTTCGAGTGATCCGCGTCATTTCTAAAAAAGAGTTTCGCCAAAAACTGGGTATTGATCTGGGCACCGAACTTGCGCGCCATGCGCCTGTGGAATCTGTCAAAGAACTTTACGGTGCCCCGTTCAGTTACATCCACCGCCTCGAGAAATACAAGTCTCAAAAAAGCGCCGCGCAGTATCTGGCGGATCACGAAGATCGCTGGGTGTTGCTGTCGCTGCTGCTTTTTGCGCGCCCGGAACGCATCCTGGAAATGGGTACTGAACGCGGCAAGATGACAGCGCTGCTTGCGCTGCTGTCTGCACCACAGGCACGTGTGTGGACGGTCGATTTGCCGCCGCGCGAGACCCACGGCATCCAATATGCATGGGAAGCCGACTATCCCAAGGGAGAACACATCAATTTGTTTGGAGCGGGTCATAAGGTAACCCAGGTGTTTTGCGACAGCCGAAAGATTTCTGCACAAAATCTGCCACCCATGGATTTTTGCTTTATCGACGGCAATCACGACTACGATTTTGTGCGCGCCGACAGTGAGTATGCGCTGGCGCAACTGCGCAAGCCCGCTGTACTGGTCTGGCACGACTATAAGAGCGAAGAACCTGGCGTGCGGCGTTACCTGCATGAACTTAGCCAGCATATGCCGCTCTACCGCGTGGCCGGATCGTGGATGATGTGGATGGTCTTTGCCCTGGTCGGCTACGAACACCTGAACTTGCGCCGTCAATGGCTCTATTGGCCACGATAACTTTGTCTTATCTATGAATAGTGCGGGTTATAACAATACTTCCAGTAAATACGGCAACGTGTAATCGAAAAGCCAACCAAAGACCCCGGCATATAAGAGTCCAAATACCAGCCACAGGCCCACACGTTCCAGTCGGCTATACCACCCCGCCAGCTCGCGCGGGAGCAGCCAGGATAAAACCCGCGAGCCATCCAACGGCGGCACCGGCACCAGGTT
>JAHFDA010000061.1 GCA_023249225.1 bacterium
AGTGCGGAGGCTGTTATTTTCAGCACGTGCCGTATACCCAGCAGCTCGAATATAAAAAGTATGCTTTGCTTGGGCAATTGCGGCAGCTTTCTGAATTGCCAGACATTCAGATGCTGGCTTGTGAAGCGCCCTGGCGTTACCGCAACAAGATGGAGTTTGCGTTTGCGCGAGGGGCGATTCATGAATCGCCCTTACGGCTGGGTTTGCGCCGTCGCGGAAGTTTTGATGATGTGCTGGATGTTTCGGATTGCTGGTTGCAGTCCGAGGCGGCCAACCGCGCACGGCTGCTGACGCGCGATTATTTTTCGGCGCGTCCGTATCCGGTCTACGATTTGCAGGCGCATCAGGGCTTGTTGCGCTTTTTGGTGCTGCGCGAGTCGCAGCATCCACGCGCCATCATGCTGATGCTGGTGGTTGCAGATTCGGCCCCATTTTCGGATGAGGATCTCAAGGGTTGGGTGGATGTTTTGCGCGCGGGCGTTCCAGAGTTGGCGTCGGTGTATCTGGCAGTACAAAGCACGCACAGCGATACGGCGGTGCCCGAATCCTTGAAATGTTGTTGGGGCGCAGAGCAGATTACCGAACGCCTGGGCGACCACGACTTTGCCATTTCACCGCTGTCTTTTTTTCAAACCAATAGTGCCCAGGCCGAACGTCTGCTTGCGACGGTGTTAGACGCAGCCGAGGCCGGCAGTACAGACACCGTGCTCGACTTATATTGTGGTGCGGGCAGCCTAAGCCTGGCGCTGGCTGCCCGGGCGGGCCGGGTCTTTGGGGTCGAGTCGGTGCCCGAAGCCATTGCGGACGCCAAACGGAACGCGGCTTGCAACGGGGTTAAAAATGTCACCTTTATTTCTGATCGCGTCGAGACCTGGCTCAAGTGGAACGGCGATGAACTGGCCGCCGATTGCTGGGTGCTTGATCCGCCGCGTTCAGGATTGCACCCGGCGATTTTGCAAAAGCGTTTGCCGATGCTGGCGCAAAAGCCCCGCCGCATTGTGTATGTGTCGTGTAATCCCGGTCACCTGGGGCCCGATTTAAAGCGCTTTTCAGAGTGGTACCAGATCAGCACACTGGTGGCAGTGGACATGTTTCCGCACACCTCCCATTTAGAGGTGGTGGCAAAGCTGGATCTCAAATCACATTCGATATAATAGCCCTAATGGCAACGATCACCGGCCTAAAAGACACAGATTGGCAGGCTCTCATGGAGGCTGACCAGGCGCTTTTTCCTAAGGCGTTGTTGGGCAGTGTGGTGCAGCGTGCCAGCGAAGCAGATTTGGATCAGATGCTTTTATACTTGCAGCGGCCAGATTTTATTAAACAACATCCCTGGGTTTTGCTGTGGTATGTATTTATCCTGGGCGAACGCCGCAAGACCCAGGCCATTCCGCTAATTTGGGACATGCTGGCGCGCGAGATTGACAATCTATATATGATGGACGGCTGCCTGGAGTCTTTGGGCAAACTCTATCACCCGCGCCACGCCGACCTGCGTGTGCGCCTTGTAGACAAAGGGCTTAGTGACGATGTGCGCATTGCGGCCTATGGCATTTACGAAGGTTTTGATGCCATTGACGCACAAGACGAAGTATTTTTGATCGACCAGATACGGCAAACGGTGGGGCAAAAAAAACTTCCAGAACTGGTTTTGGCGCCGCTTGAAATTCTGGTGATTTTCCGTAGTCGTCAGGCACTTGAGTTGGTGGCTGAACTTCAGCCGTTGCTGACCAGCGATGTCAGGTCATCGGTGATGGAGCTGTGTGAAGAAATCGAAGATGAGCAGCATCTTAATTATTTACGGCAGCAAAAACCCTCGCTCGAGCATAGCCTTGGCAGCGTCAAGCCGCGTTCACTTACGCAGCTTAAGGATCTGATTCGTGAGGGGCACCTGCGTCAGGCCGATCAAGGGCTGTTGCTGGTCAATGACCGCAATGCTGTGGGGGCCGAAGCAAAAAAATTGCGGGGCAATATTGCCTTGGCCGAAGACCGTGTAGAGGATGCGGTGGCCTTGTACCGCGAGGCGCTCTTGCTTTACGAAAGCACCTGGGAACTGTTGCCCCAGGGCGGACTGTACGACTGCATCGAGGAACTCTACAGCATGCTCGACCAGCTTAAAGTTGAACACGATTTTCCCTCCATGGAACGGGCGGGAGTTTATCTGGCGGGTATGCTGCAGTTTTACGGAGTGCTGCCATGGAGCGTGATCGAGTCTGAACTTGCGCGTATGATGCCCCTGACCACGCCCTTTTCTTTTGAACTGTTCTGCGCCTACCTGCGTGAGTGTTCCGAGTTTGTCTGCGCTCCTGATGGCGCTTGGATTACCTTGGCCAGCATTGAGCAGCCGCAAAAATTGTTGCAAGATTTCGATGCCCGGCATTACGTGCGGCGTAAATTATCGCTCGACGAATGTGTGCTGGCGGGTGAGTTCCGTGTGGAACACCTGTGGTGCGACGAGGTGATTCATTTTCATGAGTTTCTAGAAGAACGCAGCAGCGGCGAGCTGTCGGCATTCAGCTTTTTTCCGTTGCTGCGTAATACCGAACAAAAAGAGACCTTTGTCACTCAAGCCCTGGGATTAATTGGAGACGACTATGAGATGGATGGTTTCGAAGATCAGCAGCAGCTTTTAAAGGGTTTTCAAGATTTGTGGTTTTTTTTACCGCACCCCGCGCTGGGAGGCTATGCTCCCAGCGACCTGGGGCTTTCCAGTTAAATAGAAGCAGATTCTTCAATCAACGTATTATGTCCGATTGGTTTCAAAACCTGACGCGCGTTCAGGGCCTTGTTGATGGCATTCAAGTAGGCCTTGGCCGAGCTGATCACCACGTCGGTGCTGCTGCCACGGCCGGTAAACATACGGCCACGGTCTTTGACGCGCACCACCACTTCTCCCATGGCATCGGTGCCCTCGGTCACGGCCTGCACCACATAGTCTAAAAGTTCTACCGGACGCGCCGTCATTTCATCGATGGCCTTGTAGGTGGCATCTACAACGCCGTCGCCCTGGGCTTCTACCGTGCGCACACCATCGGGCGTCAACAGCGTCACCCGCGCATGCGGAGATTGATCGGTGCTCGACACCGCCTCCAGGCGTTCTAAAACATAGGTTTCACGATCCATGTGCGCAAAAATTTCGTCGTTGATCAAGGCAATGATGTCTTCGTCGGCGACTACTTTTTTTTGGTCTGCCAGGCGCTTAAAGCGGTCAAAGGCCTTGTCGACGTCCTGGGGCCCTAGTTCCAGACCCAGGCTTTGGATGCGGGCCACAAAGGCGTGGCGGCCCGAATGCTTTCCCAGCACCAGGTTGTCGGTGCTAATACCCACATCGGCCGGATCCATGATTTCGTAGGTTTGCTTGTAATTGAGCACCCCGTGCTGGTGAATGCCAGCCTCATGCAAAAAGGCGTTGGCGCCCACGATGGCCTTGTTGGGCTGCACGTGTACCCCGGTAATCGAAGTAAGCAGACGGCTGCTGCGGTGGATCTCCCTGGTGTTGACGCGCGTGACGATGTTCTTAAATATGTCCGGACGCGTTTTAATGGCCATCACAATTTCTTCCAGCGAAGCGTTTCCGGCGCGTTCGCCAATGCCGTTGATGGTGCATTCCACCTGCGTGGCACCTGCCAGCACCGCTGCCAGCGAGTTAGCCACCGCCAGGCCAAGGTCATCGTGACAATGTACTGACACATCCACCTTCTGGATGCCTGGCGTGTGGGCCAGGATATAACGTACCCGTTCGGCAAATTCATGTGGAATGGTGTAACCCACTGTGTCCGGAATGTTCAGCGTGCTGGCTCCGGCCTGGATCACGGCCGCAAAGATTTGGCAGACAAAATCCGGGTCAGAACGTCCGGCGTCTTCGGCCGAAAATTCCACATCAGGGGTAAACGTTTTGGCCAGCGTCACCGCCTCCACGGCCCGTTCCATCACCTGCGCCGGAGACAGCTTAAGCTTATGCTCCATATGAATAGGGGATGTGGCGATAAAGGTATGGATGCGCCGTTTGCCTGCCGGCGCAATGGCTTCGGCGGCCCGTTCGATGTCCGTTCGCAAGGCGCGCGCCAGGCTACACACGGTGGCGTGTTTAACGATACGTGCGATTTCCTGGATGGCTTCAAAGTCTCCGGGCGAGGCAATGGCAAAGCCAGCTTCAATAATGTCCACGCCCAGGCGGTCGAGTTGTTCGGCCATTTTTAGTTTTTCTGCGGTGTTCATGGAACAACCGGGCGATTGCTCGCCGTCGCGCAGGGTGGTGTCAAAAATCTTAATGGTTTTCATAAAGCTTAGAAATTATATTTTACTCCCAAGGGTTTAGAGCCTACAAATGCACATGCATACGCTTATTGTGGCATCACGGACGCAATCGTTCGCTTTAGCCAGCCCGGCAATGCGGTTTGCCGGGGTTGTTCAACCTGTTCTGGAGTGATCTGTAGGGCTTCAATGTGGGCATGTTTCCCGAGTTCAAAGGCCTCGCTGGTAAAGGCATAAATGTGGTCGTTGCTTTGCGCCAGACCCAGGTCGATGCTTACAAAGCCATTTTTAGGCTGATAGGTGTAAGGGACGGATCCTTGAAAATGGAGGGTGCCATGCATCACCAAAAAAAGATTCAGCCCGCGTTCGCCGGCAACAACAATCACGGGGGTACCATGCCAAAATGTGTACGCTACATTTTGCGGCAAGTGAGCGGATCGTCCGTGGCCAGCAGTGGTCATTCCAAAAGAATAGAAAGGTCCCTGAAATTGAAGCGTGTCTAAATTAAGCAGGCCAGCATGGGTGGTATTTCCATAAGCGGCGGGAACATCTTCGGAATCGATACCTTGATCTTGATAAGGCGTGTATGGCCCCAGGGTTGTCATTGCCAGGTTAGTTCCGGCCAGCGGAAGCACGCACTTGGGTTCCAGCTTGCCTGTCAGTGGCATTTGCAGGGCAATATGAACCTTGCCGCTCAACGTTCGTACGGCCAAAGGATGCCAGGCGCCCAACGCGTCGACAAAGGTGACGGTCTCCTGGTGACGTAAAAAAAAAGCCTTTGAAAAAACGTTATGTCCTTTAAATAGGCGTTCACCTGCAAGGGTAAGTTGTAATGTCTCCGGGTCAAAATCAAAGCAGTCCATGCGAGTGCTGCGCTGGTCAGTATGGATCCCTTCTGAAACCAGCCACAAGCGCCCATTTGCAAGCGCATGGGCGATGGTGCGCACGGGGTGCCTTGACGAAAATAATTTTTGAGGGGTTCCACACTCCACCTGAATCTCTGCTTGGCCAAAGTAGTTCTGCACACGCACGTTGACCGCAAGCGCGATGCCTTCGTGTGTGATGGCCAGCCAGCGCGATTCCCCAGTCTCATGATTTGCGTCGATTGAAATTAAAAAATGAATGTCGGCATAACCCACGGCATTGCGAATATTGACGCTGGTTTCTGCAAGCGGCTTAACGGTAGCCAGGGTTTCATCCAGGAGCACCGCATGCAGCCCATAGAGTAGCGAGTTATAAACCAGCAGGATTCCAACGCCAGGAATATGCAGGGCTTTTTTTTGTTTGTAGCCTAAAAAATTAGCTGGAACTGCCTGGGTGGATAAGGTGCCCAAGGATGTCCCCGAAAGGCGTACAGCCACGTTTTTTTGGTTTAGGATAGACACACTAGGTATCGAATATTCTAAATGTAAATTTCAGTGTAAAATGCCTTGGATGGCCGTTCAAGATCAATGCACGTCCGACATGCAGAAAACCTTGGAATCTCTGGGAGCTGACGACTATTTGCGGGCACGCTTGGGGCGCTGGACACCCCTTGGGCAGGTAGCGCTGGTCAATCTAACCCGAACCTTGGCCCTGGGCATTAACAAGTTTAAAGAAGTGGCCGAATGGGTGGATGAAGTTGCCTTGCGGGATGGGGTGGATGCAGCGGGCCTGCTTAGCACTCCCGAGGTCCTGGATATTCTGGGAGATGTCAAACAGTCGGTGCCGCTCAAACAAAAAGAACTGCGCCAGTATTTTTTTAAATTACGTTTTCCGCAATGGGCACGGTTGCGCGACCAGCTCGATACAATTGTTTCCCAGGCCAGGCTGCCATCAGATGTTTCTGTCCAGCTTCCAGATAACTTTGAACGCAACGAGATTCGTGTGCAGTTTGTGGCACGCAGCACTCAAGACTTTAAAGAACGCTTGCAAAAGTTGCAAAACCTTGATGTGGAGCGCATGTTTCAATGTCTTTCCAGCCCCAGTTAATTTTCGTTGACGAGGATATTGCCGATCACCCGCGCACCCAGCGGATTCTTGAGCGTTGTCCTCATTCCGAAGTGCGAGTTTCACCGACTCGCCAACTTGCCGACCCGCCGACCCAGAATTTGTCATTAACCCAGGGAAAAAAAACACTCTGGCTCACCACCCACAAGGGCGCCTGGTTTAAAAAGTGTCCAGGCACAGCGGGTCAGGTTTGTTGCAATTATTACATCATGCACCAGGGAGGCGGCTGTCATTACGACTGCGCTTACTGTTTTTTACAAGGGTATCAAAACAATCCGATGCTGCAATATTTTGTAAATCTCGAGGACGGCATGGCCGAAATTGAGGCGGTGCTCACGCGTATGGCGCCAGGGATGCTGCGCTTGGGAACTGGCGAATATACGGATAGTTTAAACCTCGATCATCTGACAGATTTTTCGCTCGAACTCATGCCGCTTACCGAGCGCCACCGCAATGTATGGCTTGAGTTTAAGACCAAAAGTGCGTCTGTAGAAAATCTGCTTAAGGTAAAACCCAATGGCCGGGTGGTGGTGGGTTTTTCGCTGACCCCAAGCGAAATTTCGCGTCAGGTTGATCACAAAACAGCACCGATCGAGCAGCGCCTGGAGGCGGCTTGTCGCGTGGCCAGGGTGGGTTACCGGCTGGCCTTGCACCTTGATCCGCTGATTCGTTACCCGGGCTGGGAACAAGGGTACGAGCAGCTTTTAAACGACGTGGTTGCCAGTCTTCCGCTCGATCAAATTGCCTGGGTCAGCATGGGAACCTTGCGGTTTGCGCCCGAAGTCAAAAAAATAGCCATGCAGCGCCTGCCAAACACGCGGATCTATACCGAAGAATTTGTGCGCGACAGCGATGGCAAGCAGCGTTATTTGCGCCCCTTGCGTGTGGCCATGTTTAAACATGTGCAGGCTTTATTGCGTGAAAAAATGCCGCATGTACTGACGTATCTATGTATGGAAACGCCCGATGTCTGGCAAGATGTTTTTGGTTTCAGGCCTAGCTGCGGTCACTCCATGGGTTCGCTTTTTGATGGGCGGCTGGTTGCCAAACCCGACGCCCATGAGCCAATGCTCGTTCAAGCGGTCCGCTGAAAGCATAAAGTGCAAATCCAGTAAACCAGGTAAGCTCGGGACGCAAGGCCGTGACCAGCAAAATAAAGACAAAATATACCAAAATCCTAAAGGGGGTTTTTTGGCGAAAATCAAGTTCCTTGAGGCTGTGGTACGGAATGGTACTGACCATCAAAAATGAAATGATCAGCACCAAGCCAGGCATCAGGCTGGGTAATAAGTTTGTCCACGTATAGGCAGATTGTGTCATGAGTTGTTGGCTTAACATGACCGTGGACACCAGCGCGCCAGCGGCAGCCGGTATGGGCAAACCGGTAAAATGTTTTTTCTTGATGCCCAGATCGGCGTTAGAGCGTGCCAGGCGCAGGGCACCGCAAGCCACAAAGACGAACGGAATCAACCAAGCCAGGCGTGGTTCGTCAACCAGCTTGGTAGACCAAAAATAGGCCAACATGGCAGGTGCCAGGCCAAATGAGAGCAAATCTGAAAGCGAGTCAAGCTCAATGCCAAAGGAACTAGAAGTTTTGGTGACCCGTGCCACCGGACCATCCAGGGCATCAAAACAGGCGGCGATTACGATAAACAATCCAGCCCGGTGAAAATTTCCATTGAGGGATTGAATTAACGAATAAAACCCGCAAAGCATGCCACTTAGCGTAAACATACTGGGTAAAAGAAAAATACGTTTTCTCATGATAAAAGCGCTAAGTAAGGTGGGCGAGAATACTCTCGGTGTCGGTCACCTTATCTCCCGGCTTTACGCATATTTTAGCATTTGCCGGAATAAACACATCAACCCGCGATCCAAAGCGAATAAGGCCGATGGATTGACCGGCCTGGACTGCATCGCCAGGCCGGATGCGTGTCACCACCCGCCGGGCCACCCATCCGGCAATTTGTTTTACGCCTACCAAAGTGCCTTCAGGGGTGCTAAACAGCAGGTGACTTTGCTCATTGTCGAGCGAGGCTTTAGGATGAAAAGCCATCATAAATTTTCCGGGATGGTAAGTCAGCTGTTTCAACTGACCGGTCACAGGTGCCCGGTTGATGTGTACGTTAAAAACGCTTAGAAAAATAGAAATCCTGGTAAAGTTGATTCCGGCGGGGGCCATAGGAAAGACTTCGTTAGGCACGATTTCAAGCACTTTACCTTCGGCGGGGCTTAATATGACCGGGGTTGCCAGGGGCAATTGCCTTTTTGGGTCTCGAAAAAAAGCCATCACGGCTAAAACCAATAGGCCTAACACCAAGCCCCAAGTGGGTTGATGTAACAGCACGGTATCAATGACGGCCAAACTACCAAGAAACACAATAAATCGATAAGCATCCGGATCAATACGCATAGGCATTTCTAACGTATAACATTGTAGCTTGTCAGGTTCATATTTTTTATGAAATTTTTAAAAATAGGCGGCGATAAGTATTCAGGAAATAGCTAAAAAATTAAAACTAGTTTTAGCATCTTGCCAATATCTTGAGCATCTTATAAAAGGTAAAATTTAGAAGATTAGCAAAACTTAGTGAAAGCAGGCGATTTATGGCGTTATCTGCAAAGAAGCGTAGGGAACTCGAAGAAAAGCTTAAAAAACTGAAAGAACAGGGTGATATGTCAGGCTTTCTGTCTGCCGAAGAAATCCTGCAGGCGGTTTCAGATCCGGCCTTGAATACCAAAGCACAGACGAGCCCTGAAAAGCCCGAAGTCGAAGCAGCCGATGAGGAGCATCATCCGACCACCCCAACAGCAGAGGCCAAGCCGCCGGTTGCAGATGAATACAATTTTATGGACTTTGATTTTTTCAGCCAGCAACAACAGACACAGGTCGAGGAGCCTCTGTTGGTTGAAGCCGCCGGTAACCCTGACGACGAAGAAGAAGCCAGCCGTGTGGCGGCCATGACACGTGCAACGCTGCCCTCTAAAAAAGAACTCGAAGCCATTGCGGACAGCCGTGTGGCTGGTATCGATGATTCAGTCAAAATGTATTTGCGTGAAATTGGCAAGATCCCCTTGTTGACGGCCAAGGAAGAAATTGAACTGGCCAAACTGGTGGCTCAAAACAACCTGCGTGCCAAGCAAAAATTAATCAACTCCAACTTGCGTTTGGTGGTCAGCATTGCCAAAAAGTACACCGGACAAGGTTTGCTGTTCCTAGACTTGATCCAGGAAGGCAACATGGGACTCATCCGTGCCGCCGAAAAGTTTGACTATACCAAGGGTTTTAAGTTCAGTACCTATGCCACCTGGTGGATCAAGCAGGGCATTACCCGCGCCATTGCAGACCAGTCACGCACCATCCGCGTACCGGTGCACATGGTTGAAACCATCTACAAGATCCGCAAACTGACTCGTATCCTGATGCAGGAATTCGGTCGCCGTCCTTCGGATGAAGAAGTGGCCCAGCGTGCCCAGCTACCGATTGACCAGGTGCAGGCCATCCGGCGTTACAGCCAGGTGCCTTTGTCGCTTGAGATGCCGGTGGGAGATGAAGACAGCTCGCAACTGGGTGATTTTGTTGAGGACAAAAATTTTGAAGCGCCTGAATTTAGCACCGAGCGCAATGTGCTGCGTGATGAACTTGAAAAGCAAATGCGTGTGCTTACAGACCGTGAACAAATGATCTTGCGCCTGCGTTTTGGTTTTGACGATGGCCGTCCACGTACTTTAGAGGAAGTAGGCCGTGTGTATGGCGTCACCCGCGAACGTATTCGTCAGATCGAGGAAAAAGCACTGCGTAAGCTGCGTCATCCTTCACGCAAAGAACGTTTGAGCGTCTACCGGGCTTGAGACTTTAAAAAAGGTCTAACAGAACAACGGCTGCTGCGACCTCGCCCTGCGGGGTAATAAAGTAAGCCGTATCCTTAGAAAAGCACACGGGTTGGTCTGTGGCCCATGTATTGATACGCAAGGTAAATGTTTCGCGCCATTCGAGATCATTGATTCCTGCCAGCTCGCCCTTGTCGTAAAACACAAGAATGTGGTTGTCGAGGTAGGCTGCACCTTGCGGATGTACCACATCATTTAAGGTGTAAACCAGGAGACGGTTTTTAAACACGCGCAAGCTCTGGGTGTTTTCAGAATAAATCAGCACATAAGGCGGCAGAATCCAAATTTGGTCGGCCACGGTTTGATCGAAGACTTCAAAGTTGCTTGCGCCAACCCAGTGCGTCAGGTGGCCGCTGTCGTTGACGTAGTAAACTCCATCGCTCTGTGGGGTCCAGTGTGCCAGGCGTGGATGCGGAGGCGGCAACATGGGCAGCGCCTCACTGGCGTGCGCCTTGGCTCCGGCAATGCTGCACCAGGGGCGGGCTGCAAGGGCCAGTTGGCGTTGCTCACTGGCGCCTAAAAAATAGGGGCCAGACAGATTGCTAAAGTGTTCCCAGATCTCCCGATGACCCGTTTTGACATCGAGGCGCCATAGTTGCTGACTTTGATCCAGCACCCAGACAAATTGGTCAAAGGTAAAGGGAGGGCTGGCCATGGGCTGTTCAAAGCGGTAGGTCCAGACAATATAGCCATACAGTTTATCGACCGCGTAAAGCTCACGGTTTCCGCGTGTGATCCAAACATAGTCAAGGTAGCTTCCGGCCACATGGGCGTCGCTAAGTGCCAAATGCCATAAGGGGCGACCCTTGTCGCTTAAACGCCATACCCCGGCGGTGGGAGAAAGCGCATACAGGCACTGATCGATGACCGCAAGGCTTTGTACTGGCGCATGATCGGGTTTCCATTTCCACAGGCTTTCGACCTCGGCGGGTGGCAGGTTAAACAAGTTGAGCGTGACTTCAGTTGACGGACTAGGTACCTCCTGCGCCGCAAGCGGGGCGGCAGTACACAGACACAATAAGATCAGGTAAATGCTGCGCAAGGCGCTAGGGTTTACGTTTTTTAATGGTGCCCTGCTTTACCTTCATCTGGCGCCGCAGGTCATTTTGTTTTTCTTCGCTTTTTTTGAGAAACGAAGAGAGCTTGTCTTCGAACATGGAATTTTCGGAACGCTTTAAAATGGGACGCATTTTGACCTTGTCGATGGGTTTCTTGGCATCTTCCAAGGTCTGTTTAATAGAGAGGTCAAACTTGTTGAGCTTGGTGTTTAAGCCAATGACTTTTACTTTGACCGTGTCACCCACGGTGACAAATTGATTGATGTCGGCCACAAACTCATTGGCGATTTCGCTGATATGCACCAAGCCGTCACGCCCGTTGACCAGCTTAACGAAGGCTCCGAATTTGGTGATACCGGTTACCCGGCCCTCGACCACCTCGCCAATGGTGACTTGGGGGACTTCAGTCATGATGATTTTTTAGAAAGACCACAGCCACTTCACCGGGTTTCACAAAACCCAGCTCCTGGCGAATACGTTGATCTTGATATTGGGGACTTTGACGGGTTTGTAGCATTTGCCATTGTAGTTGGTTGGTCTGTCGTAAACGCTGGCAAGCCTCTGTCAAAACACGAACCTCGCGATTGAGCCTATTGTAGCCCACAAGTCCGTTAAAGACTATGGCCAGCAGATAAAGCGTCAGACTGGTCAGAAAACCAAGCTCCCATAACGAGATGGCCAAACTTTTACGAAAGTGATGCAGGCTGAACACGACTTACGTAAGATTATAAAACACCTGGGCCCCCAAGTAGCGGGCTTGTTTTCCGAGACCTTCTTCTATACGTAGTAACTGGTTATATTTGGCCAGACGGTCGGAGCGTGAGGCCGAACCGGTTTTAATCTGTCCGGCATTGACTGCAACGGCCAGGTCGGCGATGGTACTGTCTTCAGATTCGCCGCTGCGGTGGGAGATAATGGCGGTATAGCGGGCGCGTTTGGCCATTTCGATGGCCGCCAAGGTTTCACTTAGGGTGCCGATCTGATTTACCTTGATTAGAATTGAGTTGGCGATGCCTTTTTGGATGCCTTCGGCCAGAATGCGGGTATTGGTGACAAAGAGATCGTCTCCCACCAGTTGAACTTTCTTTCCGAGGCGTTCGGTAAGCTTGGCCCAACCCTTCCAGTCGCCTTCGGCGAGCCCATCTTCGATACTGATGATCGGGTAATGATCGACCAGGTGTTCAAGGGAATCGATCATTTGTTCAGAGCTGCGGGTGACATTTTCACCCTCAAGGACGTACTTGCCCTCTTTGAAGAACTCACTGCTGGCGACATCCAGGGCAAACATGACATCCTTGCCGGTTTTGTAGCCAGCGCTCTTGACGGCCTCACTGATGATTTTGAGGGCTTCTTCATTATCTTTGAGGTTGGGCGCAAAACCGCCTTCGTCGCCCACGGCGGTGTTGAGGTTCTTGCCCTTAAGCGTTTTTTTAAGGCTGTGAAAAATTTCGGTGCCCATACGGATGGCTTCGGCAAAAGAGTCGGCGCCCACCGGCATGATCATGAATTCCTGAAAATCAATGGTGTTGTCGGCATGGGCACCGCCGTTGATGATATTCATCATGGGTACCGGAAGCTGGTGCGCCGATGGACCACCCAGATACCGATACAGCGGCAAGCCTAATTCTTCGGCAGCGGCACGCGCATTGGCCAGGCTGACGGCTAAAATAGCGTTGGCACCCAGTTTGGCCTTGTTGGGCGTGCCGTCAAGCGCAATCATGGTTTCGTCGATTTGCAACTGTTCAAAGGCATCCTGGCCTACCAGGGCGGGGGCAATGATTGCATTGACGTTTTTAACAGCCTTTTGCACGCCCTTTCCCAGATAACGTTTTCCGCCATCGCGCAACTCAATGGCTTCACGGCTGCCTGTTGAAGCACCGCTGGGGACAATGGCGCGACCAAAGGCTCCCGAGTCCAGCCTGACATCGGCTTCGACGGTGGGGTTGCCGCGGCTGTCGAGCACTTCGCGGGCATGGATAGACAAAATTTGTGACATAAACCTTAATCCTCCGCTTGGGAAATATGGCGCGTGATTAGTGTATCAAAAAATTATGCAAACAACGACATTCGCTCGCGCATAGACAAGGTTTCCTGGGGGTCTAAAGGACGCAGACGCAGCAGGCGCAGCCAGGCTGGGCCTACGCGCAGGTGCTGGCACAGACGCAGGCCTGTCCGGCGTAGCAGCGGATTGGGATCATGGATCACAAAACTTAAAAAAGATTTAAGTTCTTCGGCCCGACTGGCATCGACGCGCGCTGCAATCAAGTTTAAAAGGGTCATGCGCACCAGTGGGTGGGTATCGCCGTACCATGTGAATACCGGGCTAAGATTCAATGCCTCCAAGGGCGAAAAAGTTTTTCCCCAACAATAAATTAAAAATGCGCGGGTTTGACCCAGATGATAACGGTGATATTGTTGCGCCCAACGCAACGCTGTGCGCGCCAGCAAAGGGTTCTGGTCTACCAGGGTTTCGATGAGCTCAATGACCAAGAAACGGGCGTAACCACTTTGGTGGTCGAACGCCGAAAACATGGCGGGCAGACCCATGGGCCCCAGACGCAAAAGTTGCTCACGGGCAAGGGCACGCTTTTGAGCATCTCCGGTATAGGTTTCGATCCAAGCATCTACATGCGCCTGGCCAAGAGCGGGCGGAAAGGTAACGGCGGCGGGTATAAAAACTTCAGCCATAGGCTGTTGTTTTTATCATAGAGAAATCGCCGAGAGTTTTCTAACCCGGATTATTCACGCATATGAAGCGGACGCCTACACACGGGGGCCCGCATATCGTGAATAATGGTAACTATTCAGCTTTGCCACATAGCAGGCACAGCGGCAGGGCCGCATGCGAGCTGGACATGTGCACTTTTTTTCCAAGCATGCAGGCAGGGCCTGCGTGTTCTGAAGCCCCCAGGCCTTGCCTGGGCTTAGAAGTGTAACGTCCTCTGTCCAGCTCCCAGTGGCCCTGCCACTGGGCTTACGAACAAAGAAAGTATGAATAGTGCGGGCTAAAGAGAAATTTTTAAAGGATGTAAATAAGGCCCCAAATTAAAGGCCCGCAGCAGCCTGGCGCTTAAAGAAGACTTCTTTTTCAGCGTTTTCGATGCCTTTTTCTAAGTTGCTGCGCTCATCGGCATCGTGGATCAAAATGTTTTCGGGCGTAAATAAGAAGATATTATCGGCAATGCGCTGCATATGGCCGTTGATGGCATAGGTGGTGCCGCATACAAAATCAATTAAACGCAGGCCGTTTTTGGTATCGAGGTACTTTAAATTGACGATGACGGGTTTGCCTTCGCGCACATAAGACGCAATATTAAGGCTGTCTTCGTACATGCGTGGCTCCATGACCACCACTTCGCCAGCGCTCACAGGTTTATTGTGCGGCAAGGACACCAACGAGCCTCGCAGACCCGGCACAGTGGGTTTGCGTGCTGCAACCTGTAATACCTTTTCTTCACGGTCATGCGGGTTTGCAGTAAAGCCAAAAAATATTTTTGTGTTGTGCCAAATTTCACTCACGGGAGCCCCCTTTAAAAACTTTCAAACTTATTTACTTATATCGTAATGGCAGCCCTGTGGAAGATCAAGAATTTTTTAAAAATTTTTTACAGGCTCATGCAGATTTTTTTTATTCTTCAAACAAAAGTGAACCAATGCGCAGGACATTGGCGTCTTCGGCCAGTGCCACGGCATAGTCCTGGCTCATGCCCATCGACAGCCACAAGCCGCTATGCGTGTGGCGGCTGCCAAGCAAGTCGCGTAGCGCGCGCAGGTCTGCAAATTGCTTTCGGACAAGCTCTGTGCTGGCGTTGGCGCTGCTCATGCCCATCAGACCTGCAAGGCGCAGTTGCGGGGTGCGGCCAAGGATGGTCCAGGCTTGTTCCAGTGTTTTAAGATCCGTAAGATCAAAGCCATGCTTTTGTGCTTCACCCGAAAGATTGATCTCCAGAAAAACGTCCAGGGTGTTTGAAAGTGCATTTTTTTGACAGTACTCCTCAAGAGCCTGGGCCAGGGTTAGACTGTCGACGCTGTGCAACGAACTCACCAGGGGTAATACTTTAGCGATCTTATTACGTTGCAAGTGGCCCATAAAATGCCAACGTGGGGGATCAGAATAAGCTGAAAAATGCGCCTGTTTGACCCGCAGATCCTGGGCCCGGCTCTCGCCAAAGTCGCGGACGCCAGCCTGGTAAGCTGCTTCGACGTCTGCCAAGGCAGCATATTTGCTGACCACCACCAGATAACCTGGCCTCCCGGTGGCTTTAAGTGTGCTATGGAGCAGTCTCCAAGTATCCTGGCGAAACACCTACATTAGTATATTGCATGTTAGAGTGTGATTTCGAACTTGCCTAGGATGCCTGGGCAAGGCAAAATTAACCCGCAGCATTCATTTTTAAGGAGACTTGCTTATGACCGATCCAGCCATTGATGAAGCGCAGCTTCCTAAAAGCCGTACCGAAGAATACATCGAAATTTATCAAAAAGTTGAGAAAGCTCTTGACTTGATTCGTCCGGGTATCCAAATGGACGGAGGCAACATTGCCTTGGTCGATGTTGAGATGCCTGCGGGTAAGGTTGTGGTGCAGTTGAGCGGCGCATGTGTGGGTTGTCCCAGTTCGATTATGACCTTAAAGATGGGCGTGGAAGAATGTATTCGATCCGAAGTTCCCCAAATTACCGAAGTTGTGGCCATTTAACTTGTTTAAAGACAAAGTAGCATTCATTACCGGTGCCAGTTCGGGTATTGGTTTGGCCATTGCCCAGCGTTTGGCCAATGTCGGCATGGTGGTAGTCTTGGCGGCTCGGCGCGAATCTAAATTACGCGAGCATGTTAAAAAAATTCAAGCGGCGGGTGGACAGGCCAGTTATGTTTGTATGGATGTCACCGACGATGCTGCCATGGATCAGGCGTTGGAGGCCTGCAAGGCACAATGGGGTAGCGTGCATGTACTGGTCAACAATGCCGGTTTTGGCTTTTGGTCACCGCTGGCAAACACAAAAATGAGCGACATTGACCGTATGCTGGCCATTAACCTGCGTGCGCCCATCTACCTGACGCGCAAGCTGGTTCCGGTATTTCAGAGCCAGGGTGAGGGGTATGTGGTCAACATCTCTTCGGTGGCTGGCAAGGTGGGTTTTGCCAACATGACCCATTACTGTGCCAGCAAGTGGGGTCTGCGGGGTTTTGGAGAGGCGCTTATCGAGGAGCTGCGTTCCGAAGGAATCAAAGTGAGTACGGTGATGCCGGGCATGGTGGACACCGAATTTTTTCCGGCTGATTTTTCAAAGGATCGCCGTCAAATGATACGGCCCGAGGAAGTGGCCGAAGCGGTGTGGAGTTGTCTATCGGTCGGAGAACATGCCACTATTTCGGAACTCACGTTGCGCACCCGTGTGCCAGTGGGGGATGCATAGCATGAAAACACAGTCGGCATTACGGTTTATCCTGGCCTTGTTGCTTGCCGTAGGAGTCACGCTTGCGTCAGCCTGGGCAGCAGATTTATTAAGCCTGGGTAAATTTGTGCGTGTTGAAGCAGACAGTCGCTCGGGTTGGATCCTGGGGGTGGGCGCTCCGATTAAAGTTTTAGGTCAAAGCAACTCGGTGATCAGCCTGGGCGGGCCGGTGCAGGTCTTTGGCCGCGTGCGTGGCATGGTGATCTGTGTGGGGGCCAACCTGCGCTTGCATCAAGGTGCCTTTCTTGAACATGGCGCCCTGGTGTTGGGGGGCCGCCTGGTGCGTGAAGCCAACGTGACGACCGGTGGAGGTTTGCGGGCAAAAGATTTTGGTGTGATCAGCTCGCAACGGGTTAAACAGCGTTATCACGGACGGTTCAAACATGCGGCCACGGTCATACTCTTTTGGCTTAAGGTTGGCCTGATGCTGGCCACATTGCTTTTGGGCTGGCTCTATTTTTGGATTTGGCCCGAAGCGTTGAATCAGGCGCGTGAACTCCTGGAGTCGTACATTAAAGGTGTTTTGATCAAAGGCGTGCTTGTGCAGCTGGCGATGCTTGCCCTGCTGCTAGTCTTGTGTGTGACCCTGGTGGGTCTGGTATTTGTACCCTTGCTTTTGAGCCTGTGGTTTTTTGTTTTGATGTTAGCCTTGGCTTTTTCTGGCGCTTTGATGGGGTGTTTTCTGATGAGGCGCATCGACAACATGCGGGCCTGGCTGGCGCTTTTGATGGGCTTGCTTTTATTGTTTGCGCTTTCTTTTATTCCCTATGCGGGTTGTGTGCTAATGATGGTAGCCTTGGTGTTGGGCAGTGGCGTACTGTGGATTTTGATGCGCCAACATTTAAGCCCGGTGGGTGACGAAGCGCAATGAAACCTAAGGCTACTGCCGTCGAAGCTGCCTTGATGCGGGGTCGTAGCATGCTTCAGCAAGGCATGGATGCTCCCGCTCCCTTTTGGGTTTCAGAATCGCGCAGTAATCCCCAGGGTTTTTACCAGGGTTATCAGGGGTTTGAAAACCACCACTTCCGTAGCTGGATCGAAGACGCTGATCAAGGCAGTCAGATTCGTATCAGTATCGACCCGGCGGGCTGGTTATGGAGCGGCTTGGGTGAGTGGGCCTGGAATGTCATGTTTTGGGACGGACAGCGTTTGTGGGGCACAGGTTATCCGCATGCGTGTCAGTGCGAATGGGCCTCGGCAGATGCTGCGCTGACACACACATGGCAGTGCAATCATATCCGCCTAAGCTCCGAAACCCGCTGGCAGCTGGGGGGCGAAAAGCCCAGCGTGCAGCGCCAGATCAGCATCGAAAACCAGACTTTTGAATCACAGACCCTGTGGTTGGTACTGGCGGTGCAGCCCTGGGGTCGTGAAACGGCCGGCCGTATCGACCGCATCCACGCGCACCCGCAAGAAGGCTGTCGCGTGAACGGACGCCTGGCTTTGCAGTGGGAGCGTGAACCTGACAATGTGCTCTGCGGACCGCTTTCAGAGGGCAATCTGGCGAGGCGCCTCGAGACCTGGCAGTTTCGTTTGACCCACAAAGATTCTGCCGGTGCGGCGCAAGCGCTGGTGGCGTGGAAGTTTGCCTTGCGTTCGGGCACCCGTGAGACCGTGACTTTGCGACAGC
Source organism: bacterium (assembly GCA_023249225.1). GTDB lineage: Bacteria > Margulisbacteria > Marinamargulisbacteria > JAHFDA01 > JAHFDA01 > JAHFDA01. Next base: position 18,277 of record JAHFDA010000061.1, read on the forward strand.
TATTGTTGGCCGAAAACAAACCACGTTTGTTGGGCCGGGCCCTATTCTCGAAAAGCAAACCCCTGGCCAATCCGTCTATTGCAGTGGCGCCGGAACCCTGGCCAGAGTTCCGTTGGCCTACGCCAGCCCTTGATCGCTTGTGGCAAAATACGCTGACGTTTACGTCCAAGGTGCTGCGGCCCGATGCTCCCGATCTTTCGCCCCGCGAGCAGTATTTGGCTTTGTTTTCTGATCTCTTGTTTGATTCTAAAACGCGTCTAAAGGCCCGTTGTGACTTTTTGCCGCCTGCGCCCCGCGACAGCCTGGCCGTTTTTATGCTTACCCGGCTGGCGTTGTGGACTGATAACCGTGACTGGGAACGTGATTGGATCCTGCCAGAGCTGTCTGCGGTGCTCAAGCGCGTGGAACACCTGCGCAAAGAAGATGTCTCCCGCTCGCTGGCTGCGGGCGCGTATGCTTCTGAAAAAATTCAGTCGGTGGCCTGGGATGTAGCCACCTTGTCGTGGTATGCGCAGTTTGGCGGCGATACCAAATTTAAATTTCAGGCGGGCGCGGAACTCGATGGCCTGCGACCGGGTTTTGAAAAACTTATGTGGCATAGTCCGCAGGCTGAAATACTGGCGCCGTTGGTCTGGCCCATGGGTTTGTTGGCGCCCACGCATCCCGACATGCGCAAGTTGTTGCATGCGCGCCTGGCACCAGCGGAGCCGACCGCTTGTCGCTTGCAGTCCAGCGCCGACCAACTCTATGCCTTGCATGCGGCATTGTTGACTGAACCACAGCTGTTTGCTGCGGGGCTAAGGCAACTTTTGCAGCAGCCTATGCTGGGCGCTTATCCAGAATACTGGCACCCGCAAACGCGCTATGGCGCCGGTGGGCGCGGGCAGTGGCCCGAAACCTCGCTGCTGACGCTGTGGCTGCTGGCCCGTATGGCCAGCACTGACACCCATGATGTCCTGTGGCTGCTGCCGGGCCTGGCATTTTTTGGCTGCGATCACGACTGGGTAATCGACATTAAACGCGCTGTGACGCGCTTTGGCTCCATGGATCTGTGGGCCCACATGAGCAAGCATGGCGAGCTTGAATTGCAGTTTGAGCCACGTTACCTTTCTACGCCCAAGGACATCAAGCTGCGTTGTCCATTGCCGCTTTTACGCGCCGAGGCCGACGGAAAAAACATCAGCGCCGACAGCCAGATTCTACGTTTTAGCCCACGCAGCAAAAAAATTTGTGTGCTGTTTGAAAAACAAAAGGAACGGGTTCCAGCACGCTAAAGGTTGTAGAAAATACCCCTTCGATTGTAGACTGATAGCATTCCAGACCCGCTAGCTCAGGTGGTAGAGCACTTGACTTTTAATCAGGGTGTCCCGAGTTCGAGTCTCGGGCGGGTCACCATTTTTTCAAGAATGAAGCATGAAGGTGAAGCGTGAAGGAATGGTAAAATTATCTGCGTGAAAGTCCTGATTGATCCGCACACGCTTCAAAGAGCCCTCGAGCGAGGGGCGTCTGAAGAAGAAATCCGGCAGGTGATCTTCAAAGGCAAGGCGCAGGAAGCCAAATACGGAAGATTTGGTAAATCTATGACCTTTGGTTTCAACCGGGACCGAAATGGGAAGTATTATAAGCAGAAAAAAGTTGTCGTGTATTACGTACAAGAAATAGAAAATTTGGTAACCGTCACTGTTTATGTTTTCTATGGAACTTGGGAGGAGTAAAAAATCATGCATATCAATTACAATGACCGAACGGATCTCTTGTATCTGCGCTTAGACCTTCAGACTCAAGACGTTATCAATCAGGAAGTGGCCGAAGGCATCGTTGTCGATATTGGAAAAAACAACCGGATTGTCGGCATCGAAATTATGGACGCCTCCAAGCGCATGGATTTGAATGGCATCCTGCCTCTGCAATATGATCGAAAAGCAGCTTAACCCGCACTATTCATACTTTACTCGTAGCGGGTTTCCGTGTGTAATAGTCCGCTTCATATGCGTGAATAATCCGGGTTAAGCGAGCATTAATTTCCATCGCCCGCCCGCCACAACCATATGTGTGAATAATCCGGGGTAGATCTCGCTGCGCTCCTGCTCGAACTTTTGCAGCTCGTAGGCC
>JAHFDA010000009.1:0-39164 GCA_023249225.1 bacterium
TTGTTCACGCCATGTTCCAGCACTCCCATAACGGGCGCGCTCATGGCTTTTGCAAGAGGCAGCAGACCCCGGTGGGCCATCAGGGTGGCGTTGGAAATCATTTCGAGCAGATGGGTTTTACCACCGCCATTGGCGCCCGAAAGACAAATGTTGTGACGCTCCGGTGAAAAACAGATCGAGTTTGGCACCACTTCGCGATCAGCGAGATGCCATTGGTAGTGTTCGTCTTTTTCCGGCGCGACCACCAAGGCCAGGTTTCGGCCGTTTTCGATACGCAATTCCGATACTTCCGGGCCGATGACAGGGGTGCAGTAAGGAACTTTCATCTTGTCGTAAAAGCGTGCCCAGGTAAGCAGATACTCAAAATCGCGCAAGGCGCTGCGAAAAGCGCGCACGGCCGCCGGATCAGCTCCGGTAACTTTTTCTTTAAATTGCGAAAGTAAATCATTCTCTTCCCGATACCCGTTACGGAGTCCACGAGAACCCACGCCGTAGGACTGTCTTGCCATCATTTCTCCGGGACCCCAAGACCCAGAATCATGAAATTTTTCCTTGTGGCCACGGCCACGGCCAGCGAAAGCCTGCAAAGCAGCATGGGACGGGCTGCCCTCAAAGCGGGCAAGTTTTTCAAGCACGGCGCGTGTATAGGGTTCGTCTGCGCCTTCTTTTAACAAGGTCTGGCGCACCAGATCCAAAACTGCTGGAATGTTTGCCAAGTCGTAGTACACATGTCCGGTGTAGCCATACGTGCCAAAGTCGCTGCAGTCGATGTTATAAAAGACCCAGTCAAAAAATAGTTGGGAACCTTTGACACGCCCGTTGTTGGGGGCATAGGCGCCAACAAAAGCTCCGGCCTTGTTCAAAAAGCTGTCCGCCAGAATATTTGCAGACGGCATGACGGCCAAAAGCAGATTGCGAAAGCTGTGGGCTTGTTCTATCGGCAACGCTTCGAGGTAACGTTCCAAAAAATCACTGGCAAAACTGCCGCTGTCTTCGGATCGGATGGTTACTGCCAGATCACTTAAAAAATACAATGCGCCGGGCGGAAGACTTTCGTATTTATCCTTGTCGCCGCGCGGGGTGTAGGTGGTCCAGTATTGTTCGCTGCGGTAATTGCTTCTTAAGGGGTAGGCCAGACGCAGGGCCGCTGCCAGAGTGGGCGTGATCCCTAAACGAGGGCTGGCAAGGTCGGCGATAACCGGACTGGGAGAATCCAGGGAAACACGCATGATCTATATCGGCGAATACGCCGGAAAATTTCAGCGGTTTTCGTACAAAGAATTATGGTGCAGGGTAATTTCGACCCGGGTGCTGTCTTTTTTTTCGGGGGTATCCATCAGTTCAAAAATACGAATGCGCTCAGGGATCAAGCCGTTTTCGATGAACCATTTACGGATGGCGTGCACACGCCGTTTGGTGAGTTCGCGTTCGGCAGCGCTGGCTTCGCGCCAAATATGACCCTTGATATCCATATCAATAAAAGGTTTGGCCTTGGAAAGGGTCATGGCTGCGCGACAAATTTCACGATCTTGCCAATAAAGCTTTACCGATCCGGCACGAAAAGGCATCATGCCAAGCGAATAACCTTCCTCATAAAACTCAAGGATCTGCAACGGTGCCGGCACGCGGTCTGGGCATCCGTCTTCGTCTTCGTAACCATTAAAGGTTTCTGCATCGTCGGGGCAGTCATCATTTACGTCTAAGATACGGTCTTGGTCGTTATCAATTTCGGGACAGCCGTCATTATCTTCAAAATTATCAAAATCTTCGGGTTGTTGGGGGCATTTGTCGAGATCGTCATTTACATGGTCGTTATCATCATCGGGTTCTGGGCAGCCATCGCTGTCCTGAAATCCATCCATGTCTTCGGGAATGTTGGGGCATTTATCCACGGTATCCAGAAAACCGTCTTTATCATTATCGGCTTCGGGGCAGCCGTCACCGTCTTCGAACTTGTCAAAGTCTTCGGCGTCTTTGGGACATTTATCGTTGATGTCGTAGACGCCATCGTTGTCGTTATCGGGTTCGGGGCAACCATCGCTATCCTGGAAACCGTCAAAATCTTCGGGATGAAACTTGCAGGCATCTTTAACATCGGGGATGCCGTCATTGTCGGAATCTCTAAAACGTGATTCCTCGAGCACCATCAAAAACCCAGCAGCCAGCTTTAAATTAAAAACGCCTCCGTCTGAAAAAATGGCGTCCCGGGCTTCGGCAAAAAAACCACTTTTGTTGTCTTCCAAGTAATATTTGGCACCCACGCCGCCTTCGATTAGTGCCCCGGTGCTGTTGCGCCCAGCGGGTGCCGGGGAGGCAAAATAAAGCCCTAAATTTAATCCGGCATAGGGGTAAAACGGGCCAAAGGGCATGTCGTTGAGTTGATATTGACCACCGACAAACATGGCCGATGTTAATGAGGTGGGTAAGCCGCTACTTTGTCCCGAGGTAAAGACATTGTCAAAGCGCACATTGGCGGCCAATGATTCGGTCAGGTAATAGGTGCCTTGACCACCTACAACCATGCCACCGGCATAATCTGTTCCATTGAGATAGATGCCTGTGAAGGGGCTCATCTCCCAGTTTCCGACGCGTTCGAGATCATAGGCTTCTTCACCCCATTCGCGGGCAAAGCCCTGGCTCGCCAAGCTTAAGCAGACAGCCAGCGTCACATATAGACGCAGTGATTTCATCGTTTAGCGAAAATGCCCCCCCTTAGAGGAGTTTAAACATAAGCCCGCACACTGCATAACATGGAACATCAGAATATATAGATGTTCACTCAACAAGCCTCTGTCTGCCTGAACGCCCCCAGATACCACACGGGACCCCATGGTGGGGACTCCGTGGTTGTATAAATGAAGCGAAACAAAGCGAAAAAGATTGAAATTTTTCTGGTGCTTTGACGATAGCTTTTCGAATAATTCGTGTATTCAGTCCAAGAACGAGGTAAACCATGACATTTTTATACAAGTCCTCCGCCGTAAATGAAGCGGTCGTGTCTATTCCCGAACTGCGTGCCCAATTAAAATCCCATATTGGCCCCGACCTGGCCGATGCCATATTGAGCGACGCCGGGGTGGCTTTTCTGGCCAATTATCTTGCGGATGCCACGCCCGAGAGCCTTAAAGGAATTGCCCAACACCCCGCCCTCAAACGGCTTTCGGCCTGGTTTCCAAACGGTGAGCAAGCTGCCCGAACGATGGATGAATATGCCCTTCAGTTGTTGTATTTTTTCTCTGTCCACGGCACAGATACAGTTGCTTTTGAAAGCTCTGAAGCTGTTTACTTGTTGGAAGCGTTCATTGGAGTGGCCTTCAATTTTGATCCTGCGGCGTTGCGGAAGTCATATCAAACCGCTATGACCACCCAGCCGCCGGATTATACAAAGCTTACTATGAATGTGTCCCTTGAATTTAGTACAAGGATGGATGACCTCGCGCGGCGGATCGCAGCCATGGCGAGGATGAGTGAGGCGCAAGTATTGCAAGAGCAAATTAACAGTGTTCGCCAGGAATACTTAGACAAATTCAAAGGTGATGATGCCCTTGCTCAGGCGATTTCACGCGTAGAAGCCCGTGTGGCGCCATACGTAAGCTATGGTTTCAAGATTGAAATCGCCGATATGGTTGAAGATCTTGGTGGAAACGATTTTAAATTACACATTTTTCTGCAACCGAAATTGCTGTTTGCTTGATGGGTTATATAAATTTAGTCAATAGATATTATATGATCATTTTAAAAACGATTCTCACATTTTGAATAACTAAATAAGCCTCTGCATGGTCTGGCGACCCTACGCGATGGATAGATACATGTTGCTCAAGCAAGTCGCCACAACGCCGGAATCCGAGCAAGAAGAACACAAACTTACGCCCCGCGAAGTTCTTGACCGGATCGTATTCTGGATGTTCATTGCCCCTTTCGGCGTCATACTGGTCACCACATCGATCTATAACGAATGGCTGTACCGCAAATGGCATCCCTGCGAAAACACCAGCGATCCTTATGGTTGCGAACAGGCCAAGGCCCAGCGCGAAATGGAACAGTACCGCGATGAACTATACGCTCTGGCTGCCGCAGATCCAAAACTTCGGGAGTACCTGCCCGATTGCATTCCCAACGTGGTCGATATTCGTGACGATTTGCGGGATGTTTGCGACCCGTCGCTCAACGTATATACCCGCGTTATCGCTTTTACGGAATTCGACGGTTCGGGCATCGGGCCCTGCACCCAGAACTGGACTGAAATTCAGTGGATGACGGACAGCGCTGTGCGCGTAAAAGTCGACACCCTCCATGAGTTGATTCACGTTTGGTTTGACGAAAGCGGCAAAGATGCTGCGCCCTGCGACTCCAATGCCTGCGATGAATTCATTACCTACGCACGCCTTTACGATGCCCTGCTGACATCGGTGGCCTATCAGGAATGGCTTGCTGATCCCTACCAGTCCGTACAGCAAATGGAAACCGTGAAAACCCAGTACTCTCTGGAAGCCTATGTCACCCAGATTGACTTTGAAAAACGTTCGGAACTTGGTGTTTATCTGGATCCCATCATCACCAGCCCCGACGTCGACGTTTTGGTGCAGGGCATTCTGGCCGACGATTCAATTCCGTACCTGATATACAAGAAAGACGACGGCAGCACAGACACGGGTGCGCCTTAAATGAGCACGCGAGACATATAATGAATCAGGACTTTTTCGGCGCTCCCCAGGTGTTCTTAAAAACCCTTGCCCAGCGCCTCGAAACCATTGCCAGCCTAGTGCCGGAAATCATGTTCCGGGCCGCAGATGCGGATGCAACGCAAACATTTCGTTCTCTGGTGGATACTCTGAACGCGCAGTTTTTAACGTTGCGTGAACTATGCAACATTATTCCGCCGAAGCAATTCCGCCTGGTGGGCCTGACCGCCACGCTGAACCTTTACAAGGAATACGCCGCCGCCACGCCAGAGGGAGCCTTGCCCGATTTGCTGCGTTTTTACAACGAGTTCAGCCGTCTGATATGGCCCTATGTGGAGCATTTTGGACACGATCGCGACCTGGCGTTATTCCACGGCCATTTGCAAAACGTGCTGGCGCTGGGGTATTGGAACTTGTTTCTGGAATCTTTGGGAACTGCGGAGTTGGCCGTGCCTTGGACCTCGCCGGGCGGCAGCCGTCCGGTTTCCACCAAATTCATCGACCCCACCCGCGCCCAAACTGCGCCGCTCTTGATTGCGCGCCTGCATTGGCTGATGGATCATGGATTTTTTGATGCCAGGGAATTTGAAAGGCAATTGCAAAAGTTGCGCGGCGTAGAGACAGGTTTAAAACCTGTCTCTGGTTCCGATACAACGGTGGAAGACTCTGATTCCGAAATCAAGATCGAGGACGAGACCGGGAACAGGGCGATCGGGGTTGGTCAACGGATCAAAGAACGCATCTACGCCCGCATGGCGCGGGAGTACCATGAAAATATCGCGCCACGTTTGGCGGAAGTTTCGAAACATGCGGGCATCGCCGCCGAGTCGGACATGGGCCTTTTGATGTTCAAGCTGCTGCTCGAACGTTTCGGGTATCCCACCTTCAGCGAAAATTGTCCGCAAGGTTTCGAAGACGGAATGAAGGGAAAAGTGGCAGTGCATTTTCGCCACGCCAACGAGGACGACCTTGCCGAAGTGGAAGCCCTGCATGAACTGGGCGGCGCGCCGCTGATGACGCTCAAAGGCAAGTGGTATCAGGATCGCTACAAAGATGGTCGCAAACGTGCATGGGTCGAGCAGGCCATGGTGCGCGGGCCGGAGCATTATCACCAGGTCAAGTTTAGTCAGCCCGTGCCGGTGGACTACGGCTTCGATTATTACTCCGATGTTCCCGGCCCGACCTCCGGCTGGCACCAGCGCCTCACGGTGGGCAAGGATCTGGGCCACCGCATATTGATGCATGCGGGCGTGGGCGTGCCCAAGGCGGTGTGGGTATGCTCCCCGGATCCCCAGCACCTCGACCATTTTCAAAAAACTTTGCGCACGCGCTACCCGCTGTCCGAAATCATTTGCGCAGCAGAGCATGACCATCTTGATCTCCTTGTTCTGGAACTCTGGAGCATGGGTTTTGGACGGGTGGCGGTCAAGTCTGACGACAGCGACAACGGCACGGGTGTCATGATCGGCGACCTCAATGATCCAGCCTTTGTGGAGCGCATGAAAAACTTTGTGTCGATTTTGCTTGCCAGCGGTCAAAGCCTCTTGGTGCAGGAGCGCATCGAACCGCCGTACATTGTGATTGGCGGCGTGGAACACGACTGGAACCTGCGCGTGTTCATCACCCGCGATGATGATGATCAAACCATCGTGGCTGGCATTTCCGTGCGACATTCGCCCAAGGGCGGGCCGGTCAACCTGTCACTCACCGCCAAAACCTTGACGCTCGAAGAAGTCCAAACATTGCTGGGTTTGAGTGCCGCCGAAAAAGCCCAAATGTGCGCGACGATTCAAAACACGGCGATTAAGCAGTACCACGCGGTGCAAGCGGCCATCGAAGGCTTGGTGCCGGCCGGGACGGCGGGAGTGCTCGACTGGAACGGGATCGACGTTATTCTGCGGCGGGAACAAGATTTGTTCGTCCCTTACATCATCGAAATCAACGGCTGTAATTCCGGCGCCATGTGGAACAGCGGAAATCGCGTGGGCGACATGGCGCACGTGACGCGCCCCTACGCGCGCCTCATGCTGCGGCGCGGACAGGCGTATCGCGCGAAAGATGGAAACGAAGCCGAACATTGGAAGGCCTGGGTTCCGGCGGACACGGCGCGGTATTACGAACGTCTGCTGGCCCAGTATCCCGACGATGCGCGGCTTTTGGAATACGCCTACCAGTTTTACTCGCAGGGCGATTTGGACGACCTCGATCGGGGCGAGGTGATCCTCCGGAACTTGTGCGTCATGGAGCCCTTCAACCCGCAATATTGGAACGACCTGGGCGCGGTTCTGTATTACCAAAAAAAGTCCGACGCCGTTGGTGCCTATCTTACAGCGCTGGCCATTGTTCCCGGCGAGGCCGAAGTCACCGTCAACCTGGCCCTGGCGTATATCGATGAGGAAAAGTGGGATGAGATTGAAAAACTTTTGGCGCCCATTGTGCCGAATTCGGAATTCTATGTCAAAGCCACCCTTGCGCGGGTGCGGGCCTTTGCCTTGCAGCATAAGCATGCCCTGCAGCGGCAAGTGATCGAAGATGCATTAATTCACCATCCCGACCACCCCGAACTGCTGGGCGCCATGATCTATGTCCACATGCATCAGAAAAATTATACTGACGCTGGCATCAACGCAGTCAGACTTCAAATTTATCAGCCCAAGCTGGTTGCGCCGCGTTTGCATCAGCTATTTTTGCGCCACCTAAAGGATGACGAGGCGGTGGCGGGCGCGTCCGGCTGGAATCTTGCGCTGGGCATTGGTGAAACGCTTGAAATGCGAAACAGCAAGCGCATGGCGCTGCGCTATTATCATGCCGGCGATTTTGAACATGCCGCCACCCTCTATCGGCTTATGTTGTCATGGAAGCCCCTGGACACGGACTGCTGGAATAATCTGGCGGTGGCGTACATGGAGCAAAACAAGCCGGATGAGGCTGCCGCCGCGCTGACCGAGGCGCTTGAAAAACTGCCCCATGAGCCCCTGTTGCATCGGCAGCGGGCGGCGGTGTATGCCAAGCAAAACGATTTTGAGTCGGCAATCCTATGTTACGAACGGGTGGTCGAACTTGAACCCGACAACCTGCAACCCTACTTGCAGGCTGCTCAAATACGGTTCAAGCAGGGTCGCCCGGACGACGTACTGCAGTGGCTGGATCGCATGATTGCACACAGGCCGGACGATGTCGCTGTGGTCATGTCGGCCCTGCTTTTTATTTGGGATCAGCGCATGCTGGAGGCCTTGCCGACTATGGTGGAACGGGTTCTGGCATTGCCGCTCGACCCGGAACAACGTGCGGCGCTGGAAGGGATTTTTACCGAACTGGGCCCCCTCATGAAAATGACTAAAACCTTATAAAACCCGGCAGATTTTATAGGTTGTCCTTAGGTTACAGAGTGGGTGGTTTTTAGGCGAGTTTTGAACGATAAATAATAACAACATCCTCATGGTCATTGGATTATTTCTTTTACCGACTCAATGTGCAGGTCCTCAAGTTGCCAGGCGTGAAGCGCCACTGCAAGGGTATACGTCTCAATTTTCAAAATTTTATATGCAATTCTCTACAAACATACCGGTGGATCAGCAGTCTGTTTTGCTTGAGCAATTTATGGGCAGCGTTAGTCAATTTTTTGAACTCTTGGCCGAGGGCAGTTCACAAAGTATGCAGTGGCCAGCGCAGTTGGAATACCATCCAGCCACCTTGGGCCTGCTTAAAGCCCTGGGCTTGCTTGACAGGCATCCTGGGGCCCGTGGAGCGGTTCTGGCGCTACTTGATCGTATACATGACCACTATCTAGAGCGCGGCACAAATCTCCGTTTCTACGCCGTGGCCGACCAAGCCATTGCAGCACTTAATCCCACAAGGTTGTCAGCGGAGCAGGCTGCGGTTGTGGCTGCAAACCGGGCTTATGCGATGGAACTCTTTCAGGGTGTGTCCTACAACCATGGCGGCATTGCTCCGAATGGAACTTTGACGCGCGAGGCACGGGCCATCGGCCATCAGGGCGGCATCAACTGCATACACTACTGCAATATTTTTATTAATTTGAGTATGGGCATTCCAGACCATGAATATGTGCTTGGCAGCGATGGTACGCCCAATGGTACCGGTGTTGCGACCACTTTAAATCTTATGCCGGTATATCAAAAAGCGGGAATGCGGGCCGAGCGGGTTTTAGACGATGTCAGCATCGATCCCAGCGTCACGCCGCGGCTTGTGCGTTTGCTGGCACAATACGGCGAAGAATTTCATGTGCAGTTATATGTCGAACCCGGGCATGAGGGACCCATACACAGTTTTATGATCTATCACAAAGAGGGGGATTATTTTGTGACCGATGCCTTTCCGGGCCAACCGGTTTTGGTGGATATGCCTCTGGCAAGTTACTTAAGTAAATTTGATGGCCGATACATGACCCTGTGCCTGTCGGATGTGCCGAATCCGCAACCCCTGTCCCAAAGCAAGTCGGCAGGTTTTTTACACAACCTTGAAACCAGTGTGAGTCAGATGAAGTAAACGGGGTTTAACCCCTGAACCACAACTCCGATAAATTTCTATAGATATTTTCAGGAATTATTTTAGGGCTCTTGACGATACATAATACGTGTTTAGTGCCCATACAGTTTCAGTGCCACTGCTTTCTTCGGTAAACCTTTGTGACCGCCTGCCAGCGCTTACTGAAGGCACAAAGCGTCTTTTTACCGACACTCTGATACTGGCGGCGGCCGAGACGCTGGGAGCCTCTCTGTATCACATGTTGGATGTGGGCGAATCCAGGTTGGCAGCCTTGCTACCCCTCACAGAGGGGGAGCAGCGCGTCTTGCACGCCGAGACGCTTGAATACTTACGCGCTTGCCGTCGACTGATTGAAGCGTACGAAAACTATCAGATTGATATGGACGTGTTACTGGCAAGTTCTTTTGCAAAACTGCTGGGACATTTTTTAATTGAATTGAAAGTGCCCTTCTTTGACCGGCACACCCATCTGACCGGGGCCCTGCCGGCAGAATGGATGTTTGCGGAATTATCCAAATTTCTAGATGACTCATCGCAGCATGCCATCCTTAACGAAAAGACGCGGCATATTTTGGGTTGCGATTTTGAAGCGATCACAAGTGCGGCACAGCTAAGTGTCCTGCTCGAGTCTAAGGCTGCAGAAAACTTTGATGGATATCTGGCGTCATTGGCTTTTGGCAAGTTGCTGCTTACCAGCTATGAGGCGCATCGGTCTGCGGCCTACCACATGGCCAAGAACATGTTCGAAAACCATGGCGTGCATTGGCTAGAGCTCAAATTTACGCTGGATCGCTCGGGCGGCGATTCCCCTGCAGAACAGTTTCCGGGTCTTGAGCAGCTTACGGATGAACAGGTGCTTACCGGTCTTTATGACGGTTTTATGCAGTACAAAAAAGAACACCCGGCTTTTCGGTTTTTTCTTTCGCCGGGTTTTCGCAAGGAAAAAAATAATTATAACCGCAGCTTTGGCAGCAAGCAGGCCGATCTGATCGATCAGGCCCGGCGTATTGTCGCGATCAAACGCAGCAGTGATCCACGCCTGGCAGAAGTCGGACGCAAACTGGTGAGTGTCGATACCTTTGGTAATGAAGCTGGTTTTTGGTCAAAAGCTGACTTTGAGCTTTTTCTGCCGGCCATTCGCATGCTGCAGCGGGCGGGCATCCAGCTGCGTTCACACCACGGCGAGGTTTTTAACCACCTCGAGCAGGGTATTGATGCCGTGCGGCATGCGTTTGAAATCTGGCGGGTGGTGCAAGTGGAACACGGTCTGGCGCTGGGCATCGATCCCGAAGACTATCTGTCGCATATTAAAAAGAAAATGCTGACGGTAAACATGACCGGGATGGTTCCGGTTTTGACCGAAAGCGATAAAGCTGAAATCATCCGGGCTGGTTTTTCGAGCCGCGCAGATCGCGAGCGCCTACGGCGCTTGATAGCCAAAGTAACGTCCGCTAAGCTGCTCACGCGGCAGGACATTGATTTTATCGACCAGCGCTTTCAGGAACGGGTGGGACGCCTGAAAGAAATTCAGTTGGAACTTTTGTCGGCCTTGCGAGACAAGCACGTGGGCGTGGTGATTTTGCCCACCAGCAACATGACCCTGCTGGGGCGGCTTGACCGCTTGCGTAACCATCCGTTTCTTTATCTGGATCGCAAGGGGATGCGCCTTGGTTTGGGTACCGACAACATTACGGTGTTGGGCACCAGTTTTCCGGAGGAGCTGGCCAAGCTGCTTTTGGCGCGTCCAAAAGATTATAAGCTCGACAATGCGTTGGCCATGGCCATGGCCACCGATGAACCGGCGCGTAAAAGTATGGTTTGGTCACATATCAACGGGGCAGCAGAGGAAGTACGGATAAGAAATTCAGGTTTGTAATTTGCAGCATCCCAATGTTTGGAACGTTGCTAACTTATTTTTTTAAATTAGCTAAAACGTAAGCGGCGCCTTTTTTGTCGAGTACGCGCAAAGCGCGGGCCGTGGCAGTGATTTTTACCCAGTGTTTTTTTTTGGCGTCCCAAATGCGCTTGTTCTGGAGATTCAGGCGGTGGCGGCGCAGAGTCTTAATATTGGAATGGCTGATCTTATGACCGACCACAAAGCGCTTTCCGGTAATCTGACATATTTTTCCCATAAGCCTGTTTATTCTAATAGGGGTCTTGAAAAAAGGCAATAAAACGTGGTTTAACCCAGGGGCCAGCTAAAACTGCGTCCAGCCAGCACATGCAGATGGATGTGGAATACGGTCTGGCCTGCTTTTTCGCCATTGTTGAATACAAGCCGGTAGTCGTCCATGTTTTGCTGTTGCATGAGCGTGCGGGCGGTGCCAATCATATGCCCCAGCAGGGTGATGTCGGCCAGGGATGTGTCGGCGATTTTGGCGATTTTGCGTTTGGGGACGATCAAAAGGTGGATGGGCGCCTGGGGATTGATGTCTTTGATGGCAATGACCAGATCGTCTTCGTAAAGGATGTCGGCGGGGAGTTCACGGTCGATGATCTTTTGAAAGATGCTTTTCTCTGCGCTCATACGCTCATCATAATATAAGCACGGGTGTATTACATAGGCATCGACGTAGGTTCCAGCCTCATTAAGGGAGTGTTATACGATTCAAGGACCAGGGCGCTGGCACACGCTAAGGCAAGCCCGAGCCTTCAGCAACAAGACGGTAAACTCGTTTATGATCCGAAAGCGTTTTGGCAGGTCTTTGAAAAAGTGCTTATGCCACTGGTACGGTGCAGTGCCTCTGGCAGCCACGTTGCACTTGGCCTGTCGGTACAGCGTAGTTCGCTGATTGTGGTCAGGCGGCATTCTAAAAAACCACTGACCCCGATTATTTCCTGGCAGGATTTACGCGGGCAGGCACTGATCGACAACAAAAAAAAACACTGGGAGCATATAGAACGGCTTAGTGGGCTGCGTCCTAACGGGCATTATGGGGCGTCCAAGCTGGAGTGGTTTTTTAGAACCCATAAGCCAGGCGAGTCGGCGAAAAATTCTTTTGCGGATTCGGTGTATTGTCTCCCGCTGGGATCGTGGTTAGTCTGGAAACTGGTGGGTGGCACGCCACAGGTAGACCCTACGCTGGCGCAGCGAACGTTGCTGATGGATCTAGGTACGTTGGCGTGGTCACAGCAGCTTTGCACGCTTTTTGGTGTGCCTTTAAGCAGCCTGCCAAAAATAAAAAATACGATTGACGACTATGGCTGCTTCAAGTGCCTGGGTCGAACGGTGCAAATTAAAATCTTGGTCGGGGATCAGCAGGCAGCGGCGATAGGTGCCTGGCAGGGGTTCCGGCCAGTCTTAAATTCCGCCCTGGTGAGTTTAGGAACAGGGGGTTTTGTGCTGGCACCCTTGGAACCAGGCACTCCCAAAAAGTTTGGAGGCTGCCTTAGCTCGGTTTTGTGCGGAAACAGGCACCAGACGCATTATGTGGCTGAAGGCACGCTGAATCATGTGGGCACCTTGTTTAAAAGATGGGAGCGCCTTACGGGCTGGGATGTCAAAAAAATCTTACAGTCCAAAATTTCAACGGCCCATCCGGGCAGTTTTATGCCTGCGGGTTTTTCACTTGGAAGTCCGTTATGGCAAGCCAACCCGGCGGGAGAATGGCATATTTCTTCGTATGGGAGAAGTAGCGTATCCAGTACCCGGTATCCGGTACCCATCCGGCTACAAACCATTCAAGCCATGACCACGGCTGTGGTTGGCTTGATTCAAAAAAACCTACAAGCCATGAAGCGGTATCCCGACGTGTTGCTGTTGTGCGGCGGGTGGAGTCGCTTTCCCATGATTCAGCAGGCCATTGCCCAAGTGACGGGTTGCCGCGTGAAATTGTCTGCTGAAAAAGATTTGGGTTTGCGGGGGATTTTGTGGTTGCTTACGCAGGGCGAACGCCAGGGGGCAAGGCACTAAACATGCAGATGATTGGACATCGTGGGGCGCGGGGATTGGCGCCGGAAAACACCTGGAGCGCCATCATGGAAGCCTTGCGCTGTGGCGTGCGCGCCATTGAAATTGACGTGCACCTGACACGTGATGGCGAAGCGGTGCTTATCCACGACGAAACCTTGAACCGTACAACGAGCGGTCGCGGTCCGGTGGCTAGTTTTGGCGTTCAAAAACTGCTGGGCCTGGATGCCGGGCGCTGGTTTTCGAAAGTTTTTGTGGGCGAACGACTGCCGCTGCTGCGCGATGTTTTAACCTACCTTCCGCACAGTGTCACCGTGATGATCGAAATTAAACACCAATCGTCGCAGGCACGCAGCAACCGTCTGGCAGAACGGGTGCAGGCCATTGTGACGGAATGCCGGGCTGAAGGACGCGCCATTTTGGCCTCATCCAACTATCGCTGCCTCAAACATCTTGGAAAAACGGCTGCGTCAAAATGTTTTATCTATTCGCAACCCAAGCGCCTGCCTGTGGCCGTAGCGGATAAGTTTCGGGCGATTCAGGGGTTTAGCTGGAACTGTGAATTGTGGGACGCAACGCTGGCAAAGCAGCTTAAACGTTTGAAAAAAACCCAGTACGCATGGGTGATCAACAATCCGCAGCAAGGCCGGTTATGGAAACAGCGCGGGATGGCGGGGGTGATTACAGATTATCCAGACCGCTTTTAAAGCAGTTCCAGACCGGCTCCAGAAAAATAAGCAAAGCGCTGTGAACCATCTTTGGCAAAGCCCACTAAAAAACGCAGCACTTTATCGAACACTTTAAAAGACAGCTTGGCGCATTCAATCAGAACGATGTTGTACGAGCGTGGATGTTCATTAAGGTCGTTTGACGGCTGATTCAGCAGTACCATGCGTGTGCGGTCGGGTGACAGCAAAAAGCAGCAAGCATTGCGCGTATCAGATTGGGCCAGCAGCAGTTCGGCTTTGGCCAGTACCGTGGATGGATGCGTTTTGTTGTAAAGCAAGCGGAAACCAGTTTCGTAGTTTCGAGCCTTGGTGTTGCCCTGGTCGTTGTAATAGCCCTTCCAATGTTGCAAGTCAAAAGCATGGTGCGTTAATTTTGCCACCAGCGATACGTCTTCCTCTGCTTGCGCCAGGCAATTGCGGTGTAGATGGCTAAAGAGATCGGGCAGGTTATGAATGTTCTGAAGTTGCTCGGCTGTTAAGTAATGATCAAGGCCTCCGATTTCGGTAAAACTTCTGATCTTGTGCTGGAACTGTTCGATTTCAGATTGCATCAGGCGCTGATATTTTTTGGTCACGCGCTGCACTAAAGCGGTTTCTATGTCCAGCGGCTGCACGGTGGATTGAATAACCACATCGGGGTTGACAAGCGTATTTTGCAAGGACTTGGGTTTGGCGTTGAGTTGCCGCATAGATTACTTAAATATCGAATCAAATTCTCCGGGGTTTCAGACTCATAGTATCGGTAATTATCGAAATTTAATGTTTTGATTTAGCAGGGGTTTTTGGATGGACGTCGACGGAAGGCTTGGGATCTTCTTTGGGAAGTTCCACAAAAGCAGGAATTTCTACCAGTTCCGTCAGTTCGTAACGGCCCTTACCTTGCATGGCCTCGTGTTTGACGATGCCAATCTGCTTGTGAAACCAGTAACGGTGGCTGACTTCTTTGGGGGCATCATCGTATTTGGCGTTATAGACGGTTTCAATAATACTGATCCGAAAGCACCATAAGGGTACAGAACGTATCGTGACAGGTTCCCAATAAAGAGCCTCACCCACGCGTTGGCGGAATTCTTCTGACCACTGGTTGTCGTAGCCCAATACGGGCAAGCGCAAGGTATCGTTCCATTTGCTGTTGCCATGCAGGGGCAAAGGAATCAGACGGTAGGGTTTAAAAGCATTGCCTTTGGGGTCTGGGTAATATTCGGTCCAGCTGGAGGCGTCGATGCGCCGGTATAAGTCTTGCTTTAAGGCCAGGCTGCCATCGGGATGAAAGGTTTCGGTCGAAAACACCCACACCGATCCGAGCCCCTGAACATTTTGACTGCTTTGAACATGAATCACGTGAGTAAAACTTTCAATCAGCGGACTGGTGGTGACCGCATCGGCAATTTGGCTGGGACGCTGGCGTGTAATGTATTTTAAAGTATATTCATTGGGAGTTTTAAATGTTTCAATCACTCCGTTGGCCCTGGCGCTGTTGACCATGACAATGAAGCCAAGAAAACCAAACAGGACTTTATGAAAATAGCGCATAAACATGCGTTAAGTTTAACAGCATGCAAACAGCGGATGCCAGCGAAAACCTTTAACAGGTCTACGGTGTTGGCGTTGGGTGTGCTCATGGCCCTGGGACTGATGCGGCCTGCGCTTGCTCAAGATGATTTTGTGTCGTTGCAATGGCTGGGTTCCTTGATTGGGCAAGCTGCTCCCACACTTGACGAGGATGGGTGGTTGAAAGACTCATTGCCCAGCAAAGATTACTTTGTGCGCCAGGTCGTCTTATTGGATGTTTTTGATTACACCCACGCCCGCTGGACCTTTACGTTGCCTTACCTTAAAGAATGGCATCGGCGCTACAAGGATGCCGGGCTGCGCGTGGTGGGGCTGCACATGGCGCAGTACACCGAAAGCGCGGTCACCGAAAATATCAAACAAGGCATTGATGTCCAGCAGCTTTCCTGGCCAGTATGGTCTGATCGCCTGGGAAAAATAAAAGCGCAGTGGAATCTCACTCATTTGCCGCGTCAGATTCTGATCGACAATACCGGTCAGGTGGTCTTTGAGCATCAAGGCGAGGGGGACTATCAGGAAATCGAAGCGCATATCGTCGACGCTCTTGAAAAACTTAATCCGGAGTTTCGCCCAGGCAAGCCTACGCCGTACCTATTGGAACGCGACCAACCCGGCCAGATTCTGTGGTCAGTGACGCCCGAGTTGTATTTGGGCCATGGGCAGGGACCTTTAGGCAACCTGCGCAGCCTGATCAAGGATCAAATCAACCGCTGTGAATATAACCCTGTACACGTGAGTCCCGGACATTTTTATTTAAGCGGCCCCTGGCGCAGTGAAACCGAATGCCTGGTATCCGCTGGCCCGCGTTATTATCCCGAAGATCATCTGCTTTTGGTGTGCCAGGCGGCCGATGTTTATGCCGTCATCAGGTCAAGCGGCAGAGACCCGGTCAAGGTATATGTATTCCTGGATGACAAAGCGCTGGAGTCTTCGGCGGCGGGAGAGCAAGTGGAGTTTGATCGCGAACGGCAAAGTTACGTGATGGCCAAACAACTACGGCTTGTCCACGTACTTAAAGCCGACCCGCAGTCGGCACACCGGCTTAAGTTTAATCCGGCCGGTACGGGTGCGACTTTTTATGGTTTTTACTTTAGGTCGCAGCTGCGTTCCGGAAAGGGCTAAGCAGGCTGGCAAGGTCGCGTATACGGACGCCGTTGATGACCGCATCCGAAATTAAAATCAGGCGGGCGCAGTAAGAGCGGTAGCGCCAAAAGTCATGTTTTGTTTCGGGATCATTCAGGTGGTAGGGGGTGCTTACCGATGCCAGGGTACGCCGGGTGTGATTGTGTACCAGGCGTAACCGGAACTGCGGTTGCACATGTGTGGCCGGGCGGAAATCATGGTCTTCGACCAGATCCACATCGTTAAGCCGATCCACAAGTTTTACAAGTTTCATGTAGTGTGGCGGGTAGTGTTTGCGTTTATTGCGCGTAAATTGTCCCTTGGCGGTCAAGGCGCGGCGGATTCCCTCCAAGTGATCTCCGTAACGGTCATCGAGCTGTGCAAAGACGTTTTCTAATTGTGGTTTGGACGCAAAATCACGGCCCAGCGCGATGAGCTGGTTTCGGTCATGATCAAAGCCCCGGAACTTAAGCCGCAACTGTCCTCCGCGTACATGTAACTGGATGACCGTAGGCTGGCCGGGGCGCGTGTTCTGCAGACTCTGCCAAAAAGCAATTTCGGCAAAGATATAGCCACCATGTTTTTTGTTGTAACTTTGAAACACGTTTCGGTCACGCAACCAAAGTTTTAGCAGTTCGATGCCGAGCAAATAATAGACGCTTTCGCGGGCCTTGCGGGTTCGCGAGCGCGGTGCATAATGCAGGTGTTCGTGTAAAAGGTTTTCAATAAAAGGCAAGGCGCGGTCAAAGCGATAGGCCAGTAAGGCCACTTGGGCCACCGCTTCCATGACGGTTCCAGCTTCGTGGACACGCAGGTTTTCGACCGGGAAGCCCAGCCGTGTGCCCGCAATCTTAAGCATTTCGTTCGACACGCTGTGGGTCAGGTGCAGGCCATCGTGGGGCGATGGACGTAGTTGCAAGTAAAGCGCCACAACCCCCAGATAGGCATCGCCGATATAGGCGTATTCATTGGCGCGGTACGAACGGGGGTCGCCTAACGCCTTGTTAAAGGCTGCCCGTAACGAACCCTGGATTTTTTTATCCGGAAAAAACAGGCGCTGGAAATCCTTAAAACTCCGCACCGGTTGGTCAAAACCGGCTCCTGTGGCCACCAGGCGTTGTGTCAACATGGAACTTCCTTTAAAAGGAGTATTCCCAGGAAACCGGGTTTTTATGCGTTGCTTATTTTTTGAGGCCTAGTTTTTGCTGTAATTCGCCGGATTGATACAGGGCAGTCAAAATATCGTTGCCACCAATAAATTCTCCGTTAATGAAGATCTGCGGAATGGTTGGCCAGCTGGTGAGTTCTTTAATGCCCTGGCGATAACGTTCGTCTGCCAGCACGTCCCGTGAGCCATACTCGACACCCAGTGATTTAACAATGTTGATGGTGTTGTATGAAAAGCCACATTGGGGAGAGTCAGGCGTGCCTTTTATGTAGACAAAGACGGGTTTGGATTTGATGTCGTTTTCGAGGGTTTGTTTGATTTGTGCGTCCATTTTTTTCCTCCTAAGTTTTTATCAAAAGACGACGTAAGGTCTTTACAAAGCTTTCCACTGCGCGGGTGTCAGGGTTTTGAGTGCCAGGGCGTGGATTTGTTCTTTTTTCAGGGCATCTCCCAAAGTGGCATAGACCAGCTGGTGCTGCTTTACAAGCGGCAGGTCGTTAAACTGCGGCGCAATGATGGTGGCCTCAAAATGATTGTTGTCGCCCACGGTGTCGCGCACGGCCACTTCGGCCCCCGGGAGGCCTTGGCGAATCATGCTGGCAATTTGTTCGGCGTTAAACACGGTAAAATCGTCCGTTATATTGGGTTTGACGTCAATACCTGCCTAAGCGTAACCTGCGGGCATGGAAAGTGCTCACACCATTCATCGCCGTAACCGCTTGGCAGCCGAGACCAGCCCATATCTGTTGCAACATGCCGAAAATCCGGTGGACTGGTATCCCTGGAGCGAAGAGGCCTTTGAAACGGCCCGGCGCGAGGACAAGGCCATCTTTCTTTCTATTGGCTATTCCACCTGTCACTGGTGTCATGTGATGGCGCATGAATCTTTTGAAGACCCAGAAGTAGCAGAGCTGCTTAACCGTTATTTTGTATGTATCAAGGTTGACCGCGAAGAATTGCCGGCGGTAGACGAGGTGTATATGCGTGCTTGCCTGGCGATCAACGGGCATGGGGGCTGGCCCTTGACCATTTTTATGACCCCGGACAAAGTGCCTTTTTTTGCGGGCACTTATTTTGCCAAGTATTCCAGCCCGCACCGGATTGGGTTTTTAGATCTGGCCGAGCGCTTGTGGCATTTTTGGTCAAACTCCCGTGCGGATTTACTGGCCGATGCCCAACGTCTGGTTGAACACTTGCAAGATGCGCAGCAAACCGATACCCGTGGCAGTCTAAGACCCACGATCCTGACCGATGCCTTGGGACAATTTAAGGCGCATTACGACTCACAGCATCCGGGTTTTGGCAGCGCACCCAAGTTTCCGATGGCGCACAATTTTAGTTTTTTACTACGCCACGCAAAAACCCATCAAGACCCTGCGGCGGCGGCAATGGCACTGGCAAGTTTGCGGGCCATGCGCCTTGGGGGCATTTACGATCAGGTGGGTTTTGGCATCCATCGTTACAGTACCGATGCCGAGTGGAAGGTACCTCATTTTGAAAAGATGCTTTATGACCAGGCTTTGGCCGTGCTGGCGTATACCGATGCATACGCTTATTCGCAAGACCCTTTCTACAAACAAGTGGCTGAAGAGATCATCAGCTATGTGCAGCGCGAACTTGTATCGCCCGAAGGCGTGTTTTATTCTGCCCAGGATGCCGACAGCGAAGGGGTAGAAGGCAAGTATTATGTCTGGACAGAATCAGAGCTTTCTCAAACCCTCAAAAATCCGGCCCTGCTAAATGCTTTGCAGGTTGAACGTGATGGTAACTTTACCGAAGAAGCCAGCGGGCACAAAACGTATCAAAATATTCTTTATCTTGAACGGCCTCTGCCATCAGATCTTGAAAACGACTGGCGGCTGGTGCGTCCGCAATTGCTTAAAATCCGCCAAAAACGCGTGCCGCCGGGCACGGATACCAAGGCACTCACGGCTTGGAACGCGCTGATGATCTCTGCGTTGTGCCGCGCGGGACAGACTTTTCAAAACCAGGAATACCTTCGATGCGCTCAAAGTGCCGCAGATTTTCTGTTACAAAATATGTTTACCGAAGAGGGCCGCTTGCTGCGCAGCTTTCATCAGGGAAAATCCCAGCACCTGGCGGTACTGGAAGATCATGCTTTTTTAACGGCTGCTTTACTCGATATGTACGAATCCACACTAGAAAGCTGTTATCTTGTCCGCACCTGGGAACTGCACAACGCCATGATGGTTTTGTTTTGGGATGCGGAGGCCAAAAATTTTTATAGCTCTGGTGCAGACGCGCCTACCGTTCTCTTGCGCTCTAAAGAATTCAGCGACGGGGCGCTGCCAGCGGCAAGTTCAGTGGCCTTTACCAACTTGTTGCGCTTGGGGGCCATGACCGGACGCCCTGATCTTAAAGCCACGGCCACAGCACTTATTGAAAGTTATGCCCAGCAAGTCAACGCCCAACCTTTTGCGTTTGGTCAGTTACTGCAAGGAATCGACATGCTTTTGGGTTCTGGTAAGGAAATGGTGATTGCCGGGCGGCGGGATGATCTGGCCGTAAAAGAAATGTGCGCTCTGGTGCAAAGCGCCTTTTTGCCCGGAAGAGTACTTCTATTTCATCCGACAGATGAACCCCAGGACGCAATTTTTAAACTCTGCCCCTGGGTGGCCGATCAAAAACCCTTAAATGGCCAGGTCACAGCCTACGTGTGCCAAGACTCTGTTTGTCAAAAACCCGTGCATACGCTCCAAGATTTAACGGGCATGATTCATCACTAACCCGGCCTAACGCCCCTTACCAAGTGGATCGGGTGGTTGGTGGGGACTGCGTTCCAGGTAAATGGCAAAATCAAATTTAAAGCGGTCGCCTAAGACAATGCGCGGCTCGCCCGTGTAAAAATCCAGGGCCGGTATGCCCAGACGGTAGTCGACGCCGTATTTGCATTGGGCTTCGTCGCGTTCCGAATGGCCTTGACCGCCGAACACCAGATATTTTTCTGTGGGTTTCGAATTTTTTTGAATGATTTGGGTCCAGTGGGAATCTGAAGATTTCAAACGATTGGGATCGGTGGCCGAAGTCGCATCATCGATACCCACGATGCGTATGCCAGATTCGCGGGCAGCTTTGACAAGCTCCATGTATTTTTTATCCATGCCCAGGTCTTTGTGCCAGCCCTGTGTGTATAGGTACTGCTCAAGTTCCGCCACGTTGTCGCCTTTTTCAAAATAACGATCCAAGAGGGGTTGTGCATCGGCGGCGAACATTTCCATGTACAAGGTGGTCACGCCTTGTTTTTTAAAGTAGTCCATGTTGCCTGACAAATACTCTACTGTGTTGTAACTGCCGTGCCGGTCTCCAAAAAAGAGGCCGGGATTGACGTTGAGTAGCTGCGCAAACAAGGTTTCGGCGGATACCCTGACCTGGCCCTGATCGCTACGGACGGGGGGAATGACTTTAGAACGTGCGGCTGCGGGCACATCGCAAGTTGCGCCAGAACTTTTGGTAGTGCTGGTCGGTAATGGAGCTGGAGGGACAGCAGGAGGCTGAATTTTTCCCATAAATGATAGATTCCCAGTTTTAGAGTGCCGAAAACAACATGATTGCGCCGATTATTCTGGCAGGCTTAGCGCGGCAATATACGGATCGGGGTAGTCATACATCAGTGCCAAAAGACGTCCGTTGTGCAGCGTCGATGACCTGGAAGTGCTGTAACTTTCGGCAAAGAGCACATTGCTTTCGGATTCAACCTGAAAGTGATCCGTGGCGGGGTCGTAACTTTGCAGTCGGTACACATAACTGTCAACACCGTCTGAATCTATGACGATATAAAAAAGTTTTCCGTCGTTTGAGAATGTCATGGTGGAATCAAACAAGCCCATGTAGGAATTTTCTCCCACATGTGTGAAACGTTCTGTTTCGGGGTCGTATTTCATTAACGCCGATTCCACCCACACGTACAGGTAGTCGCCCTCGTCGGTGTGAAAGGTGTCGGAGGCGAGATCGAGCAGATCCGTCCATGGTTTTTCAAACAGGTCGCTGCCATCTATTTTTTCTACCTGCCCCGAGTCGGCATCCAGGCGGATGTGCGAGGTATCCTCGGCCTCGTAGTCTT
Source organism: bacterium (assembly GCA_023249225.1). Taxonomy (GTDB): domain Bacteria; phylum Margulisbacteria; class Marinamargulisbacteria; order JAHFDA01; family JAHFDA01; genus JAHFDA01. The sequence continues at coordinate 21,776 of JAHFDA010000009.1, forward strand.
CGCTGTCGCCATCATCGCTGTCGTACGAAATCACCAGATAACGGTCAAACGGAAAGAAATCATAAAGTTCCAGGGCTTTGGGGTAGGCTTGCAGATTGTAACTGTAAAATGAACCGGTTTCGACATCCAGGGACAAGGCGGTGTTGCTTTGGTTTGCATCCTGGCACCAAAGGTAGGGATAGGCGAGGCGGCAATATTCGGGCAGCGCCGTGCCATCGGTCTCAAAGCGGATATTTTCCTGCCAGGTTTGCTGGTCTTCATCGTAGGCGTAGGCGATAAAATCAAAGCCATCAAAGTCCAAAAGCGTTAATTCATTCTGGGGGTTGGTATACAGGGCGTAGATCTGCATTTGATAGGCATCTGGCAGGGTCAGCGTGGTTTCGAGTTCCATGGACTGATTAAAGTAAGTTTCAAACGCATCGCCGCCATAGACGCGTGTACGCATAATGTCACTTTTTTCATTGAGCACATCACCCAGATCTGCCTCCAAAAAATCATGCGGAAAAACCCGCTGCATGGCAATTTCTTCGGCCATATCTTCGCCGCACTGGGCCCCGGCGTAGTCGGTGATAAAGTGCGCCTCGGGGTCGGCCTGGGCGGCGGCGTTTTGGGTTTCACAATCGGTCCATGAAAGTTCTACAAAATCCGGAAACAGCATGTAATCGTCCATGGTGGGATCTTTGTGGATGTGGTGTCCAAGTTCGTGCCGTAAGGCGTAGTGCAGCGACCCAGGCCATTGCTGGATCATGGTGTCAATGGTGATGCGTCCAGGCTCGGAATTATAGTTTCCAATTTGTCCGGATTGGGTCTTGGTATCGTAGGTTTTGTTGTATAAGTTGGTATCGAAAAAAATATCCACCAAACCAAGGGTGAACCCAGGGTTATCGGCTTCGGCCTGGGTTAAAACAGAGCAGGTCATGTCGATGATGTTCTGCGGAATTTCGGCGTCATCCACATCGTAAAAGCCGACAGAAGCATATTCGGTTTCGCAATAGGCCTGATACTCATCGGGGTAAAAAATTTCATCGTCTTGTGAACAGGCGGTTAAGCCCAGGGGCAGCAGGGCCACAAAAGGAAATCGCATGGCAATATGGCGGGGGGTCAGGGGAATTTCTGACTGTATGAGGGTCACACAATCTATCGGTCTAATATTTTCAATATTTCAGGTTATTTCCCCAACACCCTAACGCTGTAGGCATATGGTTATGCGTATCTTGCTATTGCTGGTGGCGGAAAAAATCGGGTATCGAAATGCAACGGCTATGCTTGGCCTGAAATAGTCAGTAGCGCAGACGTTTCATCGCTTGCAAAGCTTTCAATTTCATTCGCAATCTGGCGTAAACGCCGGAGGATGTCATCTGTAGTCACATCATTGGCCCTGCCCAATCCTAAATCACGGACATGAACGGAACCCGGAAAAATATCGGCAAGTGTGGTTGGCAGCCGTGGAGAAAGGTTGGCGTCAAAAAGCAGCTTCACGAGGAAAGCGATACCAGCCTGCGCTCCCGATCCGCCGCAAACGCCAGACAAGCGCGAATGTCATCAGACGTTAGATCTGGCAAATCTTTTAATATTTCAACTTCGGTCATGCCTGAAGCCAGGTAATCCAGCACATCATAAACCGTAATGCGAAGCCCGCGAATACATGGTTTTCCGCCCCGTTTGCCGGGTTCGATGGTGATATGTCTTGTGTAATCCATGCTTTTCACTGACATTTTATTATACCCTCCTCGGAGAACCTTAAAACATGCTATCTGCTGGTGAAGCTCATCCACCTCTTTTTGTTTGGTATCCGCCTTATCACATTTTCTTTTTAACGGTCGCTAGTGCCACAAATTCATTGCGTTGCAAAACCTTCTTGATTTTGGCAATGTCGTTTTTTCCTAAGAGGAGTTGCTTTTTTTCGAGAAGCTTATGTTTTTCAAACCACTCACCAAGGGCTTCGCGGATAATGGCAGAAATGTTGCTACCTTGTAAAAAAGCGGCAACACGAGCGTTGTCATAAGACAGTTGATCAATGGTAATGTTAAGCCGTTTCATTTAAACCGTCTTTCCAGAAAGTGACTATGCGCATATGCGCATTACTGTATTTTAGATGCTGCAGGCCGTTAAGCAGGTTTAAGCTGTCGCAGCAGGTGTCTAACTTGCGTATTTGACCATAACTACGGTCGACGATTCTTATCGGTAGATATCTCTCCGATGCCCCACGCCATAAACTAAAATCAGGCCCTTGCCTTCGTCGACATCAAACAAAACCCTATAGTCCCCTACCCGGATTCGATACCCACCGTTGCTTAGTTTCTTAATCTGTTGGACCTTGGGAAATTGAGCAAGCTGCTCGATTACTGCGGCAACCTTGCGTTGCATAAATTCAGGCAAGACGCGCATTTGCTTTTCAAAGCGCTTGGGGTGGTCAATAAAGACAGAAAACATTAGCGCGAGAGGCGCTTTTTAAATTTATCCCAAGCCATTTTGGGGTTCTTAGCCTTGCGTGCCTCATCGATGACTTTAACATCGGCCCGATCTTCCAATTCTTCAATCAACTCGGTGTATCGCTGAAAATTAAGCAGAACATACTTGGGTTGGTTGTGGTTGAGTAAAAATACGTCCTCACCCGTATCCGCCGTCTTAAAAACGGAGGTGGCATCTTTGCGAATATCGGTTACCGAAGCAAACTTTTGCAGGGTCATATTGATCTCCTTTTTATGGGTCTAATAGTACAACTAATAAGATGCCATATCCTGGCCAAAAGATCCGTCGAGAACGCTGGCAGTTAAAAGGGCACCGTTGAATTTTTAACCCGCACTATTCATACTTTCTTGTAGCCCGCTAAATGCGCGGACTCGATGTACTTTTTTCAAGTTGCCTGCATTTCGGCCCATTCTTTAAGAGGATTCCAGTATTTTTTAGTGCGCATTATTTTTCCGGATCAATCTGGTTAAAAAAACCTTCAAGCGAAACATCCAGCGCGTGAACCAGGTCAAAAAGGCAGATGGCCGAAGGATTGACGAGTTTTGTTTTGCTACCTTCCAGTCGAGAAATATATTTGGATGAAAGCCGCGCCCGGTGAGCCAGCTCTGCCTGGGAAATGCCCTTGGCCAGCCTCATTTGCCGGACTGTTTTTCGGATTTTTTTGAGAAAAGCGGCCGCTTTTGCTTTTTCAGTGTCTTTTTGTTGGGACATAGGGGAAATGATGGTGTGTGCCCTGAATTCAGAAAACTAACTTGAGTTAGAGTTCCTATTCAACCTTCCCCATAAATTGTTCCAAAGACAAGCCCAACGCATAAACAATGTCTGCCAAGATAGAAATGGACGGATTGGCCGGAGTATCGTTTTTGCCTGTTCTCTTAGGATTTGATTCTAAACGGATAATATATTTGGGATGGACATTGGCCAATTCAGCCAGATTTTCCTGAGTGAGTTTTTTCTCTTGCCGCAGTTCTCTAATGCTCCTGCCAATACGTGCAACCAGCGGTTTTCTAACTTTGTTTTTTAGGTTTTCTCGCGCCGCCACGCAACATAGCTTGTGACACCTTACCAATCAGTAACAGTACTGATTGTATCTATTTTTAGAAATTAATAATCGCCAGCCGCAGGATATTATGATGAGAAAAGTAACTGATTGTATCTATACAGCCAGCTATTTTAAAAGGTGGTCGACTATGAAACATGTTGCATTGTTGTATCTGGTTATGTTGGCATTCATTGCCGGATGCGGGGCAATAAATACTAATAGCAGCTCGTCTTCGAGCAGTTCATCTGCCAACCCAATCATTAAAATCGCTGCTGGCATGTACCACAGTGTTGTATTAAAAAACGATGGTACTGTTTATACGTTTGGGTATAACAGTAATGGAGAGCTGGGTTACGCTTCAAGCGGCAACTATGTCTCAAGCCCGCAAAAGGTGCCAACCCTAGACAATGTCAGCAAAATTGTCTGTGGCTATTCGCCAACAGTAGCCTTAAAAAACGATGGCTCTCTTTGGATGTTTGGGAGTAATTCGATCACCACCCCCAGCCAACTTGCAAACATAAGTAATATAAGCACCATTGATGTTGGTGGGTATGAAATTTATGCGCTGACTAGCGCCGGTATTTTATTTGGACAGGGTGAAAATTTTTATGGACAATTTGGCAACGGCAGTACCACTTCAGCCAATGCATTAACCCAACTTACAAATTTTTCAGATATAACTGTGGTCAGTGGTGGTCAGTCTTATACACTTGCCATAAAGTCCAACGGCACCTTATTGGCCTGTGGCGAAAATTCAAGTGGTCAGTTGGGTGATGGAACCACGATAAACAGAACCACCCCCGTAACAATAACCGATATCACCGGAAACATTGTTGCTGTTAGCGCAGGATTTAGCCATAGCCTGCTACTTAAGTCAGATGGCACCGTATGGGCTACAGGCTATAACTCTAGCGGTGCACTCGGTAACGGTACCACCCAGAATCGAACCACTTTTGCGCAAGTCTCGTCGCTCAATAATGTCGTTGCCATCGAATGTGGGACGAGCCATTCAATCGCATTAAAAAATGATGGCTCGGTCTATGCTTGGGGCGCTAATAATTCCTATGGCACGTTAGGTAATGGAAGTACAGACCACGAGTTATCTCCTGTCCAAGTTAGCAGTTTATCCAACATTACCGTGATCACAACTTATGGCTACCACAACCTGGCTCTTGATTCTAGCGGTAATTTATTTGCTTGGGGATGGAACGGCTATGGCCAATTGGGTGACGGAACCCAAACAGACCGAAAGACACCAGTGCAGATTTCATTTTGAGTTTTTAAAAATACTTGAAAATGAGTTGGGTTTAAAATCTTTGGAGGTGATTGTCAATGGCAAAACATGAAGTAACGTTTACTGTTCCTGAGCGACCGCTTGGTAAATCGGATATCGAGTTTGAGGTTAAATTCAATAGTGGGATTTTGGGGCGTCTGTTCGTATCCAAGGGGCAGGTGAAGTGGCTCCCCAAGAATAAGTCTGCAAAAAAGCGCAAGCTGAACTGGAAGGATTTTGATCAAATGATGCGTGAACATGGCAAGGAATAGGCAGAACTATTTGCGGATGGCTTAAACAGTGTTTCCATAACTACCCAATGTGCAAGGCGGGGCTATTCAGCTGGTTGAGAGGGTTTTCAAAAATGCCACGACTACGCGAGGACCCTTTCTTTTCATGAGGGTTAGATTATATGGCAAAAAGTATGTATAATTAGCTGCGTCGATTACAATGGATCATTACGGTCAGTTTGAGTGGGATTCTGCTAAGCAGAAGCAAAATCTTGCCAAGCATGGAATTGATTTTGAGACAGCGATTGAAGCATTTAAGGATCCACATAAGATTATCGCTGTCGATGGTTTGCATAGTGTGGATGAGGATCGTTTCTTTTGCATAGGGAAAATCTGGTTGGGGGTTTTAACGGTGAGATTTGTCTATCGCAGGGGCAAGGTCAGGATTATTGGAGCAGGTGTGTGGCGCAAGGGGAGGAAAATGTATGAAAAAGAAAATAAGTAAATATATTGATGAACCCGTGGGAGCGCTAAAGCGGGTCACGGATTTTTTACCGCCACCCCATAAGTTGTTTCCCGCCGAACAAAAAGTGAAAATCACTTTAACATTGGACAAGAAAACGGTTTCTTTTTTTAAAACCTCGGCCCACCAGCTGGGTGCCAAATACCAACGCTTAATGAGAGAGGTGTTAAAAAAGTATTCGCAGCAGTTTTCTCATTGAACAAAAATGGTAACTATCCAGCTTTGCCACATACCAGGCACAGCGGCAGGGGCCGCATGCGCGCTGGACACGTGCGCTTTTTTTCTAAGCATGCAGGCAGGGCCTGCGTGTTCTGAAGCCTCCAGGCCTTGCCTGGCTTAGAAGTTGAATGCCCTCTGTCCAGCTCCCAGTGGCCCTGCCACTGGGATTACAAACAACGGTAGGGCTGGGGCTAGGGGTTCGGGCAAATAACCTAACCCGGATTATTCACGCATATGAAGCGGACACCTACACACGGGAGCCCGCTACAAGAGAGTATGAATAGTGCGGGCTAAAAGTACCCACACAAATACGCGAAGACCCTTAAAACTAAAACTCTATGGTAACTAATCCCATTTCTTCTGCTGCCTTGCATTGCTGCACGTCACAACTCAAAAAGAGCACATCCGAAAATTTATGCTGAAAATAAAGTGCTGTTTTTAAATGTACCAGATCGGCTGCTTTGGGTAAGGATACGACTGGAAATGCAGGATCCATGCTCAATGTCAAATCTAATGGCTGAAAATTGATGTCTTCAATGTCAGATTTCAACTGACCGATTAAGAGCGCAAATTCGTTGTTACTAATTTGATGATCTCGAGTGAGACGTATAAAACAACGGTAGACCTCTATCACCAATAGGGTGCTCGAAACCAGCAGATGTTTGCCGATGGCTTTGTTCATCTGCTCCCAACCTTGGCCCCGAGTGACCAGGTTAATATAAGCCGAAGAATCGATATAGATTTTTTTTCCTAAAATCGGTCTTCGCGCCCTTCGAGTAAGTACCTTAACGCAACATTGTTTTTTAAACTTTTTTTGAGGACGGGCTGTAGCGAATTGGGATGACGTGGTTTTAAGCTGCTGGCCTGGTTTTCGCTGGCAGGGGCGATAACAATATAGGGCTTATGATATTTGGTGACCCCAATAAGCTCCCCCTGTGCCGCCGCCGCGGTAAGTGCTGCAAAATTGTCTTTAAGGTATTTTAAGGGAACTTTTTTCATTAATATATTATACCCTAAAAAGGTCTTTTTTAAACCCCGTCTCAAGCAGATCAAACCTGCCGCAGCAGGCCATGCAGGGTGCCTGTGATGTCTTTCTTAAGTTCATTTGTGATGGCAGGATTTGGAGCAAAACGCAGTTCTTCAAGCTTGCCCAAAATCTCCACGATATTTTGCAGCTGTTCTATTGGAATTCCGGCGGCTTCGCTGCGCAGGGACTCATGGGTGATACCGCGGATGTTGGTGTGGAAGCGGTGTTGTGCGATGGCCATCAGGACTTCATAGGCTTCCTTGGCCCACTCGGCTTTGTCTGGCAGGCTGTTCAGCCGGGACAGTTGTTTTTTAATGAGCCGTACCCGGCGGCGGCGGAATTTCTGCACGACTTGCAAGACCAGCGTTCCCAAACCCATGACGCCAGCGATCAGCAAAACCAGTTTTCCGTATTTTTTAACAGCCAGGGCTTGTTGGGGTGGAATATGAATTTGGATACTGTCAGAAGGGGCGCTTACTGTGTTTGAGGCTGTCAGGGTTTGCGAAGCCAGGGAGGTCTGTGCAGGCGGTAGCGTAAGCGTTAATGCTTGTGACTGGTAACGTTTCTGGGCCGGGTCAAAATAGGTCAGCTGTATTTCGGCGGCTGGCAACGGGCCGGATTTTTCTGGAATCACAAAGTAGTGAAAGGTTTTGCGGCTGTTAAAACGGTTCGTGGCCAAGGTTTCTTCTGCTTCGGTCTTATCAAGGTAAAATCGCAGCCCCGGGATTTCTGTCATTGAAAGATTTTGTACCCGATCAAGGGCCCCGGCACCGCTGACCACAAAATCAAGGGGGGCAGGTTCAAAACTCTTAAGCAATTTGGGCAGTGGCTTGGCCAGTGACAATTTAAAAATTCCCACGGCACCCGAAAAATCTTTGGGACGGGGTTCGGGCAGGGCCCATACTTTAATGGCGACGGGTTTTGAGCGTTGTTCCTTGCCGCCGCCAAAAGCGGAATCGCGGTACACAAGGGTAACACTGCCGATGGTAAAGTTTCCGGGCTTAAGGGCTGACAAACTGCGCACCAGGGTTTCGGTATAAAAATGTTTTCCATCGCGGTCGCTTTCACCGTGTTCAAACTGGTTGCTGGCGCCTTGGGCCGCAAAGCCGCTAAAATCTGGCAGCGTGATTTGCGGGTTCTGGACAAAGCCACGGTCGTAAAGGATACGGACCGTGACAGCAAACTTTTCGCCTTCGTAGACCTGGGTCCGGCCAGGCAGGATCTCCACGCGCAGATCCATTTCTGTCGGGGCCTGTCGGCGGAAGGCCTGGTTAAAGAATTGATCTCTAAAGAGGTCAAAGGGATCGGTGATGTTGGGTGGCGGAGGAGCTGTCGTGGTCTGGGGTTGGGTGTTGGGCGCCGTCACGGTCATCGGAATGGCCTCGGTTTGATACTCGCTGCCCTGGTAGCTAAAACGCAGCGCCGGAATTTGCAGATTGCCTTGCTTAAGCGCTCTAAGCGTAAATTCAATGGTTTGAGAGCGATTCATACGGCCATTGATGAGTTGGATCTGCGTGCTTTGAGACTGTCCCAGTTTTTCAAAGTCCGGAAGCTCCGGGATGCCTAAGTTTCCAATGTTGGTATCGCCATTGACCTGCAAGTACAGCGAAAATGTTTCGTTAATCGCCACGCTGTTGCGGTCGACGCGGGCAGTGATTTGGACGTCGGCAAGGGCGCAGGCTGAAAGTAACAGAAAGATGAGCAGGCTTCTACCAATCTTTTTCAACGTGTTTCTCCTTTTGCTGCTGCCGCATACGCTCTTCTAAATCTTTCTTTTCTTGATCCTTAAAACTGTCCAGGATTGATTTGGCCTGCGATTGCTGTTTGTTTTCTTTATGTTCCTGGTTTTGTGGTTGTGGTTTTTGTTGTTTCTGTTCAACCATCAAGCGGCGTACCACTTCTAAATTGTGTTTGGTGTCAGGGTCATTGGGTTTAAGCAGCAGGCTTTGTTCCAAGGCTTTAAGCGCTTCGGGAAATTGTTTTGTGCCTGCCAGGCTGGAACCCAGGTTATAAAAGGCGTCGGAACGGAGCGGGTTTCCAGGTTCCATGTGTTTCAGGGCCTGCGCAAAGGCGTTGGCAGCGGCACCGTGTTCGTTTGATTTTTCGAGCGCCAGACCCCGGCTTAGATGTGTGGTGGCTTCGTCTTCGGGCAGGCGTTCGTAATACTTGTAGGCGCGGCGCAAGTTTCCTTTTTCTAAATATTGATTGCCCTTGCGCAGACGCAGGTCGTCGATAGGGCCGGCGTACACGGTGCCAGCCAAAATTCTGCTGAAGCATAGAGTTAAAACAATCAGCGCAGCCACGGTGTGGGCCTCGACCGCAGCAGATTTTTTTGAGAATGCTTCCATGCGCGAAAGATTTTTTTTCCAATCGCGCGGCTGTGAAGCATGCGAAAGACAGGTTTCCAAACTAATCAGTACCAGCGCCAGCAGGGCAAACAGGGAATAGCGGTCTATTTTGCTTGCCAGGCGGCGGTTTTGAAAAGTGCCTTTCTTTAGGTTTTCAAGATCTTGCATCACAGCCAAAGCGCTGCCGCCTTTTTCATTGATCAGGTAAATTTTGTTTTCGGTAGAAAGTGTTTTGAGCGCTTCCAGGTTCATATGGCTGATGACCAGCTTGCCTTGGCGGTCTTTTTTGTAACCGGCGGCTTTTCCATCTTGATAGACCGGTATGGGTTGTCCGGCCTCGGTGCCAATGCCCACCGGGTAAACATGAATTTTTTGGTTTTCGGCCCGTTCACGCCAGTGGCCCAGACCGCCTTCGTGGTCTTCGCCATCGGTAAAAATAATCAATGCCTTGTCGTAAGCGGTGTTTTTGGAAAACATTTTTTCGGCGCATTCAAAAGCGGCTGCCAGGCTGGTGCCCGGTAAAGGTTCGCGATGCACTTTGAGCGTATTCATGAACAACTTGATGGCGCTATGATCAGCCGTCAGCGGCACCAGTGGCGATGCCGATCCTTCAAAGGTCACAAGGCCGAGGCGGTTAAGCCCAAGTGCATCGATCATGCGGCCCATTTCGAGCACGGTTTTCTCCAGCCGGTTTGGAATCACATCTTCGGCCAGCATACTGCGCGAAAGATCCACCGCAAAAATGACTTCGAGGCCCCGGCTTTTAAATGATTCTTCCTTAAAACCCCATTGCGGGCGGGCCAGCACCAAGAGCAGGCACAACATTCCCAGGTAAAATAAGGCGCGTTTGGCACGCAGGCCCCAACTGTTTTCAGAAAGCATGGACTGCACCAGATGAAGCTGTCCAAAACGCTCCAAGGGTGCGGCGCGGCGCTGATGAAAGCGACTTTCGAGCCACCACAGCACGAGTGGAATCATCAGCAAGCACAGCCATAGCGGCTCCGCAAAGCTCATGTGGCAAACCTTAGCTTGGTATACGTCAAATAACGGTAAGCCAGCAATAGAACCAGGGCCAACAGGGCCAGCCATTTAAAGTTTTCGCTGGCTTTTTGTTCTACCAGACTTTGGATCTTAGATTTTTCAAGCGTATCGATATCATCAAATATCTTTTTAAGTTTTTCGGCAGACTGGGCCCGGAAAAATTTTCCGCCGCTGACGTCGGCCACCATCGCCAGGTCTTCTACATTCAGCTGGGCCAGAAAAGGTTGGCCATCGGGACCGACGGCATAATGTTTGCGTCCGTCTTCGCCCATGATCGGAATGGGAGCGCCAGCGTCTGAACCGATGCCAATGGTATAAACTTTAATGCCCAGGTCACGCGCCAGTTCTGAAGCTTCTTTTGGACCCAGGGCGCCCGCAGTGTTCATACCGTCAGAAACCAAAATCACCACCTGCGATTTGGCATCTGACTCACGCAGACGGTTTAAAGCGCTCACCAGGGCCATGCCAATGGCCGTGCCGTCGCCAGCTTCTCCCAAGGTCACGCCGCCGACTAAATTAAGCAGCACATCATGGTCAAGCGTCACCGGACACTTGGTAAAACTCTTGTCGCCAAAAACCACCAGGCCAATGCGGTCATTTTCACGCTTGCGGATAAATTGCTGCACAATTTTTTTGGCCGATTCCAAACGGTTGCCCGCCAAGTCCTCGGCGGCCATGCTGCCCGAGGTATCAAGCGCCACCACAATATCGACGCCATGGGTGATAATTTCTTTTTCTTTCCAGCGGTATTGGGGCTGGGCCACCAGTGCCACTAAGAGACCCAGGATCAAGAACTGTAAAAATTGTTTCAGCCCGATCCAAGCCTGCGCGCGACGGATACCCGGAAGTTCGGTGTGCTCGCCGAGCACGGGAACAGACAGCACGCTGCGGTTTTGCCGCCACTGCGCCAGAGCCCATAAGGGCCAAACCAGCAACAGCAGCCAAAACGCTTCGGGTCGGCCAAAGTGGTTAATCAACACAGCTAAAATATTAATCTAATACGACCACATGTCCATCCATGTGCAGGCGGTACTGTTTCCAATCATTGATGGGACGTTTGAAATACTGGGTCTGCACAAACTGGCCAATGATCTGGGCAGCAATCACCAGGCCACTGACCTGAAAGTGACAATCATCCTCAAACAGGTCGTCGCGATAGTAGGCGCGCTCAAGGTAATTCATATAGGTGACATGCGGATATTTGCTGCAAAGCGCACGCACAAACTTCTCGGTCTGGGGATAATAAAAGTCTACGGCTTTGTTCCACGATTCATCAAACATGCGGGCACTGTTTAACTGGTATAGGCGTTCCTGGGCTGTCAGCGGACGAAACGAGCGCATATAGCCCAGGCTGCCTTGAAAGATGTGCAGCACCGGAACATGGCGTTCCTGGGTCATGTGAAAGATGTCTTCAAGTTGCGACCCCATCATTTGAAAAAGCTTTTCACGGTTTGCATCAGTCAGTGGCAGAGGCTCTAACTGCACAACGGGTTTTTTGGTATCCACATTTTGGTAGTTTTTAACGTAAGCATGCGCCAGCAGTGACAAAGCCATGGAATGTGCTTTGAGTCGGAACCAAAGCTGTCCAAAGCGGCCACAGTGCTGGTTGGCGCGGCGGACATTGATCAAAACCCTTTCATTGACCAGGTTGTACGAGTACAGATCGTTCCAGCCAGAATAATTAACGATTAGATCCCAATGGTAGTTACGTAAATTGAAAACCTGTTGGCGCTCATTGGCGGCTAAACCGGCCCAGATGCCGCCATTGACGACCACAATGTCGAGGTCGGGATTTTGGGTGCGCAGCATAAACTCCATAATGTAAGGCCAGCTGTATAAATGGTGTTCCGACCCGGCAGTGGCAGAACCTCCCAGCACCAGAATCCGGTAGTGTTTAGGATTGTCGGGGCGTTTAAACGTAAAGTCGGTATGACCTTTTTTAAATCCAAGCGGGTGAAAGATCTGGTATTTGTCTTCGCGGTGGTAAAAATAACCGGTTTGTCCGCTAAGCTGCAGGTGCAGAGTCTGATAGGCATCCTTGCTAAAGCCAGCCCAAATCCAGACACAGGCACGTGCGGCGATTTCCAGGCCGACAAAAAATACCAGCGGCGCCAACAGGGCCACCAGCAGGTTGGTAGACAGAGAGCGAGGTGGCCGCTTTATATGAACCGTTTGTGGCGGCAAGTTTTTTTTGGGGGGCACGACCTGAACCTAATATAGCCCGCTTTGTTTGGGTGTTTCAACGGCCGGTAAGGTAATTGGCCAGCGAGAAAGCACGGCAAAAAGCCAGCAGTTGTTCCCAGTTGATCAGCGGATAATAGTTGTATCCCGCTTGAATAAGCGGTTCCAGTTCTTTTTTGATGCGCGAATCTTCTGTACCGCCGTAATAATCTCGAATGAGCAAGGAGCCGCCCGCCCCGGCTTGTTGCAGGGCCCAGCGCATGACATCCTTGCCAGGTTGTTTTGTTTTCCAGTCCCGGTCGCCCACCATGTATACCGCTTCGTTGTCGCTGATAACCGCAATATGGGCCTTGGCCCCCTCGGGCAGAGCTTGCTGATAAGCATCCACCACGCGCCAGTGCGGAAAAGTCGTGGATGAGGCCACATGCATGGGTTGCACGATGTGTGCCACCACCTCTTCTACCGTGTTGCAAAACTTATTGGTGGAGATAGAGTGGCCCGGCTGATTGGAGCCATATACCGTCACCCGCACCTTGGCGCCTTGCTGGATGGCGGCCATGGCCAGGACGACACCGGCCAGAGCCTGATACGAGAGTTGCTGCATGGCGTTGCCCATGGAGCCCGAAGCATCAACGTAAATGTCGAGCCACATCGGCAAGGGGCTGTTTTCGGTGCTGGGCTCGGCCCGGGGCACATGTTTGCGCTTTAGAATATTAGCCCCAAAAATGGGTATGCCGCCGTATGCTACCGTGTTGACCCAGTCGATCTCATCGACGGGGTGGCCCATTTTCCAACCCGTGACGCCAGCATCCACTTTTCCGGGCACAACGGGTTGTGGCACGCGGGGGATGCGGATTAAATTTAAAAAACGCCGCGCCAGATCACGGTAATACATGATGACCAGCGCCAACTCGCTGACCTGGCGTCCGCTGGCCTGCACCATGGCTTTAAACTGGGCCATGTCACGGATTGTGTTTTGAAAGTCGCCCGTGATCTTGCGCCGGTCGCCTTCGGTGTCGGTGGGTTCATCGGCAGGGCCGCTTTCAGGAACGTCATATTCCTTGACCTGGCCGCCTGCTGCTCCGCTATCCGCTTTGCTGACCTGGTTCTGTTCTCCCTCCACGTAGTCATCGTCAAAGGACTCGGCTTCCATTTCGTCGGCGTCTTTGGTCGAAAGATCATCTCCTGCATCTGAAGTGGCTTGCTCGGCTGCCGCCTGGGTTTCTTCGGCCAGGTCTGATTCTGGCTCACCGTCCTCAAATTCACCTTGGGCGGCTTTTTGCGAGGCTTTTTCGGCCATTTTTTCGGCTTCAGATTTTTTGCCTTTGTTACCCTTGGTTTTGCCTGCTTTGGATTTTGTATCATCGGTTTCTGATGTCTGTGCTTCACCGGCATCCCCACTGCCAGCTTCGCCTTCGGCAGCGGCGCCTGCTTGGGCGGTCTTTTTGCTTTTTTCAGTTTTTTGTTTTTGAGACTGCTGTCGCGCAGACTGGGCGCTATGCTGATCGGGGCTTTTTTCAGAGGCCTCCTGCATGCCCGGCGGATCCAGATAAGGCTGAATCACTTTGGCAAACTTGCGCATCCCTACCAGCTCTGACACACCCGCCTTGGGCCCTTGATCAAGACCGTAGGTATGAATGATGCCGGCCAGCCTGCGCGCGTCGGTCTCAATCGATTTTGCTACCGGATCCGTGAGCGTGCCAGGTTTCAGTTCCCACAGAATTTCATAAGCGCGCATATAAAGCTGCCACAATTTGGAATCATGCCTGGTCTTGCCATGGTTCATGGCCTGATACAACGCCACCATGCGCAGGTCATGCTCTTTTAAAAGGCGTGTGTTGATAATCATGTCTTCGTAAAGGTTGGCGGCCATGGCGGATTTTTGTGGATCTTCTAAAACTTTGTTGGCAAAACTGTTAATGATGACGGCGCGCTGGCTGTGCTTGGGTGTCCACAAATGATGTCCCATCTCATGGGCCATGATTTCCACCAGGTAGGCGTACAGTTGTGGTTTATGCGCGCTTAAAGTGTGGTTGCTGATGTAGGTGTCCTGGCTGGCCATGGAGATGCCGGCAATTTCGCTTTTTCCAGTGTGCGGGTTTAGCATGCCAACCGCCAAGGCAGCGGCGGGATCCTCGATAATGGTGGGATCATTTAAGGTCATAAAAGGCGAAACCCGTTTGCGCGCAATCTGCCAGAAATTAAGCCATACCGCGTTGTCGGGCGGAAACTCGCAGAATACCGCGCCGCGCTTGCCGACACTATTTGAGACTTTAAAATCAAAATGGCAAGACGCCAGTTCTTCCATGACCGTGCGGTAACCGTAATTTTCAATGGCTTCAAGGGCAACTGTAAAACCACCGCTCTGGGTCATGATGCTCTGCCAGTCCAGGCCTGTGACGGCCCCGCCCGCAGGGCTAGCGGCGGCCAGACGTTTAAGCGCAAGGGCGGGCATGGCTACTGCGCTGCCTGAAACTTAATTTCCACCACTTGCCCGTCTTTATCTCTGACCCACAAGCAAGTGGCATGGCTCCACAAAACTTCTGCAATGGACGAAAGCTGCCGCGCAAGGGGCAGGGTCTGGAGCAGTACACCCGTGTCACGATAAAGCTGCAAGCTGCAGTCAGCCTTATTGCCAAGCAGCACCAGGCCGGCGGGAGCGTCAAAAAGCTTGAGTTGTTTTAAAGGAGCAGTCTCTGCGGCGTTTTTCAAGTCATAGCTGTGATAAAACTGTCCGCGTTCGCCTAACACATGCACCCGCGCCGGAGCATCCAGGACCGCCAGTTTAGCGCCACTTTGAGCGATGTCTTGCGGGGCTTGCAATTGGCCAGAGTCGCTGCCTTGCAAGCCGTACCGAGAAAGCAACTGCTCTTGAGAATTGACGACCACAATTTCCTTGGTGTCGGCGTCATAAAAAACCGCATTGCCACTGGCAGTCAGGCACAGATGGCAGGCTTGCTGATGGCTGACAAACAGGGGGCGCAAGCGACCTTTATCAGTCACGGTCAAAAGACCATCGTGCAATTCAATCCAGGGCGCTTTTTTCAGGGCGCGGGCAGATTCAAACAGCTCTGTATCAGCCAGCGCAGACACGCTTGCAACGCCGTGCTGGTGCGCCAGCGAGTCTTGAGGCACTCTGTCCGCCAGAGCCGCTCGTAGTGCGGCTATGACAGACTCGGAAGCAGAACCAGATTCTAAATGTGCCTCCACCGCAGTCCGCAGTAACTGTTCTTGAGCTGAAAACGATTCGGCTTCTGTCAAAGCCAGGCGCATAATCTGGCTGTCGGTGCGCGAGGCCACCAGCAAATCTCCGTCCGCAAGATCGCAGAGGCTGTCCACATGGGGCCAAGCGAGGTTTTGCGAGCGGAAAATTTCATGACCGTCTGTGCCATAGCTTAAAAGCTGCCGCGCTACATTGGCCGCGACCAGATGTCCGAGCGCATCCACATGCAAGGCGGTCAGATGGGTATCCACACGAGCCCAGACCTGGGCCGGCGCAGCATGGCCGAGATCTGTGCGGCAGATTGTTTGTTCATCGGGCTCGTAATAATACAAAGCGTCTCCGCCCAGGCACCATAGTTTAACCTGCGCCGGAATTTGGATTTGTTGTGAGTGTCCGCTGTTGCGATCCAATATAAAAAAAACATTAAGGTTTTCGTCTGCAGCAGCCGACCGCTGCTCAAGCAGCAATACAGCATGGTCTTTAGACAGGCGGGCCGATTTGAGCTGACCCTCTAACGCATCCCTGCTCTTCCACTGAATCTTGTAGCGGTCCCTGGGGGCATTGGCCACGCGTGCGCCATGGTTGTCGAGAAACAAAACATCTCCGTCTGCATCCACGGTCCAAACGGCCTGGGACAAATGGTATCGTTCGCCTACCCGGTAACCGCTGTGAGTTGGCAGGAGCTCGACGATCTGGTCCAGTTTTTCGTCATAGACAAAGAGGCGGTTTTGACGGCATACCATGGCGCGTACCTGGGTGATATCCACGCGCCCTTCGATCGAAACCGGACCTAAAGGAAAATAACGTCCAGGAATTTTTTGCAGTGCACGGTGACGGTCATTTAAGTTCAGCGCACTCTTAAGCAGGGCCGCGAACACCACGCTCTCCAAGGGCTTGAGCGCCGCCAGCAAGGCTACGGGCAAGGTTCCGGCAATCTGCCAAAGCCGCTGGTCGTGACAAAGTCGATATCTTTGCAGCGCTTCCTCTGCCACCCACGTCTGTTCAGACTCCGATAGCTCCAAAAACCCGGGCAATGTAAGCGCGCGAAGATATTTTAAAACGCTTTTGACATCTACCCGCGTCTTGGCAGATTCCAAGGTAGTGCTGGTCTCGATCAGACCGGTTTCATACAGTGCCAGCTCGGTTGCCAGGTTAAAGTGCCCGGCCAGGATCATGGCCTTAAAATGGCGCAGGTGGTCTAAAAACTGATGGATCTGAAGATTCTGGGCCAAGCCCTCGCGGTGCAGGTGCGCACATAACTGGTATAGCTGCGGAAACATGGCTCCCACGGGTGCCTGGTTCAAGTCGCCTAAAAAATCGGGTGCAAAATCTGCAAAAAAATACTCAAGCCTCAAATCGCGCTCGGCGGAGGCATACGGTTCGTCGAGCCCACCTTTTTCAGCGCGGGCGACAAACTGGCGATTGCGGATGGCTTGGGTGGCAAGCAACAACAAATTGTGTAGTGCCACATACTCTGTCCGGCTGACCGGCAAACGCCCCAGGGGCACAAACAAGTATTGATCCGCCCAATAAACAAACAATTGTCTAAAGGCAGTCTTGGGGCCCAGCAAGGCCAGAGCCTGCTGCATGCTTTGTTCAAGGACAGCGCGTGCATCGCCTGGCGCAAGGCGCAAGGCTGCCTGACGCCAGACAAGGCTATTAACGGCCATCGGGGTTTTGTTGCTTCCAATGGATGTACGAGCGGGTTTTGTTGTGCATGTCCGCAAGTTGCAGGCGCACAAAATAAATGTAGGGGTTGTGACCGGCTTTTAAATTTTTTTCATTGTTTAACAATTTCCCCAATTCCTTT
>JAHFDA010000009.1:39174-61360 GCA_023249225.1 bacterium
GAGTGCCTGTGCCTCGGCCACGCTCATCCCGTCAAAACCACGGCAAAAACGTTCCATGGCGTCTGCCCAGCTTTTGCGGGTATTTTTTACGTCACGGTCAAAAAACTCATTGGTCTTAAGCCATAGGCGGCGCAGCGAGGCCGCCTTGTCGATGTGCCGCCGGGCTTCTTCGCTGACCCAGGGTTTAAACTCCCGCTGCCGCCAAAATTCACTATTTTCGCCGTTGAGGTCAAATTTGGGGCCGATCATGGGTGGCAGCAGCGGTGTGAGATGCGCAATATCAACTTTGGTATCGCCGTTAAAAAAAGCGGCGGCACGGGCAAATTCTAAAATCGGCATAATCGGACGTGCCGAGAGTACGCGCGTCACCGTCGAACACAGGTTCTCTTTGGTGTTGACCGCGCACTTGTCGCAAAATTGTGGAAAACTCCAACCGTTTCCGATGGCATGGTCTTTGTTTTGCATGCCGTAGTCGTCTGGCGCGGCCTTGCCGCAAAAGAGGGTTTGCGCCCAAAAGTACATCAGGCGGTCTAAAATAGTAGGGTCAAGCGGCAAGGCGCGCACATCCTGTTTCATGCGCTTCAGTTCTGCCGGGGTAAAACGCAGGTGGTCTGGTATGACGTCCAGGGGTTTTTGTCCTTTGGCAATGCGTTGGTTAATGATGTCGATGCCGGCTGGCGCCATGGGTGGCATGCGCAAGTGCACGTCAATGCGGTCGATCAGAGGTTCAATCAGCCCTTGCACACCGCCGGTACCCTCGTCATTGGCAGTCATGTAAATCGGACGGCCATCTATGTGTGTGACCTGGCCGCGAACCTCAAGGTAACGGTCACCCAAGGCAGTCAGGGTGGCGCCCTGCACATCGCGGTCAAGGCGGTTGACTTCGTCCCAGCCGATGACATGGTTTTCCGGGCGGGTCCAGGGCAGCCATGCAATGCGAAAGTCCTCTATGCCTTCGGCTTCCATCAGTGACTTGGGCAAGGCGATACCAACCAGTTGTTCATAGGTGCGTCCCGGATAACACTGCAGCAGACATTCTTTAATGACTTCGGGATCCATGCCGCTGGCGTACATCAGCGCGGTGACAATTTGAGTCTTACCCTGGCCTGGTCCGCCTTTAATCAGCACAATGCGTCCGACGACAAAGTTAAGCACGGGCAGCAATATGGCTGAAGCGTAACTGGTGCTGGCGCGTGCGATGCCATGCCGCATGCTGGTTTCGTCAAGCGCCACCTGTTGCAAACCGGATGCTCCAAAGTTCATGTCGAGGCTGTGGTTGATGACCACCTTATTGGCCAGCACCTCGTACAGGCGGCTCAAGGCCTCCCACAATTCGGCGCTGGAGCGTTCGGGCTGGGGCAGGGCTGTAATCATGCCTTGCGAGTCAATTTCAATGATCGGTTTGGTGTGAGCAGGTCTGGTTTCGCCGGGGGCGGTCTCCAAAGATTGTAAAAATGAAACCGCCGAAAATCCTTGCGAGACGCGTTTAAGTTTCATCGTTCGTGGCCTGCTTTAAGAAGCGATAAATGTGCTGCCACAGGGGTTCCTTAAAAGTCCAGGTATTGATGTGCTTTTTCAGATCATCACCGATGACGGTAAAGCCTTCGGCGGCATGTGCGGCGTTAAACGCATCTAATTTTTGCTTGCGTTCCTGTCGTGGCATGGCCAGCACCTGCGCCCGGCGCGCTTCGTAATCAGGTTTAATCTCGTCCAACCAGCGCTGCACTTTTTCTATGACACGACGGGTATTTTCTGATTGATCGCCCACCCGTAGTCTGTATTCCGCCACACTGCCAGCGGCATGGCCTTGCTGTACTTCATCCATATCAAAAGCCGGATGCAGACTGTCCGAAAGTAAGGGGCCCAATTGATCCCGAAAGACCACGTAAGTTCCGGGTTTGATGGATCCCTGGGGTTCAAGCTCAAACATCTGCACGCCGCTTGGGCGGTCCCAGGCAAAGACCGCAAAAGTGATTTCCATGCCGCCACGTAAAAATCCCGCCTCTTCAAGCGTGCTGGCTGGATCAAAGGCATGGGCAAAATAAATGACTTCATCTGCGGGGACAGCATCACTTGCGCTTTGTCCGGGAGCGGTTTCAAATAAATCAATCGCTCGGCCCTGCAAAATCCACTGGGTATAGCCCGGACCAGTCACCACCCACAAGAGGGTTGGCAAATCCTCTGGCAATACTTCAGAAGTCTGGAAATCAACGCCACCCGCTGACAAAATGCTTTCGAGTTGTGTAATGGTATGGGCGGTTCTTTTGTAGTGCATGGGCAATACTTATCGAAAGGATTAGATAAATGTTGCGGCAGATCTCATTAAATCTAAATAAACAAATATTTATTGAATTAATGTCGAGATGACGTCTAATGACTGTTTGATGCGTTGCTCCAAAGTACCTGAAACCAGCACATAGGGTCGACCCAGGCTTTTGAGCTTTTGGAGGCAGTGCTCTAAAAAGACATCTCGTTGGTCAGGCAGGTAACGCACTGGGTCTGGCTGCCAGGGCACATCGATATCAGTCACCAGATACAAATCGTAATGCCGATGGGTGGCCAGCTTTGTAATTTGTTCGGCAGTCTCGTGAAAGAGTACTTCGCTAAAGATGCTGGTCAGCAACACGTCGGTATCACAGATCAGTACGCGGTTGGCGTCCAGAGACAGGGTATCTTCTAAGGCGCATTGGCCCTTGGCAATCAAGAGCATGTCTTGGGCACACAGGCGGCCAGCCTGGGCCTCAAGGTAGCTACGGGCGTATTCGGGCACCCACACGGTGCCAAGTTGTTTTGCCAGCGCTGCCGCCAGAGTGGTTTTTCCGCTGGACTCGGGCCCAAACACGCACACGCGTTTAACGTAGTAAGGCCGCACGCAGGCTGGAATAAATTCCCAGTAGCGCAGGGGATCCTGGCGTATGGCTGTGCCCGAAACCGGAATTTGATGACGCTTAAGATCAAAGGGAATAAAACGCGCGCCCAGCTCCTCGGCTAAACGGAAACCATAGTCTTCAGAAGCAAACACGTAGTCTGGAGGAACAGGCAGGATGCGCTGCAAGCTCTCACGCCAGATCCGCCAAAAGTCAGGATGCTCCGAAGGATCTTGTGGGTTTTCGTCCGTCAGGTGCAAGACGCGCAGTGTGGGAAACAAAGTCTGCATCCACTCAAAACGCAGCGTGCCAGAAATGGGTTCGGAGCTTAAAGTGCCCAGTACCACGGTCAAATCATCCACATAGCGACGGGCAAACTCGATCAGCCGCACATGCCCAAGGTGGGGCGGCATAAATTTACCCAGCACGAGGCCACTGGTTTTAACAGTCATTTGGACACCGGTTCATAGGCGTGAATAATCCGGGTTAAGGAGCTGATGCCAGTAAGTGTGCAGCAGCGCTGGGCTGATTTTGGGACAGTAGATCTTGCTGCCGCGCAATCCCTTACGTGTCTGTGTGGTATCAAAGCGCCGCTGGCTTGCCAAAAATAAATCCAGATGCCCAAAGCGCGCCAGGCGCTGCGGGTCCGAAAAACAGCGCGAGAGCGCCAAAGTGGCCAGGGCCGCAGGCGTTGCCAAATCATTTTTTTGTATGCGCCGCACAAACTGTTTTTCTGGAACCCAGCGCAACGTGACGCCATAAGCTTGCAAACTGCTTACCAGGCCCTTAAGGGTAAGCTGCTGCGAGTTTGCAAGATGATAGGTTCTGTGTCCGGCACGCATGTTCTGCCGCGACAGGGTGACAAGGGCCGCTGCCGCATAATCGACCGGTGTGACATCCAAAGCGGCGGTTTTAACCTGGCGTGGGACGCAGGCGGTCGCTTTTAAGGCCCGCACCACAGGTCCCAAAAGATCGTGTGCCGAAGCGCGGCCCGTACGGCTGTCGCCGGTTACAAGGCCCAGGCGGTAAATCGAAAGCGCCTGACTGGCGGGCACAGCCTTACGCAATAAATACTCTGCCGCCCACTTGCTTTGGGCATAGCCGCCAAAAACCTGACAGGTATCATCGAGGCTGTCCGCTTCAAAAAAGCGCCGGTGCCGGGTACTGGTAGCGGCAAAAACTGCCAAGGTAGAAGCATAATGCAGCGCCTTGGGACGGCCTGCGCCCATCAGTGCCAAAAGTTCCAACATCGAATGGACATTGACCGGGCAAAGCTGCTCATACGTTTTCAAAAGATGCACTTCGGCGGCAAGATGATAAATGGCATCGATATTTTCTTCGAGTTCCTTCCAGCGCAAGGATCGCAGTCCAAACCTGGGCAAGGCCAGATCGCCACACAGCGGAATGACCCGGCCACGCGCGCGCACAACCAAAGAGGGTTCAATCTCCGTGAGCGCTTGTGCCAGGCGCTGCCAGGCTTGAGCCTGGTTGCGGGCACGCACCAGGACATAGATGCGCGCAGATGTTTTTTGCAGCAGTTCCGCCAGCACCTGCACTCCTAAAAAACCGGTGGCACCCAAAATCAAAACATGTTGGGGCGTACGGACAGGTTCTTTGTTCATAGCATTTTGGGGTCTGGCCGCTGCCAGCAATTGATCGACATCCTTTTTAAGAAACGCGGCGCCAAGCGCGTGAGGCATGGGGTTGGGATGTTCTGCTTTCTGTCCTGCCATGCGGGCCAGCGTACATTCAGAATCCATCTGTACGCTGGGGAGTGCCAGGCCGGCTGATTCGGCAGCGGCCAGCATTTCCATAAAAGCCAAAGAGTCACCCCCCAGGTTAAAAAAATTATCATGGGGTTGGATCTCCTTGACGTGCAATAGGTTCTGCCAGATTTTTTTTAGTCTTAAAAATGGAGCCCCTTTTTTTGCGAGGGACGCTTTAAAAACGGAAAGATCTGTTTTACCGTTTGGCTTGCGTGGCCAACGCTTTACAAACACAAGGCGGCTGGGCATGAGATAACGTGGCAGACGGGCGGCAAGAAAAGTTTTAATCAGGTGTGCCAAAACCAATTGAGAGCGTGATGTTTCGACGTAAGCCACCAGCCATTCACGCCCTGGATGGGCAGAAAATTTTTGTTTCAAGACCAGGGCGCGGCGTACTCCCGGGTACTGGCACAGGCAATTTTCAATTTCTTCAGGGGCCACGCGCACGCCTTTCCATTTGAACTGGCGATCCTTGCGGCCTAAAAACTCCAGGCTTCCGTCGGTATGCTGTTTCACAAGGTCACCGCTGCAAAAGTAACGTCGCTTCCCCAGCCAAATAAACTTTTTTGCCGTAAGTTCGGGCAAGTTTCGGTAGGCGCGTGCCAGCAGGGGGCCTGCGATTAAAAGTTCCGCGGCTTGTCCCGGCTTGACCGGACGCAGGTGAGGGTCCACCAAAAGATACTCCACTCCCGCCAGTGCTTGTCCGATGTCCGGGTGTTTCCATTGGGGGTGGCACAATTTGAAACTGGTGCAAATGGTGGCTTCGGTGGGTCCATAGACATTGATGAGCCGCAAGCGCCGCGAAAAACTGCGCACCACATCAGACGGACACAGCTCGCCTCCAATCACAATGGTCTTAAGCGTGGGCGGCAGGTTTTCGGGTTTCAAATGTGTAAGCACAGAGGGCGGCAGATCCACATGCGTTATTTTTTGTTCCGCCAAAATTTCTATCAGCCCCTGTGCGGAACGTGTACGGCCCGAGTGTTCTATGCACAGAGCGCCGCCACTTAATAACGTCGTACCTATGTCCGAAATAGAGGCGTCAAATACCGTGGGTAAATAAAATAAAACCCGTGCGCCAGGTTTGAGGCTGAAAATTTTAATTTGTTGACGCAACACGCTTAACAAACCCCGGTGCTCAATCATGACGCCCTTGGGTTTTCCGGTGGAGCCCGAAGTAAAAATCATATAAGCCAGATCCGCAAGCTGGTTGGGGTAAGGTCGGCGGGTTTTGCCTGCACAAGCAAGCGTTTCTATGTTCACCACCCGCAGACCGACACCTCGAAGTTTTTTTTCGCTGGCATGATTCACCAGCACCCAGCGGGCACCGCTGTCTTTTAAGATTGCACGCAGGCGGGCTTGAGGCCAGCCAGGGTCGAGGGGTACAAAGGCGGCACCCGCATGCCAGATGCCGAGCAGGGCGGCAATGTAATCGGCAGATTTTTCGATGGCGATGCCCACCACACTTTCGGGTCCCTCTCCGGTTTTCTGTAGACACAATCCTATTGCCGAGGCTTTTTGCCACAGGGCCTGGTAGCTGGTTTCTTTGCCATCCTCGATGACTGCGGGCTGTCTGGCAAAGCGCCGTGCACAGCCTTCAAAGGCAGACATAAAGGTATCCGGGCGTGAGTGTCTAGTGGGATAAGCCATAACGTTTTCCAAGCAAGGCGGCCGAAAGGACAGTCATGATGACCGGATCCCAGGCTTGTTTTACAGGCCTGTCTTTGTGTTCTAAATTTTCCATCCATTTTTGCACTTTGGAAGTATTAAAAAATGGCAGCCCCGCCACGGCCTGGCTGCGCAGCGTATCAAGCACAAAATCATGGTACGGGCCATTCAGGGTGACAAGCAGGGGCGGTGCCATCAAAGGGTGTTTAGGGCGTTGATAGACCTGCGCAGTCAGCTGCGTCTTAAACGCCTCACGTAACACATGTTTTTCTGTCTGTGCTTTGATCTGCAAACCTATCGGTATATGTTTGAGGCGTTCAAAAAGCTTGTGGTCTAAAAAAGGCAGCCGGCCCTCGAGCGAGTGCGCCATTTCAACACCGTCTCCCAGCGTACGCAGTATGTAATTGGGCAGTGCCGTCTTGCACCAAAGATAGGCCGACTGGTGCAGGCGGTGTTTGTCTTTTAACTGACCGGTCCCATTGACGCGGCCAAGCAGATCCGCAAAGCAGTCGACCTTTTCGAAGCGTTGTTTAAAATCATCTGCAAGCAGCGTGGTGCATTTGTAACCCATGCCGGCCTTGGCCTGCAAAAAACAAGGTGTGTATCCCAGTGTTTCTTGTAGCACCTGGGTTGAGAGCGCCGGACCCGTAGGCAACATGATGCCTTGCGAAATGTGGTGCTGACTTTCTAAGGCAGCAAATGTTCCGGGTTCTGGATCACCCTCAAAAGTATCCACCCGAAAATGAGGGTAGCCTGCCAGGAGTTCATCTGCGCCTTCGCCGCCCAAGACCACCTTAAAACCCTGCTGCCGTATGGCCTGGTTTAAAATAAACTTGGCCGGGAGGTGGCCGTTAATGGCCAGACCCTCGCTGTAATACACAGCCGCCTCAAGCTGCTGCAATAGATCCTGCTGGTGAATGATGACGGGATGCCAGTTCACTTTAAGATGCTGTGCCGTGTCACGCGCAAGCAGGCGCTCGTCATAGTCAGAATGTTCAAAACAGGCAGTAAAGGCATGCACATTTTTAGGATTGTGCTCACAAGCCACGCTTAATAGGGCGGCAGAATCAAGACCACCGCTTAAATGAAAGCAATAAGGCGCCGGAGTGTCGAGACGCAGCCGTACAGCCTCACGCAGTTGCTCTGCCACTGCAGATACAGTTGCTTTTTCATCCCATGCCGCACCGGTTTCAGCGCCGAGCTCCGGAAAGTTCATGTCCCAGTAACACCGGTCCTGAAATGAGTCTTCGCGTGCCAAAAGGTAATGTCCGGGCCGGAGCTGAAAAACATTTTTAAACAGCGTCCGATCAGGAGGCACATATTGCATGCACGCGGCGCTGTAAAACGCGTCTTGATCCCACTGGGGACAGATTCCCAGGGCAAAAAGCGCCTTGGCTTCGGAGGCCAGAAACAAACC
This sequence comes from bacterium, assembly GCA_023249225.1. Taxonomy (GTDB): domain Bacteria; phylum Margulisbacteria; class Marinamargulisbacteria; order JAHFDA01; family JAHFDA01; genus JAHFDA01. The sequence goes on from JAHFDA010000009.1 coordinate 46,893, forward strand.
TTGCGGATTTTTTGCGTAGACCAGCGGTTTGATGCCAAAGCGGTCGCGGGCTGCAAACAAGGTCTGCCTGCGCTCATCCCAAACGATAAACGCAAATTCCCCTCTTAAAAATTCCAGACAATCCACGCCGTGGTCTTCATACAGGTGCACCAAAATCTCACTGTCTGTATCGCTTGAAAAACGGTGACCACGTGTTTGCAGGTCTTTGCGGATGGCCTTGTGGTCATAAAACTCTCCGCTGACGCTGATCCAGACATCCCCGGTTTCATTGCACAGTGGCTGCGAACTTTGGGCTGAACCGGTGACATGCAAACGACGATGACCCAGCAAGGCCTGCCCACGCGCATCCATCCAAAGACCCTGGCCATCGGGCCCGCGATGCTGCAAGACCGTCAGTGCTTTGAGAGCACGGTCACGCAGTGTGGCATCAGGGTTTGACTGCAACGCCCCTAAAATTCCGCACATGGCTTAATTTGGAAATACAAAAAAACTTTTTTGTGATTCGTTTCTGGCGGCCTGGTCAAAAGCAGTCTGAAAGTCATGCAAGCCATAACAAGTGCCCAGCAGGTCGTTAAGCACCAACTCGCGCTTTGCAAGCATGGCTATGGCCTCGGCAAAGGAACCGCTGCCTGCGGCATGAAAAGTCACTTCTTTTTCAATGGCTTGTTGCAGCGGCAGGTACACACGCGCATGAAAGCGGCTGCGCAGGATCATTTTTCCGCCAGGCCGCAGCGCCCGTAATAGTGCGGATACTGTATTTTCTTCAAGGTGACTTTCGATCACAAAATCGTAAGCGTCTTGTTCCAGCCGGTCGGCCTGATCCGCAGCGGCCTGATCGAGACTGTCAAAGCCACGACACTGCAGCACCCGGGCAATCAAACGCGCAATCCGGTTGTCACCGTAAATCAAACCACGCCCTTTTGGATCGATCCCCGTCTTGAGTATGCCAAGCACAGCCGCCACCGGTTCTAAATATGCGCCTTCAAGAAACGAAAGTTGCGCGGGCAAAGCATACAGGGCTGATGCCGGAACCAGCACGTAGTCGGCAAAGGCCCCATCGCGGTTAAGGCCCAAAAAGTTTTGGCCGGGAAGTCCAGGGTCTACCGCCACCCGTTCGCCAGGCGAAAAACCATTTGCCCCCACGTCGGCAATGATGCCCGAAAACTCATGTCCCAGAATCAAGGGTTCGGGCACCGGAATGCGTCCTTGGGCAGCGTAAACATCCATGCGACAGATGCCGGCAGCTCTCACGGAAATCAAAACCTGGCTTCCGTTCCCGGGTCGAGGGCAGGATAAATCCAAAAGTTCCAATCCAGCGCGGGTTTTTACAAGGGCTTGCATAATGACTATCGTAAGCTCAAAAAGATTGAACCATTATATATCTCTATGGATATAATCACCCCTGGATCATGCGCCCGGTTCTTACCCAAAAAGTCGATGCCGAATATCTCAAGGCCCTGCGTTTTTTTAAGGCAGAATTTGCCGAGCTCAAACTAAACCTGACCGGGCACACGAACCGCAAAATGATCGAATCGGTGCAGCTTGAACGCCTGAAAAAGCTGCTGTGCCAGGCCGAGCAATTTTCGCCCTTTTACTATGAACGCTTTAAAAAGGCCGGTTTTAGGCCTACGCAACTCCAAAGCCTGGCAGATCTGCAAGCCCTGCCGCTGCTTTCTAAAAAAGAGTGTATTCAAAATCACGCCGAACTGTTTTCGGTTAAGGCCCGGCCGGACGATTATATTTATAGCGCCACCAGTGGCTCCACCGGAGAACCGGTCAAGGTTGTGCTCGATTATTTTTCGCTGTATTACTATTACATTGCCGCGCGCATCAATCAGGTGCAGGCCGGTCTTAAGTTGCATTGGATACCTTTCAAGACCCAGCACATGTATCTTTCGGCCCTACCGGGGGTTCCCACCTATAGTGCCTTGATGCCTTATTTTAACTTTTCCCGTATGTATAAATGTGTCAACGACCCGGCGCTGTGGCCAGATCCATTTGAGCTCATCAAATTCATTTCTTCCAGGCAACCTCAAACCCTCGCAAGCGATCCGGTCGCGCTCAAGAGCCTGATGAAACTTTCGCAGGCGCATGATGCTGCCAGGCGTTATGCGATACGACCCAAATGGATACAATCCACTTCGACCAGGTTGGAGCCGCAAGACCGCGCCGAGCTACAAGCATTTTTTGGCTGTCCCATTACCGATTGGTATTCGCTGGCGGAGACCGGTCCCATTGCGTCAGAGTGCAATGTTCACGAAGGCTACCATCTTGAAGAATTTCTGACCGTGGTTGAGATTGTCGACGAACAGGGCCGAACATTAGCACCAGGCGCAGTCGGAGAAATTGTGATTACCAATCTTCGGAACCATGTTTTTCCGCTGATTCGGTACCGCAGCGGAGACCTGGGTGCCTGGGAGACCGAGCCTTGCCGCTGTGGCTCCAAACTTAAGCGGCTTATCCGGCTGGCAGGGCGTATCCATCAGTGTTTTATCGATCAGCACGGCCAACGCCAGGAGCCTTATGTGATTTACAATCTCATTCGTGGTTTTAACCTGATCGAGCAATTTCAGGTTGTTCAAGATCAACCCCGGCACATTACCTTTAAATACGATGCCCCGCGTTCACTTTCTGAAGCGGAGCAAAACGCAGTTACAGTTCTGATCAAAGATACGCTGGGGGCAACATTCACCATCGATTACATGCGCCTGCGCCCGGTCTATTCTCCCGGACAGAAGCCGCAACCCTATCTCTGTCTGCTGTGATTACTCTCCACCGCTGCGCGAAGGAGACGGTGAGCTGGCGCGTGATCGTTCGGCCGAGAGTTCCCGCTCCAATTGCTTGACGCGCTTTTGCTCTTCTTTAACTTGAACCCGCAGATCCTTTTCCAGCGCTTCCATCTGGCGACCTACTTCGGCGCGGCCCTCCTGAAATGAGGCCTTGATGTGGCGATCCAGGGTATCGAGGTCGCGTAATCTCTCGGCAGAGGTCTCGCTGTTTTCGCCCTTGATGTCGATGCCGTAAGCGGCAAGTAATATGCGCAGCCATTCTTCGCGGGTTTTGTCGTCGCTTAAAACCTCGGAAATTTTAGGGTAGTAATGCGATACCATGGTGGCTGAAAGCAGCAGGCCGTTAAGCATCACATCGGCCGGGCTTACCGGACGCCCGCTTTCGATGGTGAGTTGGCGCGCCTTGACGAAAAAAAACTCCCGAAAACTGTCACGCATATCCGGATGCTGGATCATATCGAGTGACACGGTGACAAGCTCGGCCCCCCGCACGGGATAACGGTGCAACTGCGAAACCAAAGCCCCCTCATCTACTGCCAGGCCAAGTTGGTGGGCGGCCTGATTGATGGCCGACAAAATATGTTCGGTTTTTTGAGCCGATGTTTTAAGCACGCGTGGCAGCGCCTTAAGCAGCAGGCCAAGGGCAAAAGAGGGTAAAACAAGGGCAACGCGTTTTAAAAGGTAGAGCATGGGCAGTCTGCCCATTTATCGGAGGCTGGGGAATAATGTTGCAGCTAAAGAGTGACCTATCATATTGTAAAGTAGTAGTGATGGAAGGCACGGTTACAGCCAGCAAACCCAGGGAAATATATCTTAAAGATTATCAAGCCCCACGTTATTTAATATCCGCAGCCGAACTGACCTTTGAACTGCATGAAACTGCCACCATTGTCCGCTCGCGTTTGCAGATGGCGCGCAATACTGCCGGAGCAACCGGGCCGCTGGAACTGGATGGCGAAGACGTCAAACTGCTTTCGATTGCCATCGATGGTCGTCGGCTTTCGGAATCCGAATATAGGCTTGGTGATCACAAACTTAGCGTTGATCAAGTGCCCGAGCGTTTTGTGTTAGAAGTGGAAACCGAGATCAATCCCAAGGCCAACACATCGTTAGAGGGCCTTTACGTTTCTAACGGCATTTTTACGACGCAATGCGAGGCCATGGGTTTCAGGCATATGACGTACTTTGTGGATCGCCCGGATAACATGGCCACATTTAAGGTGACCCTGGTGGCTGACAAAATCAAATGCCCGGTTTTGCTGTCTAATGGAAATCTGCTTGAGCAACGCGACCTTGAAAATGGCCGTCACCTGGCACGTTGGGAAGATCCCTTTAAAAAGCCATGTTATCTGTTTGCTTTGGTGGCCGGAGATTTAAAACACATTGCAGACCATTTTGTGACGTGTTCTGGCCGCAAGGTAACGCTGCGTATTTATTCCGAGGCTCACAATGCGGACAAGCTCGACTTTGCCATGGGAGCCTTAAAGCGTGCCATGGCCTGGGATGAACAAGCTTACGGTTGCGAGTACGATCTTGAAGTTTTTAACATTGTGGCCGTGGATCACTTTAATTTTGGGGCTATGGAAAACAAGAGCCTTAACATCTTTAATTCGCGCGCCCTGCTTGCCAGCGGCGAAACCACCACCGACGTGCGCTACGAGCATATCGAAGCGGTGGTGGCGCACGAGTACTTTCATAATTGGTCGGGTGACCGTGTGACCTGCCGTGACTGGTTTCAGCTTAGCCTCAAAGAAGGTTTCACGGTGTTCCGTGATTCCTGTTTTACGCAAGACATGACCTCCTGGACCGTCAAGCGCATTGCCGATGTGCGTGACCTGCGTGCCACGCAGTTTCCCGAAGACTCGGGTCCCATGGCCCATCCCATCCGGCCCGCGCAAGTGATCACCATCGAAAATTTTTATACACCCACGGTCTACGAAAAAGGCGCCGAAGTGATCCGCATGATCCATACCTTGCTGGGTTCAGAAAAATTCCGTAAGGGTTCTGATTTGTACTTTAAACGCCATGATGGCCAGGCGGTGACATGCGACGATTTTGTGCAGGCCATGCAGGATGCCAGCGGGGTAGACCTGACGCAGTTTAAACTCTGGTATAGCCAGGCCGGCACGCCCCAAGTGCAGGCGCAGTGGCAGTATAAGGCCGCCGCCAGAACTTTTACGCTAACACTCAAGCAGAGTTGTCCGGCCACGCCTGGACAGCCGCATAAGCAGCCTTTTTACATGCCCATCAACATAGGTTTGCTGGATGCGGATGGAAAAGACCTGCCACTGCAGCTTAAGGGTGAAAGTGCGCCGGGTTCTGGCACGCGGGTTTTGCATTTAACCCAGGCAGAACAGTCTTTTGAGTTTATCAACGTGCCAGTTAAACCAGTGCCTTCGCTGCTGCGCGACTTTTCCGCGCCGGTCAAACTGGCTGTGCCGTATAGCAACGCACAGCTTACTTTTTTAATGTCCCACGACAGTAACGAGTTCAACCGTTGGGAAGCCATGCAGCAGTTGGCAACCGGCATCCTGCTTTCGAATCTGGCAGAGCATCAAAAGGGTCGCCCGATGCAGGTATCGGCCGATTTTATGGGGGCCTTTAAGAAACTGCTTTTAAACCCTGCGCTTGATCGGCAGTTTCTTGCCCTGGCGCTGGCCTTGCCATCCGAAGATTATTTGGCCGAACTCATTGACGAGGTGGATCCTGTGGCCATCCACGAAACACGCCAGTTTGTGCGGCGATCTCTGGCGCAGGCCTTGCGGTCTGAATTTGAAATGCTCTATCGCCAGCACCAGACCCAGGGGCCTTACCAGTACGAAAAAAAACAAGTGGGTTTGCGCGCGCTTAAAAATATCTGCCTGGCCTATTTGGCGAGCCTCAAAGATGCCGAAGCCATTCAACTTTGCGTGGATCAGTATCGTGCGGCTGACAACATGACCGACGCCATGGCTGCGCTGGCGAATCTCAATCAAATGGACTGTGCGCAACGTCGGGAGCTGCTCGAAAACTTCTACCAACGCTGGAAGCTAGACCCCAATGTGGTCGTCAACTGGTTTGCTTTACTGGCCTCGGCCGAAGTACCTACGGCGTTGGCGGAGGTCAAGACGCTTTTTGGCCACGAGGCTTTTGACATTAAAAACGCCAATCACGTGCGTGCCACGCTGGGCAGTTTTGCGGCCAATATTTATTTTCATGCAGGTGATGGCTCGGGTTACAGCTTTCTGGCTGACAAAATCATTGAGTTTAACGCTAAAAACCCCAAGGTGGCGGCGGGCCTGGCCAAGCAGTTTGCGCAGTACCGGCGCTACACGCCCGAGCGGCGGGGGCAGATTAAACCCCAGTTAGAAAGGGCTTTTGCAATGCCGGGTATTTGTGATGAAGTGTATGAAGTGCTTAAAAACACTTTGGAAAACTAATAATGCTACGCTACGATGCTCAACGTTTGGCCGAAATTGCAATCTGTGAACACATATCGTTTATTGTTCTTTATGGTTCCGTAGCCAGGGGGCAGTCAGGCCCGCGATCCGATATCGATATTGGAGTGTCTTATAAGGATTATCCCGAGCATCCCTACGAGTCGTTTCGGAATTTAAGCGCAGCTTTTGAAAATGACAACTTAGACCTGGTTGACCTTAATCATGAAAATCCATTACTGCATTTTCGTATTGCCACCGAAGGCAAGGTGCTGTGGCAGGGAAATCCATTTGCCTTCAGGCGCTTTCAAAACGAGGCCAGCAAGCAGTATGCCGACACGGCCAAGTTCCGGCTGATGCGCGAGCAGTTCATCAAGGAGCACAGTCGTGGTCATCGATAAGGAAATGATCAACGATAAACTGATTCTGATGCAAAAGTTGCTGGCAGATCTCGCGCCTTGCAGGGGTTATGTTTTCTTGCAGTACCAACAGGATAAGGACGCCAAATACAAGGTCGAGCGCATCATGCATCTGCTGGTAGAATGCGCGTCGGACATTTTGAACCATCTGCTGGCCGACAGGGGTTTGCCGCCTGCTGCAAGCTATGCCGATACCTTTATACAGTCTGGCGAAGCCGGGTTTTTAGATCCAGCGTTGGCAGAGCGACTCAAAGGCAGCGCCAAGATGCGTAACCGGCTGGTGCATATGTATTCAGACATCGATGACAAGATCGTCTTTGATGCCATCAAGTATTTTTTGCAAGATTTCGATCAGTTCATTAAAAAGGCCGGTAGTTTGTTAAGCCAGTAGGGGTGCCCCAGGGGGTTCCAGTGCTGCAACCAAATGATTTAAAGCAAGCAAATAGGCTTGAACTTCTGCCGCCGTGGCCAGGTGCTTGGCAAACTTGACCTGGTCGGCTTCGTAGAGCAACTCAAGCAGCTTAACTTTCATATCTGTAAACGGGTCAAGGTCTTGCTGCTCAATTTCATAAGTCGTCAAATCGCGTATATCGATGTGGTGAATTTCAAAAAACGCTTCTTTAAGTTTTTGTGAAGTTTCAAAGTAAAAACGTGGCCAGTCCTGCACCTGGTTCAGATCCAGACCAGAAAAATATTCTTCGTAACGCTGCCAAATGTCGTGGGCCGAGACGGTGGGAAGGGGCGGAGCTTCAACGATCAAGGGACGGTTTTTATATTTTTTCCACAGCCACCACCCTAAGAATCCTCCGGCAAAAAGTCCTAAAAATAGTGGAAACCATAACCATGAAAACGTGTGGTAAGGGCCCTTGAGGTCGCGCAAGTCAAGCGAAGGAGAGTCTGCCAGCACCGAGCGCACATAGATGCCTGCATCCTGCACATGATAACGGTAGACATTAAAACCGCCGATCTTAAAGCCACCCGTCTCAAAGGTGGTAAAAGTATCGGCATAGATCCATTGACCATTCTCAATCCGGATATTGTGGGTGATAGACGTCAACACCCGTTCTTTAGGCATCACAAAATCTTGCAGGCGCAGATCAAGGCTGACCGGGCCCTGATCGAGCGGCACGCGCAGGGTGTAGGTGATCGGGTCGCCGATTGTAATATTGTCGGTAGAAAGTTCTGGGACAAGCGTTAAATCTGCGGTCGGGTTCATCAGTGGTTGCGGTGCAGGGCCCGGCGCTTAAAAAAGGTGGTCAGTGGTTTAAGCACCGATTGACCCGTATAAAATTCAAGATAATCGAGTTTGAGCTTTTTGAACATTTGTTCGGTGTGGTTGTTTTGACGCGTAAATTGTGCCTGCCAATACGCCTGGAATTCTGGCGCGTCCGAGTCAACCGGGTACAGCTGCCCCGATTCGGGGTCGCGCAGCGCCAGCACTCCCAAGGAACTAAACTCGGCCTCGCGCTTGTCATGCACGTTAAGTGGGATCAAATCATGTTTTTGCGATAGCAGGCGCAGGTTTCTTTCGTAGCCCTGGTCGATAAAGTCAGATATCAGCACAATCACAGAACGTTTTTTAATGCGTTTTTGCAATGCTTCTAATACAGACACAAGGCGCGTCTCGCGACCGATGGGCCGGGTTTCTAACAAGGCCTGTAGCACACGGTACACATGCCGCTTGCCTTTTTTAGGGGGCAACCATTTTTCAATGCGGTCGCTAAACAGGCACAGGCCCACGCGGTCGTTGTTTTTGACGGCTAAAAAAGCAAACAAGGCTGCCAGGTACGCAATCAGTTGACCTTTGCGCTGACCTTGAGTGCCAAAGTCCACCGAGGCGCTACAGTCCACCGCCAACCAGATTTGCAGTTCACGTTCTTCTTTAAAGACCTTGATATAAGGTTCATTTGTGCGGGCGGTGATAAACCAATCGATTTTGCGCACATCGTCGCCGGGCTGGTACTGCCGCACCTCGTCAAACAAAAGACCGCTGCCTTTTAAGGCCGACAAGTAGTTTCCGGTAATGTGGCCGCGCATGAGCTTTTTCACAAAGAGTTCGAGGCGCTTAATATCGCGATGAAGTTCAGTTGCGTTCATCAAAAGGGTTGTTTAAGGAACAATCACCTCATCCAAGATTTTTTGAATGACTGTTTCCGCCGTCAATTCCTCGGCTTCGGCTTCGTAGCTGATCACCACGCGGTGTCGCAGCACATCCATGACCATGCTTTTAACATCATCGGGAGTCACAAAACCCTTGCCGCGTAAAAAGGCATGGGCCTTGGCGCTGCGAAAGAGCGCAATCGTGGCACGTGGTGAAGCGCCAAAGCCGATCCAGCGCTTTAGATCCGCGTTTATTTTTTCGGGTTTGCGGGTGGCCTCCACAATGTCCAGAATATATTCCTTTACTTTGTCATCGGCATAAATGCGATCAATTAATCCTTGTACGCGGTTGATGGCAGCTGGAGTAATGACTTTGTGCAACTTGTTCAAATCAATTTCTGGAAGAATCTCAATGATTTTTTTCTCTTCCTTGCGACTGGGATAATCTACTTTGACTTTCATTAAAAAGCGGTCTACCTGCGCTTCGGGCAGAGGGTAGGTGCCTTCTTGCTCAATCGGGTTTTGCGTGGCCAGCACCAAAAAGGGTCGCGCCAGGCGGTGGGTTTCGTCGCCCAGTGTCACCTGACGTTCCTGCATGGCTTCGAGCAGGGCGCTTTGTACCTTGGCAGGTGCGCGATTGATTTCATCCGCCAAAATAATGTTATGAAAAATCGGTCCGTGCTTGGTGTAGAACTCACCATTTTTGGGGTTGTACACCGTGGTGCCCAAAATGTCTCCGGGCAGCAGGTCAGGCGTAAATTGAATGCGCTTAAAACTGCAATCCATGGTTTTGGAAATGGTGCTGATCATCAGGGTCTTGGCCAGGCCGGGCACGCCTTCGAGTAGCACATGGCCGTCGCAAAAAACGGCAATCAAAATGCGCTCCAGCACCTTGCGCTGACCTACGATGGCTTTGTCGGTTTCGCGAAAGATGTCAGCCACAAAGGCCGATTCGTCCTTGATCAGGGCGGACAGCTCTTGAATAGATAACTCATTTTGTTCCTGGTTGACCGGATCCATCGCAACACTCCTTCAATTAAATTAAACACTTTGTATATTAATACGTCCGGCGCAGAGATGAAAGTTTAAAGATGTACAATAGATTCCCGTGCTTCCAAAATTTTTAGAGGGTCTTGACCGGGATATTCAAGACACGCTTAAAGCGCAATTGCGCAACCTGTGGACCCACCATTCAACAGCCATTGAAGGCAATTCATTGAGTCTGGGCGAAACGGCTTTTGTATTGGAAGAAGGCCTGACCATTGCCGGGAAACCCCTTAAAGATCACCATGAGGTGCTGGGTCATGCCCGAGCCATTGAGCTTATTTTTGACCTGGTGACGCAGGATCACGGCCTGACAGAATCAAAATTATTTGATCTTCACAAGGCGGTGCAAACGTCACTGATCACCGATGTTTACAAGCCCATTGGCGCTTGGAAAATTGAACCCAACGGAACTTACACAGTAAATGCATCTGGCCAACAAATCTTCATTGAATTTACAAAACCTGCCGATGTGCCTGCGTTGATGGCAGAGTGGCTCCTGCAATTTAACCAATATCTGGCGCAACCCGGACAGTCCCAGGAGGCTTGTCTTAAGCAGTATGTCGATTTGCATGTTGCCTTTGTGCGCATCCATCCTTTTTTTGATGGCAATGGACGCATGGCCCGTCTTTTGAGTAACGTGCCCATTCTCAAAGCCGGTTGGCCACCCATCGTTATTCCAAAGGAATCGCGGATGGAATATATTCGTTCGTTGGCGGCTTATGAGCTCGCAGCTTTTTACGCTGTTTGTCAAAAAGCCTGGCAAAGCTCGCATGATTTGGTGGCTGCTGCCCGGGTTCAGCAGCAAACAAGGGTTAAATAGGTGGTTTGTGGGGGAGTCCAGGGTTAACCAAAAGCTCTGGGCTCCCCTTTGCAACATTTGCCAGTCATTGACGATATACTCTCGCATCTAATATATAAGGAGGATCGCCATGGCAATTTTAAGCGCGGCTGACGGGTCGTGGTATTTGGGCGGGGCAGGAATAGCACTCGCAGCGGTTATGCTTTTGTTTTTGCTCGGCGTGCAGTTGGGAGTTTCGACGGGTTATGGAAACTGGGTGGCAGTTTTTTCGCGGTTACGGCCTTTCCATACCGGTGAATATGACAAGACTTACAACTGGCGTTTTTTCTTTTTAATCGGCATCGTTCTAGGTGGATTTATTTCGGTAGCAACTTCTACAGGCTTTGCATGGCACAACGGCATGGGAATGTTAAGTTCTCTGGCGGGTCATTCTCTGCTGGCACAGGCGGCGGTGCTGTTTGTGGGCGGAGTGCTGACGGGTTTCGGTACGCGCTGGGCCCAGGGGTGTACATCCGGACACTGTATTTTTGGTTTGGGCACCTGGAGCAAGGCCAGTTGGGCGGCCACGGGTGTTTTTTTTGCGGTGGCTTTTGCAACGTCCAATATCTTGTACCGTTTGATTGCGGGAGCGTAACACCATGAACAAGAATTTATATACGGTGATAGCGGCGTTGATCTGCGGAACGGTATTTGGGTTTTCGTTGAGCAAGGCCCGCGCGACCGACTTCAACACCATTCAGAACATGTTTCTCTTGCGCGACTTTCAACTGTATGGCGTGATTGCGGTGGCAGTGGCGCTGGTCATGTCGGCCATTTTTCTGATTCAACGTTACCGGCTCCGCACTGTTACCGGAGAACACATTCGCATCACCCCCAAGCCCTGGATTAACAAAGGCACCCTGTGGGGCAGCGCATTGTTCGGCATGGGTTGGGCGGTGTCGGGCGGCTGTCCGGGCACTTTTTTGGCCATGATCGGCGAGGGCAAGACACTGGCGTTTGTAACCGTGGCGGGCATACTCACCGGTACCTATCTGCAGGGGCGCATCATCGATACCAGGTCTGAATCGACTGCGGTTATTGATGCGGATCAGGTGCAGTTCAAGATTGTAGACAAGAAAATCAAAAAAAAATCGCTAACATAGTTCCGGTTTGACGTAGTTTGTACCCCAATGCCCTGTTAAAATAGGGGTGCGATGCTCACTGATTTCCCCAAACTCTACTGCCCCTTCATCCGCAAACTCTACAAGGTTGACCGTGAAGATTTCAAAAAGTACGGTTCCAGCCTGAAGCTGCGCCTGCCGGAAGTTTATCTGGTGACGCCCGAGATCAATCCGGGTTACGAATGGGTGCTCGAAGATGAGGATACTTTTGCGGTGGAAAAACTCGACGGTACCAACGTCAAAATCAAAATTGAAAACCAACGCCTCGTGGCGGTGCAGAACCGTAAAAATGTGATCGACTTGTATCAAATCATTGGCGGCCACAGCCAGATCGTTGAAGGCATTTTTATGGCCATCCAAAAGGGATACATCAGCAAGGATGGTGAATATGCCGGCGAGGTGATCGGCCCCAAGCTGCAGGGTAACCCCTATCAGCTTGAAACGCATTTGTGGTATCCATTCGATAAGGCTATCGAGCACCTGCGCTACAAGTCCTTTCACCAGCATGCCCGCACGCTAGAAAACTGGAGCGCCTGGTTCAAAGACAATCTCAAGAGCCTCTTGCATACCAAAAAAGTGGGTTACGAAAAGGCCGGTATGGCCGAGGGCGTGGTGTTTTACAATTTAAAGCGCCGAGAACTGGGCCAGGTTTACCGGGCCAAACTGCGCCGCGATATGTTCGACTGGTACTACTCCGACAAGCTCAAGATCGACTCCACGCCCATCGCTGTTGAGCAAGATGCAATAGATTGAAATTCACCGCGCAACAACAGTGCTTTGTAAAGCCGTATGCTTATGTTTGGCCAGCATTTCAAGGGCCGGATAAACAGTTGTGTATACGTTGGCGGCGTTCCATACAAGGTAATACGGAAAGCCAGCTTGCTCCAGGGTCTTAATTTGTTCCGCCACATACCAGGGGCCATAGTCTTTAACGTGGTAGCCAAAGCCCTGTATCCAGGGCACCACACGTACGGGTAAATCACCAAGTTCGGCCTGCATCAGGCTGGCACACTGTTTCATGATGATTTGCGGTTCCATGGCCGGGTTGGCGTAGCCCTGAAATCCATAGGCAAAGTGGCTGGGATAGATCATGGGCGAGATGACGTCAAGATAGCGGGCCATCAGACGCAAATCTTGTCCGGTGACGGCCAGGTCGGCCTGGGTCTGCCAGAGCATAATGCCAAATACATCGGCGGCTATGCTGACACCTAGTGGCGACAACACCTGATACGCCTCGCGTAAAAAGTTTGAAATGTTTTGAACCTTGCCTTCGGCCGACGGTTCGCCGGGCCAGATGGCCACATGGTCTTCGGGGTAGCGGATGTAGTCAAACTGGATCTCATCTGCGCCTGCTTTGGCAGCAATTTCTGCCAGGCGGATGTTGTATTCCACGACCTCCCGTTGGGCCGGGTTAAGCCAGCCACTAAAACCGCCTCCGGGAGCAGGTAGCGACCACTCCGGATGATGGTGGGCAAGTTGGTGATCCTGAAAAACGGCGATGCGGGCCGAGACCCGTATGTCGGCGCTGTGCAGATCATCAACCATGGCCTTAAAGTCCTTAATATAGGCTTTTTCGCCGTCGATGGCTTCTGAAAGCGGATCATGGAACTTGGTTCCTACGATACCTTCGATGTCCTTGATGTTGATCACAAAAGTATTAAGGCTGACAGCTTTCATCTGGGTCAGCATCTTGTCGCGCCAGACTTTGTTGCCGGCCATAAGACTGGTGGCGTAAATGCCGCGTTCGGCGCTGTGTTTATTTTGGCGGATATCAGCGATTTGTTTGCGAAACACTTCCGCACCCTGGCGTGTCACGCGCAGGGTACTGTTCTGGGGAACCTGGCTTAACAATAAGTCACGCCGCTCCTCCCAGGGAACCGTAAGTATTTCGGGCACACCGTCACTGACCACCCAATCTTTATTTTGCAGGTCAGGCAAGGCATGGACATTGACTGGGATACTGTCGTCGCGAGTGTCGAGGTGATAGGGCACCAGGCTTGCGGAGATAGATTCCACAAACACCGGTAAACGTTGTTCGGCCGCCAGCCGAAACAACTTTGCCAGGCCATGCGTTTTAGTGCCACCGCTTTCAAAAAACAGAAAATCGGGTGTGGGCACCCATGCCAGCAGCTGCCCTACATCCTGGGTGCTACGGGGGCGGTCCACTGCCAGCGCATAGCCTTGCAGCCAGTCTGACGGCAGAGCAATGTTGCTGCTTGTGTTTTGAGCATTTTGCAAGACGCACACCGGGGTATCACCACTGCGTTTTAGATGCCATGCCAGATAGGTTTCTACCAACAAACGGATTTGTTCATCGTTAAGCTGGCGAATGTCCAGCAGGGCGATCATGGGCTTGAGACCAGCCGGGGCTGAAAGCATTTTGTCGACCGCCAGGGTTTGAGGCTTGATCAGCGTAAAAGACTGCTCGAGCCAGGGTTCAATCTGGTTCTGCCAGAATTCGGGCATGTTGGTGCGGGGCGAAAAATAGACTACCGGAAGTGGCCCTAGTTCATCGGCTGCAGCCGGCAGCGGCGCTTCAGCCGGATTGGAATACACAAAAGCGTAAAAGCCTCCGGCCAGGACGGCCACCAACAAACCGACCGCCGATATCCAGATAGAAAGTACACGGCGCATTTACTTTATTTTAGCTAAATTATCGAAGTGGAGCTGTTCAAAAGTTAAAAAAGTTTTAACCCTTTTTTGAAGCGGGATCGTCTTTGCCGTACTGGGTTTTGTGG
>JAHFDA010000062.1 GCA_023249225.1 bacterium
CAGCTTGCGATGGCTTTTAACGTTTTGATTGGCGTGCTTGTGATTGCCTGTCCCTGCGCGGTGGGTCTGGCAACTCCGACCGCCGTCATGGTGGGTACCGGCATGGGAGCCGAGCGCGGGATACTGATTAAATCGGCGCGGGCATTGCAGACCTTGGGAAAAGTGCAGGTGATCGTGCTCGACAAAACCGGAACCCTGACCCAAGGCCGGCCAGAAGTGACCCATGTAGAAGTGGTTGCCAACGAGGACAAGGAGGCCTTGCTGACTGCGGTGGCTTCGATCGAGCAGCAGTCCGAGCATCCGTTAGCCCAGGCGGTGCGGCGCTATGCCGAGGCCAGACATATGCCCAAGGGAACGGTAGAAAACTTTAAAAATGTCAGCGGACAGGGCGTTCTGGCACATTACGGCGGACAGCCTTACGGGATTGGACGGAAAGATTTTTTAATGGCCCAGGGTGTGCAAAGCTGGGACGCAGACTTACTGAAAACAGCTGATTGCTTGTCTGCCGAAGGCAAGACCCTGATGTGGGTGGCGCGCGACGGACAGCTGGTCGGGGTTCTGGCGCTGGCAGATGTGCTTAAGCCCGATAGCCGACAGGCGGTGAAAACTTTTAAAGCCATGGGTTTGCGCACGCGGATGCTGACCGGCGACAACCCACGCGCGGCCCAAGCCATTGCCACGCACGTGGGCATCGATGATTTTGTGGCCGAAGTCCTGCCCCAGGACAAGGTGCTTGAAGTTAAAAAACTCCAAAACCAAGGCTTGTGTGTGGCCATGGTGGGCGATGGCATCAACGACGCTCCTGCCTTGGCACAGGCCGACATTGGCATTGCCATCGGTTCAGGCACCGACGTGGCCATGGAAGCCGGTTCGGTGGTGCTGATGAAAAACAGTCTGATGGATGTGGTGCGGGCAATACAACTTAGCCGTTACACGCTTCGCAAAATCAAACAAAATCTTTTTTGGGCTTTTGCGTATAACCTCATTGGCATTCCTGTGGCAGCCGGAATCTTATACCCGTGGACGGGCTGGCGGCTTGACCCCATGATGGCGGGCGCAGCCATGGCAGCCAGTTCTGTTTCGGTGGTGGGCAATACGTTGCTGATGAAACTCAAACGTCTTTAAAAGGCTTCTAAAGAGGAGGTCATCTCCGCATGGGTTTAGCGGGGATCCCAGATTTTCTACGTTACGGTGTTGCTTCGGATGGAGCCACTTCTACTGGCGTCGGCATAACGTTAGCGGTCTGGATTTGCGTATCTACTTGAACATTAGGGGAAAGCATTTCCTCGGCTTCCGAAGTGGGTACCTCGGCAAGTGTCAGGATGCCATCTTCGATGTTGGATGAAGTCAATAGGTCGGTTTCTGTGATCACAGGTTCAGCAAGCGGTTTTTGCGCAATGATTCCTTCCATGCAAGCTGCCCGCACAGCTTCCAAGGTTTCTAGCAACTTGGGGGCATAATTTTCGGCCAGGTTATAAAGTTGCAGAAAATCTAATTTGTTTTTTGGGGAAATACTGATGTTGCAACCCGCATTAACCAAGGCTACCAACCTGGCAACATTTTGCGCAATGTTTTCTTGCGCTGCCAGAGTTTGGGCCTCGGTTTCATATTCGGTATCTTCATATTGATCAATCTGGGCCCGTATTTCTTCGGCCAAAACCTGGGCTTCGGGGTTGCGGTACTGGTGCCCGGCCTGCGCCGTGCCAGCACCGATCCACAAGACAAAAAATGTCACAATAGACAGAGTTGAAAAATATTTTTGAGTCACAGAAATCATTTTACTCTGCAATACAACGTTTAGATACATTGGGCTTTTTAAAAATTTCAAATTTTAAAAAACTGCCGCTGGTCTTTTTGGCACTGGTCACGCCGCTTTGGGCAGCCGATCCGGTGACATGGATCGATGTGGATTACGGCGCATTGCTCAATAGGGGCGCAGTGGTGCGTACCGGACAAAGTTTAGGTAGCGCGCTGCGCGAACTTAAGCATCAGGCCAGCGCGCGTGGCGCGGTGCAACCTTATCTGGATCCCTATGTATTTGTACTTGAAGACGCGGTCCATATGTTGCATGGTCCGGATGCTGTTCCGTACCGCAACCTGGCAGAAAACTATCCAGCGGGCAGTGTGCAACCGGCTTGGGCGGCCTTGCTGCGCGGAGGCCGCTATTTTATAAGTACAGACGAACAGGGGGGCGTGCGCATGTTCTTGCCGGGGGATCATTCCAAACAAGCGTATCAACAGCATTACCCGAGCATACGCCATGCGCTGGCTTTACTGGCCCAGGCGGCTGGAAAACTCAAAATATCCGTGTACGCCTATCGGCATGATTATGCTGATGCTACCTATCACCTGCATCCCGCTCCCTATGTATTTGAAGCCAGTGTCTTTCGCACGCCAGAAGGTCGCATACCGCTTGATTTAGAACTTTTAGACCGCACGTTAAAAAAAGGCGAAATCTGCGAGGGTCTGGTGCTCGATACGGGTAGCGATCCGGTGGCGATTACGCAGGCAGGCAGCCACGCAATGTTGGCCGGTGAGCCCCTGGGACTTTCAGATTTTGCAGTGGCCTACCGCGCGGTATTCCATGCCGGTGACAATCAGGCTTTTATCAGTCTCGACCCGCATGAGGATCCGACCAAAGTTAAAGTGAACTTTGGCGGCTACCTTGAAGACACCCATCTGGGATCTGCGGTGCTTGAAGCCGATAAACGTTTTAAGACCCTGACCATTGGCTTGGATCCTGATACCCATGAAAACCTGGGAGTGCGTACGCGTCAGATCTTGCCAGATTTTTTAAGCAGCGCCGAAAGCGACCTGATCCATGGTCGCAGCACGGGGTCGCAGTGGGTAGGTACGCGCTTGTGGTTTTATCCCGAGTCGGTCGAGGTCGATACCGATACGGCCTACCACTATGCCCAGGTGACGCGACCGCAATTGAGCGCCGATGCCGAACGCTCGCGTGACGATTTTGCAACACCGGCGGATTTTGAAAAATTTAAAAAAACACGTTTAAGCCCCAGTATCCGCACGGTCATCGACCATTTAAATACGCATTACGCCGGGTATGCGGCGGCCTTTGATGAGTTTGCCGAGCTGCGTGACGCCGCACGGCTGATGGGCTTGTGCGCCTGGCTCAAAAAGGCCGGTGCAGCAGGACCGCGAACACCCTGGGATTGGGATGCCTTGCTATCGGTAGATTTACCTGCCTTTCGCACCCCACGCGACAACACCAAAATGATGGCGGTGGCCTGGCTGGTGTATCCGGAACAGTTGCAAGACAATGAAGTCGAACTACGCAACCGTGTACAGGTGCAATATCTGGCTGCGGCGCTAGACGAAACTTTGGCGGTTTATTTTGAAACACCCCAAGTTTTGGCGGCCTTTTTAGCCCAACAACGTTTTGGAAGCAAAGATCGCGCCAGCGAACTTTTAGACGAAGCGGCCGAGTTACTGGCTCAACATCCTGATCGCAAGCTGCGGCGCTTGATCGGCTCAAACCAGGCCTTACAAACCTTGGCCATTGACCTGTCGGAGCGCGTGCAAAAACCCATCTCCGAAGATATGCAGGGTACCATCCGCACCGCCTGGGTGACTGAAATCGGCGGAGGCATAGAGTTGTCGCCGGAACAGTTCCGCATTAAGGCGGTCAAAGAGCCCAGTTTTGTTAAAGACTATGCTGCCCGAGTACAGGCGCTTAAGCCCACGTTTAAACAGCAAATCAAAACGCTGATTCCCGCGCTCACGGTACCTAAACTAAAACCTAAACCACCCGAAGTCTGGAAGTCCCAACCCGCAATTCAAAAACCAGCAGGCAGAATTTTGCCGCTAGAAAAATCCAAAGAAAAATATTGGAAACAAAACGTGCCGGCATCGGCTTCGTGGAAAGACCGTTTACAGCATGAATCAGGCCTGGTGCGCGAACAACATTTTGATGCGGCCAGCAAACGTTTGACGGTGCAGGAAAAACGTCCAGGCGAAACGGTGGCGTACACAGCACAACTTCAGAGTCCTACGCGCATTGTATTCGAAAAACCCAAAACCCCTCCGGTCAGCGATGAACCATGGTGGCAGTAGGGACACGGCGCGCCGTGTCCCTACTGCTGCACGGCGCGCCGTGTCCCTACTGCACGCCTTCAATCTCCAATGTGATGGTTACCTCTTTACCCACCACCAGGCTGCCGGCTTCGGTGAGCTTGTTAAATTCCAGACCATAATCAAAGCGGTTGATGACCGCGCTGGCGGTAAAGGCCGTGCGGTGTTTGCCCCAGGAGTCATCTGCGCCCTGGTAGCTTACGTCAAAAACAACCGGTTGGGTGACGCCATGCATGGTTAAGTCTCCCTGTAGTTTGAAATGGTCGTCTTTGCTGTCTGAAATTTTATGGCTCTTAAAGGTCAGTGTGGGATAGGTGGCCGTGTCAAAAAAATCTGCCGATTTTAAATGACCATCGCGTTTGGGCGAATTGGTATTAATGCTTTCGACCTGGAGGCTAAATTCTGCTGTTGAATCCATGATTTTTTCGGGGTCAAAACTGTAGCTTCCTTCGAAGTCATCAAAACGCCCACTGACTGTGCTGATACCAAGGTGTTTGATTTTAAAAAGCACTTGGGAATGTTCGGTGTCGACTTTAAAATCTGCGGCCAGGATGTTGCTGGCGCAAAGGGTTAGGATCAATGCCGTCAAGATCAAATGTTTTTTCATGGTTAGACTCCTTCACTGCGAGCTTTTAACTGGGATACGTAAGGTAAAGCATACCAGATGTATTTTTCACATTTAAAAATTCAGGTTTAATCTCGGCGGATCCTGATCTAATGCAAGTTTTATTTTTTGATTTTTCCACAGGGGGCCATAAAAACGCGTGAGATCTGTCTGAAAGCGGCTTAAATGAAGTCCTTGAAAGGTATTTTGATTTACCATTTCTATTAAGGCCGCTAACTTGGCCTGGGATTTTAAGCTGTGCTTCCGCACACCGGCAAACTCTTCTTGGCGTATTTTAAGCAGGGCGGCGGTATTTAAGATCAAGGTTTGGTAAAAAAGATGTTCCGGGCTGTTTTTGGTTGCCATTTTCCAGAGTGCTTCCCAGACTTCATGGGCTTCCCAAAAAAAAGATTGATGGTATAGATCCACGCCGTACAAATAAGCAGGATGCTTGCGCCAATCTGCAACGGGCAAGGCTTGGGGGCCATAGGGTTTATAGAAACTGTGTCCTTGCGGATGCCGCAGGGGATGTGGATTTTGACCAGGCACATAGGCGTAAGGTGGCAATGACTTCCGAGGGCAGTGGCGGGGCGCGTTGGACCAGATCGGCTGGGGTTTCACTACTTCCAAAGGCGTATAATCGGGCCTAGACATGGATCTTAAATACGAGCTTATCACCCAATACGGTGGACCGGCCCCACGCTATACCAGTTATCCCCCCGCCAACCATTTTCAAGCGTCAGAGGGTTTGGAACAACGCATCCGTGCTTTTTTTAAAAGCGGGCCGACAGACGCAGCGCTTTCAGTTTATCTGCATGTGCCGTTTTGCAGTCAGCTATGTTATTTTTGCGGTTGCAACATGCTGGTCAGCCGTGACCCAGCCAAAATCTCGCGCTACGTCGACAGCATGGTCAAGGAAATTGCGCTATGGCGTGCTTTAATCGGTCGTCGGGCGCGGGTCAGCGAAATCCATTTTGGGGGGGGTACACCGTCGGAACTGCCAGCCCCGGAAATGGAGCGCATTTGGGAAGCCTTGCGTTCGGCTTTTGATGTCCAAACCCAGGCGCGGGTTTCGATTGAAGTCGACCCGCGGCATTTACAGGCCGAGTCCGATGCAGACCGTTTTTTAAAACTGGGATTTAACCGCATCAGCCTGGGAGTGCAAGACTTTGATGCCCAGGTTCAAAAAGCAGTCAACCGCATTCAGCCGCGTGAACAGACGTTTAATGTGTACCGCTGGTTTAAAGCCCGCGGTGTTCCCAGCATCAACATCGACCTTATCTATGGCCTGCCGCACCAGACGCGTGAAAGTTTTGAAAGCACTCTGCAACAGGTGATTGAACTTAATCCGGATCGCATTGCCTTGTTTCAGTTTGCCTACCTGCCTAATCTCAAGAAGCATCATGGCATGATCGATGCGGCCGCTATTCCCAGTCCGCAGTTGCGTTTACAGCTTTTTAATCGGGCCCTGCGCAAGTTTGGCGAGCAGGGTTATGTGTATCTGGGCATGGATCACTTTGCCAAAGCAGAGGATGCGCTTACGCAGGCAGCACGCGAGCGGCGCATGGGCCGAAACTTTCAGGGTTACCACGAGGGGCACAGCCCTTACATGATTACCGTGGGCAGCAGCAGCATTGGCGTACTGGCCGACGTCTATTTTCAAAACACCAAGGATTTGGGCGTTTACGAGGCACAGGTGACAGCCGGGTGCTTGCCCGTGGAACGCGGCTTTGTCATGAGTGCTGATGATCTGCTGCGGCGCCATGTCATCGAGCGGCTGATGTGCGATTTTTCACTGGACTATGCAGCGGTGGAGCACTGGGGCGGAATTTGCTTTGCAGATTATTTTGGGCACGAACTAAATGAACTAGAAGCGATGGCGGCAGATGGCTTGCTTGTTTTGGAGCCTGGCGGCCTGCGGGTGACCCCACAGGGCAAGCACCTGATCCGTTATATTGCCAAGTGCTTCGATGCTTACGCCCGCGCCGGAAAAATGAGCCCGCATCACATGCAGGCGGTCTAACTCATCTTTTTTAATAAATAGCCTGGGCCACATTCAACCGGTTTATGTCTTGGTTGCGCAACGGAGTGTCAAGTTCGATGTGGACAAATTGCAGACCGAGTGACCGTGTAAATTGACCTTGTACGTTGTTGCGTGCGCCCAGGGGTTCGTACATGTTTCCGTACTGGTAGAAACCGCTGCTGTATCCATACGTGGCCAGGCGGTTGGCAATATCCGTCATGGTCACGTTGGGCTGCTGGGTGCCGTCACCGTCGCTGATCACCGCATTGGCAAAGCCTGAATAGTTTTGTTTGCTAAAGCCATGGATCTGCAAATTGAGCGGCGCTTGCAGACCTTCATGAAAAGCTTCAAAAATTGTCCCGGTGTTATGGGCCATGTCGCTGATCTTAAAACTGGGTTGCGTTAAGCTGGCCTGCGCATTGGCGTCACGATCCGAGCCCGAAAAAATGACCGCTGCAGCCTTGTGCGCCGTGGCAGCGCGGGCGGCGATTTCTTCTGACTTGTAGTCAGACATACAATGGGGCGCCTCGTAAAGGGTGCTGGTGAGGGCATTTTTGTTTAAGGCCATTGCGCCCCAGCCCCGTATGCCCTGGTCTTCGACCATCAGCCACAATTCTCCGTTGATATCCTGCAGGTAATAGACGCCGAACGACAGCGGGTTAAGTGCGCTGGCCAGCGCAGCATCATTGTGGTCTGTGTTCCACTGCGCCACAGCGTTCTTGACTGCATTAAACATGGCCATGTCGGGCACCATGTAAGTTTCGGATGCCACAGGAAATTGTTGTATCCAAGTGGCCGCGTGGTTGTTGATCCAGCTACATAAAGACTGTTGCTGAATGGGCAGCCCGTTCAGGGTTTGCGGTGGCACGGTGGCATCCAGTTGGGCAATAACCGTACCGCGTGTGTCGAGCACCAGCAAGCTGACGGGAGACCCTAATACGCTGACGGGTACTTTAAAGTGCAAGCGGTACTCGGGTGCATACTGGGTGTAAGCTTCTGGAACCATTTCTACCGAATTGACCAGGGATTGATCCACGTTGTTGGCATTGAGGCCCTGGAGCGTATCAAAATCAATGATGCGGCTGCTCAAGGTTCCGTTCATTTCGACATGTCCAAGATCAGCTTCTGAAACAGGCAGAATCACCGTCCATTCAATCATGCCGTTGTTCACTGAATAAGACGCCTGTGCCAGATTTTGTTGATTGAGCGGAAGCAGGCGGTAAGGGTTGCGGATTTTACTGCCAGAGACAAAAGTTTTGGTTTTATCGGCGCTCTGACTTAGGTTGGCATAGGCATGCAGGTGCAGGTGAAACAAATTAATGTTGGCACCCGTCTTACCCACCTGGCCGATGGCGGTACCGGCATTGACATGTTGTCCAAATACCACCGCATAAGATTTTAAGTGTAGATAAGCAGTGTAATAAGTTTGCCCCTGGTACAAGCTGTCGTGCTTGATCAAGACCCAGTTGCCGTAGCGGCTTAAAGAGGTGCCGGCCGTTTGGGCTTCGGTTTCAAGGCGCACCACCGTGCCATCGGCCACCGCAAAAACCGGTGTTCCTTCGGGAGCCACAAAATCAAGGCCTTGGTGAAAGTCATAGATACTGCTAGACAAGCGTGGTCCAAATACATCGTTTGGTACGGTTTCATAGGTTGAAGGTGCCGCAGTGCCTGACAAGGGCCATACCATAGGATTCACGGCCATGGTGCTTAATCTTTGCGATGCTGGAGTGTTTTCTTCAGGCTCGGACATGCTGATCTGCTGCTGCACTCGCGAGCAACCACCCAGTGCGTAAAAAACAATCATCCAGGTCATTGAAAACACCGCAAACCTAAATATTTTTTTCATGGGCACCTCTTCAGTGGGTGACTGTTTCAGTTTTAATGCCAGTCATAGCCTTCACGGGGCTGCAAGCGGATTTCGGCTGTTTTTATGGGTAAATCAGGGCACCGGTAAAATTTCAGTGCGCAGTTTGGTTTTAAGTCGCCAATTTGAACGTCATTTTGGCTTGCTCAATGACGTCGGCCAGTGCGTCTAAAAAGGGGGGAAGGTCATTGAGGCCTTCGGTACAACGGAACTCGCTTACACCGGCTTGTTTGGCAATATGCCTCAGTTCAACATTGATCTCGTATAGGGTTTCAATATGGTCGCTGACAAATGAAATAGGACATACCAAAAGGCGCCGCACTGCTTCTGCTCCCAGGCTGCGGATGGTGTCAGCGGTAGAAGGCCCGACCCATTTCACCGGGCCGAGCTTGCTTTGGTAGGCCAGGTTAAAGCCTGAAACGCAGTTAAGGTCGCGCGTCAAAAGGTGTACGGTTTCCTCAATGTGCTGTATATACGGATCACCGTCTTTTAAATATGTTTCCGGAATACTGTGGGCCGAAAAGATGATATGGGGCGCTTCTGAAAAATGCCTGGCTCCTTGTTCGATGCGCAGCTTAAGCGCATGCAAGTATTTGGCATTGTGATACCAGTGGTCGATAAAATGAAATGTGCTGGGTAAGGGTTGCTGCTTTAAAAAAGCTTGGATATCGGCAAAACCTGATCCCGTGGTGGTATTTGAATATTGCGGATAAAGCGGCAATACGATGACAAATTCGGGGGCATCTTTTTTAATTTCAACCATCACATCGGTGATAAACGGAGGCATGTACGAAAAACCCATATAAAAACGGTATTCAGGCAAGCGTGTTTGCAGCCCCTTGACCTGTTTGCGTGTCCATTCGTTGAGTGGCGAAGGCCCACCGGTTTGTTTGTACTGGGCAATAATTTTGGGCGCGCGGAGGTGGGCCACAAAGCGCGCAAAAGGCTTTTGCATAAAGTTAAAAGGCAGGCGGATCACCTTAGAATCCTTAAACAGGTTAAATAAAAAACTTTCGACGTCCTCGTAACGTTCGGGTCCGCCAAAGTTCAACACCAAGACGGCGATGCGGGCAGGCATAAAACCTATTATACGGTGTGGGTTTTTGAAATTTCGATAAAACGCTGCACGTTCTCACGCGGCGTGCTCGGAAGCAGGCCGTGGCCCAAATTTAAAATGTGGCCCCGGTGGCCCCCGGCGGCAATCAAGCGTTTGGTCTCGGCTTCCACATGTTTAATATCTCCCAGTAGTACGGCAGGGTCTAAATTGCCTTGCACCGGAAAATCCGCTCCCAAAATGGCGCGTGCTTTGGGAATCTCGATGCGCCAGTCCAGGCTGATGCAACCCGCACCGCTCAACTTTAAAAGTTCCAGATAACCGGTGGCGGCGCGTACAAATAAAAGGGTCGGGAGCTTGTTTTTAAGTGCCGAAAAAACTTGCTGCTGGTAGGGCAGCGCCCAACGTTCATAATCGGGCGTGGACAGCATGCCAGCCCAGGTGTCAAAAAGTTGCAGCACATCGGCGCCCGCATCGGCCTGGGCTTGGCAGTAAGTGATTAAACTGTCGGTCAGTTTCTGAAGCAGCGCCTTAAGCACTTCGGGCTGCGTGTACATGAGGCGCTTGATGATTTCAAGCTCCTGCGATTTTTGGCCTTCCACCAGATACGTGGCCAGGGTAAATGGCGCTCCAGCAAAGCCGATCACGGCTGCCCGGCCCGCCAGTTCGGTTTTAAGGTGTTGAATAAGTTGCTGCACACAGACCACACAATCATCAAGCTGCGGCAATTCACAAATACGTTGTGTATCTGCCAGGGTACGCACCGGCTGGGCTACTTTGGGACCGCCATCTTCTAAACTAAACTCGATATTCATACCTGAAAGCGGAAACATAATGTCCGAAAACATCACCACACCGTCGGGTTCAAAGGCCTGCCAGGGCAACAGCGACACGCGGGCTGCAAGTTCGGGTTGACGGCAGATTTCCATAAAGCCATATTGCTGACGCAGGGCCTGATATTCCCTTAAGTAGCGTCCAGCCTGGCGCATCAGCCACACGGGGGTACGTTCGGTGCGTTCGCCCCGCGCGGCGCGGACAAGGAGTAAATTATTTGATTGAGTCATGGTCTAATGGCATGGTTGTAAATCCGGCCTGCTTGAAATGATGATCAAAGGTGAAGGCGGTACTTATTTCATGCCCCTGCATGTACGCAAATGACGTGCAATCGGTAAAACTGAATTCCTTATCTTTATATTGCATCAAGAGGTTTATGGCCTGTTTGAAGTAGACGGGATATATCGGAATCACCGCCAGGAGGGGCACTTGGGCCAGTTCCTTGATGAAGGTGACTGCTTCACGGTGATTTTTACGGAATCGGATGGCTGTAATGGTTTCATCCAGCACGTAATCGCTGGTTAACATAAGCGTTTTTTGTTGCAACAAGGTTTCAAAACAGAATCGGGCCTGATCATGAAACTGATCAGAACGGTTTTTAAGGGCAATAAAGGCGCTGGAATCAATAAAAATTTTACGTGCCATGGATGACGCGTTTATTTTCCGTACAGATGCTGATCGATATTTGTGGACATGGTGGGTTCGGTTGAATCAAAGGTTTTCCATCGGAATGCCTTTTTGGCGTGTTTTTTAAATTCAACGGGATTGTGTCGACTGTAATAGCGCACGGCGTCGATGATCATACCCACCAGCGATTTATCTTCAGCCTCGGCTATTTTTTTGAGGGTATCGAACTCTTTTAGGGGGAGTTCCACGTTTAAACGTTTTCGTTTCATACCCACATTTTATGTGGGTATGAAACAGGGGTCAAATTTGTGTTAAAAAGGTCATTCAACCAGGCCCAGTAACCACCGCTCTGCCCGCTGGCCAAAAGCAGTCAGCGAAAGTGTTTTTTCTACGCTTTTACGGCAGGCACGTCGGTTTAGACGTGGGACATTTTGGATAGCTTTGGCCAAAGCGGTGCTGCTTCCGCGTTTGACCAGGTATCCGGTTTTACCGTGGGTGATGATTTCTTTTTGTACGCCATCACGGTAGCTAATCACGGGCACGCCACAGGCCAGCGCTTCGGCTAATACCCACGGCAGGCCGTCACCATGCCACACGGGCGTAAACAAAAAGGCTTGGCAGGAACCCAAGTAGTGGTGCAGCCTTGTATTGGCGATAAAGCCGTGGTATTTAAGCTGGATCTTGGAATAACGCGCTTGCAGTTTTTTAAAATAATCCCGGTCTTCTACCACACCCATGACGTTGAGCGGCAGACCGCATAATTGTGCGGCGGCCAGAGCATAATGTAAGCCTTTTTCTTTGCAGATTCGTCCGGTCCATGCCAGTTCTGGCTTGGCCTTGGAGTAAAACGGAAACTGTTCCAGGTCGAGACCCATATAAATGACTACAGCCTTTTTACCGTGCGGAAAGCTCAAGGCCTGCGTGCGGCTGTGCATGGCCACTGTGTTTTTAAAAAGTTTAAGTTGCTGGCCGATCATTCGAATCATGGGCGCTTGGATGGCGGCCATGCTCACCAGATGTCCAATGGGTTTTTCAAAAAACAGTGAACACTCAAAAGGCAAATGGTCATAAGCAAAATTGACGGCCACATCAAAACAGTTTTGCTGTGCGTGGGCATAACGCCACATATTTTCGAGTACCGAATTTTTAGGCAGACGCAGGTGTTGTGCAGATGTCGCAGTAATGGCGCTGGGCTGAAGGGTTCCCGAAATCCGGACAAGATCACATTGAGGCAGCTTTGAACCTTGGGGGGCCACCACTTGCACGCGATGACCGCGCTGTGTCAAAACCAGGGCCATATTTTTAACGCTCTGTTCCACCCCACCCCCATGACCAGAACCCAGCGGGGCGACCGGGGTGGATACCAGCAGCACACGTAATGGACGGGCCATATCAGCGGGTTTCTTGCTGCACCTGAAAAACATAGCTTTTAAGGTACTGCGATTCTGGAAAGTAAAGCGACAAAGGGTGGTCTGGGCTTTGATGGATCGTATCCAAAAGCGTCAAATAGACCTTGGCTTGCGACGAGGCCCAGCGCAAAATCCAGGCAAAGTCTTCCGGATTTAAAAAGTGCGAACAACTTGATGTCACCAGCAGGCCGCCGTCTTTGACCAGGCGCATGGCGCAGCGGTTGATAAAGTGATAAGCCTTTTGCCCGCTCTCTTTGTCGCGCTGGGTTTTGATAAAGGCGGGTGGGTCAAGCAGCACCATGTCAAAGATCTGTGGAGGGGCTTTGGCAAAAAATTCAAAAGCGTCCTGGCAGAGGGTAGGGGCATTGGCGCTGTGTTGTGGAAAATTCAGTTGCACATGTTTTTCAACCTGCGTCAGGGCGGTCTGTGAACTGTCTAAAAAGGTGACTTTGCTGGCTCCGCCACGCAAGGCGTAAATTCCCGCCGCACCGGTATAAGCAAAGGCGTCGAGCACCGTTTTATCACGCGCCAATGTTTCGATGCGTTGGCGCAGGTCTTTTTGATCCAAAAAAAATCCTGTTTTTTGTCCCAACCACACAGGGGCTTCAAAGTGGAGGCCATGTTCTTTAAAGGCCACCTGCTCGGTTTCGGGGCCATCGGCCATGCCAAGAATTTCCGTCAGGCGTTCGGCCTTGCGCACTGCGATATCGTTGCGCTCCACAATGGCTTGCGGATTAAACAAATGACGCACAGTCAGAATCACGGTTTCTTTCAAGCGTTCCATACCCGCTGTAGAAATCTGTAATACCCAGACGTCTGCATAACGGTCGAGTACCAGTCCAGGCAGGCCGTCCGCCTCACCAAACACCACGCGGTAAGCGGTGGTTTGCGTGCCAGGCCCATAGCCTTGAGCAAGCCGGCGATCATGTGCCGCCTTGATTTTTTGTCTCAACCAATCCGCGTTAATTTGCGCCAGGCCAAACTCAAAAACCCGCACTGCAATCGAGGTTTGCGCCGAGTATGTGCCGGTGCCAAGCAGCTCGCCCTGGTCGCTTTGTACCTGCACCAGATCACCCTGTTCAAGATCTTTGGGTACTTGCTTGAGTGCGCCAGAGAAAATCCACGGATGGCGTTGCAGCACCGAACTGTCGCGGCCTTGTTTTAGAGTGATGACGGGATAAAGAGCGCTCATGTCACGAGCTTCCATTATATAGAGTAAAGGTCGAAATATTTGATAAGACTTGTAGAAATCCTGCCGCGATAATTCAACAATGCAACATAAGGCCCTGGCCAGCATCCGTGAATCGGTCAAAAAAGTCACCCTTCCGCCGCTAGAGCAATGGCGTTCTAAACAAGGCGCCGAAGCCGTGTGTCGCAAGCTGGCGCGTCTGGCAGTGCGTTGGGGCAACCGGGTATGTGACGTGCGGCGGACAGGTTTGGTGCGGGGCAACGTTAAAGCTGATCAAAGCATTGTGACTGACTTTGATAAAACCATCGAAGCCAGTTTCAGGCAACTACTTGCCAGACACTACGGACCGGCTATCACCGTGGTGGCCGAGGAGGAACAAAATATTTTTCGGGCGCAGGACATCCGCAGTCTGGTGGCCATCATGGATCCCATCGACGGTACCAGCAACTTTTACCGCGATGGCAGCAATTTTGCGGTCAGTCTTTGTATCATCGACAACGGCGTACCTTTTTTGGTGATCATTTATAACCCCGCCATCGGGCAAGGCGTGGCGACCACCGTGTTTAGCGCGGGTAAAAACCTGATGCCGCACTGGCTGGACAACATACAAGAACGGCCTGACTTCTGGAAATCGGGGCAGCAGTTTATTGTAGGTACCGAACTACGCAATAAAGACATGGTTTTTGAACTGGAACTCTTGTCAAAAGTGATTCAGACTTTGGTGCATGCCACCGGCGGAAAAGTTAAACTGCGCACGCGGGGCACATCGGCGTTAAACGCCTTGTCGGTCAGCACTGGAGGCATCGACTTGTATTACCAGCCAGCGGGTATGGGACATGACTTAATTCCGCCAGCCTGCGCAGCATTTTTTGCTGGCCTAGAGGTGCGTACGTGCGATGGACAAAGTTTCTTTCCGCTTACGGCTGAAAAAATCCAGGCAGGCTTGCGTGATGATCTGGGCATTGTGATTGGTAGCGAGCCGTTTGCTGCGATTGTGGCGGGAATGATGAGCAGGTAAGGGCTACATTCCTTTATTGGCTTGCTGGGTATAGGTACTCTCAAAAATCTTATCAGCATTCTTTTCAATAAAACCCTGGTAGCAGTGTTCAAACGCGCTGTAAGGCGCGCGACCATCTTTGCTTTGCGGATACCTGGCGCGGTGTTCGGGCTGCAAGAAGCGTTCGGCAAATTCCAAATAGGTATACGGGATAACAGCTTTTTGATCGCTGAACTCGTAAGTCACTTGGTCGGCCACGGTGGAACTTTGCATCAGCATGCTTTCGGGGCTGCCTTTTATTTTTCCGCCCGAGTCATTCAATCGCAAACCGTGACTTTCGAGCAATGGGTTTAAGGCGGCAATGCCCTGGATGTGCGTCAGAGCGTTCACCTGTATCGTAAAGTGGTTGATCTGGTTGCCAAAGGCCAGTGTCCAGGCGGCATACTCGCTTTCTTTCATGAGAGTCTGGTAGTCCAGGTACAGGGGCGCAGGCCAGGGGCGCGTGGACAACACATGGGCAATCGACTGTATATTTTTATAATCAATGGCCGTCACAGTTTTGGCGCTGGCCTGACTGGCATAACGCGTGATGATCTCCTGCGCCTGGGTGGATAGTTCGGCGGGGCGGATTTCGCTGATAAAAACTTTTGGCAGCGTCAGATCCTGGGGTTTATACCAGTAGGCGTTAAGCTTTTTCTCCTTAAAATTCATATAGTCCATTTTTTGGTAGCCAAGTTTTAAAAACACCTGCTCCAGCGCAGAGATGCCGCAGTGTTCGTAGCCAAAGCTGCGAAAGGCCACATGGTCATTGATAAAGGGGTCACCCTGTGCCTTAACGATTTGCAGGGCTTTTTGGGCCGAGGGTACGCTCTTGATGTAATGCTGCCAAAGAATTTCAAAAACTTGTTTTGCGGTTTCAACCGAGTCCGTCACATTCGTATTATATCCAATGCCTCATGGTAGTATCAGGACTGCGGTCATGAAGCCGAAATATTGGATTGCGGCGGTATTGGCGCTTGTATTTCTGGCGTTCACTTTATATGGAATCTATCTTAAGCCGCAGTCCCGGCCAATCGCGCAAGCCAACAAGCCGCTGGTGCTGGTCAGTGTTCCGCCGCAGCGCCAATTTCTTAAACAACTGGCAGGCGAATGGATCGATGTCGAAGTGCTGGTGCCACCCGCAGCCAATCCCGAAACGTATGAACCCAACCTGGCGCAGATGCAAAGGTTGGCGCGGGCACAGCTATATATTGCGTTGGGCCACCCCAATTTTTTATTTGAAGCCGTCTGGTTGCCCAAGCTTCGTGCGCAGTATCCGGCCCTGCGGATTGTGGGATTTGATCGCCCGGCGTATGACGATGCCGGAGATCCGCATCCCTGGTTGTCGCTCTTTTGGATGCGGCAGCACCTTACATTGATGGCGCAGGAACTATTGTTACTGCTGCCAGAACATGCGGACGAGATCAACCTGCGCGCACAAAAGTTGCTGGATCAGATCAATGTTTTGGATCAGTCGCTGGCGCAGAAATTTGCGCCTTATCGGGGCCGGGCTTTTTTGGTGGCGCATCCGGCCTGGTCGGCTTTGGCGGCACAGTATGGGTTGCAGCAGCTTGCGATTGAGCAGGGACATAAAGAACCGGATGCACGCATGCTGGGGGTGTTGATTGCACAAGCACGTCACGCGCAGATCCATACGGTATTTGTGCAGCCGCAGTTTGACCAAAAACATGCCCGTGTTTTGGCCCAGGCTCTGGGCGCACAAGTGCAGGTGGCCGATCCCATGGCCCAAGACTGGTTTGCGAATTTAAGCAACTTTGCGGACAATCTGGTGGCCTCATGGAAACAATAAAATCCTGTGCCCGCTTGCACGGTGTCAGTGTTCGTTTTGACGGCCTGCTGGCTCTTGATGAAGTCAGCTTAGACGTCGATCCCCAGGCTTTTATCGCCTTGATCGGACCCAACGGTGGTGGTAAAACCACCCTGATACGGGTTTTGCTCGGCTTGCAGTCGCCTGCCTCCGGAAAGGTAGAACTGTTTGGAGAGCTTCCCACCCGCACGCGGCATCGGGTGGGTTATGTGCCGCAGACGCGCAGCTTTGACAGCAACTTTCCAATTTCGGTGCGCGAGGTGGTCGAGATGGGTTGCCTGACGCATTTTAAAAAACGACAGCATGGCGCGCACGAATTGTGCCGCAAGGTCGACGATGTCATGGCCCAGTTGGAACTGACCGATATTGCCGAACGCCCGATTGGCACCTTGTCGGGCGGACAATTACAGCGCGCGCTGATTGCCCGCGCTTTGGCCACAGAACCCGAAATGTTGATCCTGGATGAACCCACCGCCAGCATCGATCCGCATGCGGTCGAAATGATTTACCGGCATTTATTGGAACTGAACCAGCGCATTCCGATCATTACGGTATCGCACGATATCGGCGTGGTGTCGCAGTATGTTAAAACTATTGGCTGCGTCAATCAGCATTTGCATTACCATGCCTCCAAAGAAATAACGCCCGCCATGCTCGAAGAAGCCTACGGTTGTCCGATAGACCTTTTGGCGCACGGACAGCCACACCGGGTGCTGGGCGAACACAAGGGACATGGGCATGCTTGAACTTTTAAGTTACAGCTTTATGCGTCATGCCCTGCTGGCAGCGGCGCTTGCCAGCCTGGCCTGTGGCGTGATTGGCAGCTTTGTGGTGTCGCGACGCCTGGTGTTTATCACCGGCGGCATTGCGCACACGGCCTATGCGGGCGTTGGGCTGGGGTATTTTTTTGGTTTTAATCCCTTTGTCGGAGCGGTGCTGGTCAGCCTGCTGGCGGGCGTAGGACTAGGCACGCTAAGCGACCGGCTTAAACAGGCCCCCGATACCTTGATTGGCATCATCTGGGCGGTAGGCATGGCGCTTGGCATGGTGCTGGTAGCCCTGACACCCGGCTACGCCCCCGATTTATTAAGCTATTTATTTGGCAGCATCATGTTTGTCAGCCTCCAGGACCTGTGGCTGATGGCCACACTTAATGCCAGCGTATTGCTTGTGGTGTGGCACCAGTACAAGGCTTTTTTAGCGGTGAGTTTTGACGAAGAATACAGCGCTGTAGCCGGTCTGCCAGTGCGGTTTTTGCAGGTACTCATGTATGCGCTGATCTCCTTGTCGGTGGTGCTGCTTATTAAAGTGGTGGGTATTATTCTTGTGATTGCGCTACTCACCATTCCGGCGGCCCTGGCCAAAATGTTTGTGCCGTCTTTAAAACGCATGATGGTGCAGGCCAGTCTGTGGGCTTTGGTGTTTACTTATGGGGGCATGTTTTTGGCTTATGCCGTCAGCAGCATTTACCAGGTGCAGGTGCCGGCAGGGGCCATGATGATTTTATTGGCGGGCGCTGTTTATGGCGTGGCTTTAGTAGGACGAAAGCGTATCTTAAGTAAAAGTTAACAGGATTTTATCTTCGGTCAGCACTTGATCTGGTTTGTAACCTTGTTTTGTGGCATCGTAGTTAAAACCATTTACGGCCAAGGGTGGTATGGCAAAGGGATATTGCCCGACCGATTCTGCTATGTTACTGCCCGTGAGGCACAGACCCACGCAAATATTCACGGTCTCATCGGCAACCACGAGCACCTTTTTTCCGGCATAGGGCGCCAACGCTTCCTTAAGGTGTCTTGAAATGCGGGCATACACGTCTGGGAGGCCATCCATAGTACCTTCGCGCACGCCACTTAAAAATTCAAATTCCACAATTGGAATTTTAGAATTTGAGATCGGAACGTGGCTATCGGTCATGCGCTGGATCCAACGGAAAATCCCGTGGCGCAATGCTTCGGCGGTTTCTGTAGCAGATCGGTGGTGCGAGCACAAAATGACATCGGGGATCATGGCGTGTCCCAGCACATCCCCGGTCTCTAGAGCCATCTTGGCGCCATCCGGACTTAACGAAACATCGTGGTCAGGAGCCCAGGGTATGTCATGGATCATGAGGTCGACTGATTTAATCAGCCGGGTCGTAAGTTGCGGGCCCAGTACAGCACACAAAAATTCCGACACGCGCGGAAATAAAATTCTGGCATGGCGCAATTCGCTAAGCGTTTCAGCTATGCGGATGGTCACCACTTGCACGGGTAGGGCTATATTTTTGTGTTGGAGCAACATCTGACTATATATCGTTTAAAATCGATGGGTGTTGCAGGGAATATTTATGGGTAGAAAGTCGACGGAACCGGGCTTTAGTCGACCCTGATGTCCAGCGACCCCAAGCCCGCTACCGTGGCGACCACGCGGTCACCAGATTTAAGGTATACCTTGGGGTTGCGGCCGTGGCCAACGCCAGAGGGAGTGCCGGTAATAATGACATCGCCGGGCTGTAGTTCGGTGGGCTGCGAAAGGTACGCAATCAACTCGGCTACCGAAAAAATCATGTCCGATGTGCTCGACTGCTGCATGGTATGGCCATTGACTGTAAGCGACAGTGCAAGCGCTTGCAGATTTGGCACGTGTTCCGCCGAAATTAATGCGGGGCCAAGCGGCAGAGTACCGTCGAATATTTTGCCGGGAGTCCATTGGCTTTCTTTGTTTTGAAACTCACGCTCTGTAAAATCAATGGCCACACAATAACCGGCCACATGTTCCAAGGCATGCACGGCATCAATGTAACGGCCTGCTTTTCCAATGATCACCGCCAGTTCAACTTCCCAGTCCATCATGCGGCTGATGGGCGGAATCACCAGCGCCAGTCCGTTTGGCAAATACGAACTCATTGGGCGCAAAAAAACGTTCGGAACAGTCGGGATACCCTTGCCAAGCTCCAGCGCGTGCGCCCGATAGTTTTGGCCGATGCCAAAAATACGCGCGTTGGGCCGGGGCATAAAAGGATCACGGCAGGCGCAAATCATGGCGCTAGTGTAGGGCCTGCATGCGGGATGACTTAATAAGTTTTTTTAGGTTTTAGAAGCAATTGTTTTAATTAAATGGAGATTCAGAATCAAGAATCAAAATTGTTTCTCCTGATCTAGTTTCCTTACTCAACGTATCCAAATTAACAACTGTTTCTACATACACGGCCATATAACTAAGCTTTGCCAGGGGATCGTCTATGGGTTTTAACTCTGGAGGACAAATAATATCGCGCATAAAAAGGTACAACATTTTTCCGGCGGCTTGCATGGCGGGCGAGGTATCCGGGTCTAAAATATACGCCAAAAACTTTTCGGGATGCACCGTATAAGCCGCATAGGCGCTGGCAAAAAGTTCCCGGTAGTTTTCATGCGGATGCCCTATGCCTGGGTTAGCGCCAGAGATATAATTCGAATCATCCACAATATCAAATACGTCCAACTTTTTAACGATTTCAAAAAGCTCTTCTAGCTGGTGGGTGCCGTGAATGACGTTTTCGTAATAAGCCCCCTGCCAGTGCAGGCTGTCCGAAAACACGACCGGTTCCGATAAAATGTAGATAGGATAGAAATAAGCTGGTTCGTCATTCCCGCCTCCGCGGGAATCCAGTTTAAAACCCGAACCTATCGGAGGAACCA
>JAHFDA010000095.1 GCA_023249225.1 bacterium
CGTGGCATTGTTTGCGAACGCTGCGGCGTCGAAGTCACCCATTCCAAGGTGCGTCGCGAACGCATGGGCCATATCGAGCTGGCATCGCCGGTAAGCCATATCTGGTATCTCAAGGGTATCCCTTCATATCTCGGGTTGATTCTCGACATGAGTTCCCGCTTACTCGAAGAAGTCATCTATTACGACAGCTACATTGTGACCGATGTTTCTAAAGGATTAAAAGGCAAGCTCGATGTCTGCCAGTTGCTTTCTGAACAAGAGTTTCTTGATCTCAAAGAAAAACATAGTAACGATTTTAAAGCTGGGATGGGAGCCGCGGCCATTCGTACCATACTTCAGGGTATGGACTTGGCCGAGATCGTCAAGGGCCTGCGGGTAGAACTTAAAGACGCCAAAGGGCAAAAGCGTTTAAAAGTCACCAAACGTTTGCGCATTTTCGAAGCCCTGCTTAAATCGGGCAACCGTCCTGAATGGATGGTACTCGATTGCGTCCCGGTCATGCCGCCCGATTTGCGGCCTATGGTGCAACTTGAAGGTGGGCGTTTTGCCACCTCGGATCTTAATGATCTCTACCGCCGGGTGGTCAACCGCAACAATCGCTTAAAACGACTCATTGATATCGGGGCACCCGATATGATCGTGCGCAACGAAAAACGTATGCTTCAAGAAGCTGTTGACGTATTAATCAGCAACGGAAAACGCGGCCGCAGTGTCACCGGTTCAAATGGACGTCCACTTAAATCGCTTGGCAATATTATCGAGGGCAAGCAAGGCCGGTTTCGCCAAAACCTGCTGGGCAAACGCGTCGATTATTCCGGTCGTTCAGTCATTGTGGTGGGTCCCAAGCTTAAGTTTCATCAGTGTGGGCTTCCTAAAGAAATGGCCTTGGAGCTTTTTAAGCCCTTTGTCATTCGCCGCTTGGTCGAAAAAGGTTTTGTGCAGAATGTCAAAAGCGCCAAGCGCATGATCGAGCGTCGCGAAACCCAGGTGTGGGATGTACTCGAAGACGTCATCAAGGGACACCCCGTGTTGCTTAACCGCGCCCCAACCTTGCACCGTCTGGGCATTCAGGCCTTTGAACCGATTCTGGTTGAAGGCAAGGCCATCCAAATTCATCCGTTGGTATGTACCGGGTATAACGCCGATTTTGACGGAGACCAGATGGCAGTACATGTGCCTCTGTCGCTCGAAGCCCAGACCGAAGCGCGTATTCTTATGATGTCTACCAACAATATTTTGTCGCCCAGCAACGGTCGATCCATTATTACGCCATCACAGGACATGGTGCTTGGGTGCTATTACCTTACGTTTTCAAACGAGCAAGTCACTCTTGGCAAGGGCATGGCCTTTTCCAGTCCCGAAGAAGCCACCAAGGCTTACGAAAATCATTATCTACATGTTCAGGCACCCATTACGGTCAAGTATTTAGGAGAACGATTGCAAACCACACTGGGTCGGCTGGTATTAAATCAAGCCCTCCGTGAGATCACCGAATGGGGTGGCGTCGAGCCTTATCCTTATATCAACGAAGGCGTTGATAAGCGTAATCTGGGGAAACTGATTAACCACTGGTATGAATTATATGGAAACGATGTCACATCCCGTCTGGCAGACCGTCTTAAAGATTTGGGGTTTGTATACGCCACCCTGGCAGGCATATCCATTTCAGTGTTTGACATGGTGATCCCTGAAACCAAGAAAGAAATCTTACGCAAAGCCGGTCATGAGGTCGCTCAACTTGACCGCATGGCGCACCAGGGAACCATCAGCCGTCGTGAGGGCAGCCTGCGCTCCAAGGACATTTGGCGCGCCGTCACTGTGCAAATCACCCAGGAAATGGAAAAAAGCATGGGCTTGCTTAACAACGTCTATATTATGGCCAATTCTGGTGCGCGCGGTAGCATTGACCAAGTCAGGCAACTTGCGGGTATGCGTGGTTTGATGGCCGACGCACAAGGTAATACCATTGACATTCCTATCAAATCAAATTTTAGGGAAGGGTTAACCCTGACAGAATACTTTATTAGTTGTTATGGTGCCCGCAAGGGTTTGGTTGATACAGCCTTACGTACCGCCGATTCTGGTTATTTAACTCGGCGCTTGGTTGATATCGCGCAAGACTTAATGATTATCATGCCAGATTGTAGTTCTACCGAGGGCGTTTCGATTAGCAGCGTCAAAGAAGGTATTAATGTCATCATGGCACTGTCAGAACGCTTGGTCGGGCGCATGGCCTTACAAGACGTGTGTTTACCTGGTACCAAGTCAGTCATCGTCAAAAAAGGCAGCGAAATTTCCGAAGAAGCAGCCAAAGCCATACAGGATGCGGGTATTGATTCTGTCAAAGTTCGTTCGGTATTTACCTGTAAGGCGGGGCGCGGAATTTGCCAAAAGTGTTATGGCCGCGACCTTTCTTCTGGCAAGCTGATTAACTTAGGAGAAGCCATCGGAATTATTGCCGCGCAGTCCATCGGCGAACCAGGCACACAGCTCACCATGCGCACCTTCCATACCGGGGGTGTCGATTTGTCTAAGGCAGCTGTGGTGCATATCCATGCCAAGCATGCGGGCAAGATCGAACTTGAGGAAGCGCTTAATGTCAAAGTGATCCAAAATGAACGCGGGGAGTCTTGCCATGTGGCCACGCGCGAGGGCAGCGTCTTTATTCATACCGAAGACGGTGTGCAACGTGCCCATTTAATTCCTCAGGGTAGCATGGTCATGGTCAAGAACGGTCAAAAGGTAGATTCGGGCATTGTTCTGGCTGCTTTTGACCAGGCTTACGAGTACATCATTTCAGAAAATGCCGGTATTGCACGCTTTTTTAACATTGATCCACTCGAACGGAAAGATGACGACGGACGGTTCATTGAGACGGTGGCACGCAAAGACGGAGAAATTTTTGTGTTTAATCCCAAGGCCGAGCTAAACATCGAAATGGATGGCGAGGTTGAACTAAAAGTCAAAGAAGGCGATCGCATCAAGTCCGATACCGACTTGGGTGGCGGAACCATGACCGAAACGGGTGGCATTGTCACTAAAATTCGGCGCGAGGTGGTTAACCGCAAGGGTACCGACGATGAAATCAGCATCGTGAATATTGCCCCAGGCGAAAGCTATCCTATTTTGGCGGGTGCGCGTTTGTACATTGAAGACAAAAGCAAAGTCAACGCCAACGATATTTTGGCGCGTGAACGCGCAATGCAAGAAGGTGCGGCACGGGATATCGTGGCCGGTCTGCCCAGAGTTGAAGAGCTTTTTGAGGCTCGCAAACCCAAGGACGCAGCCATTCTTTCCGAAATGAGTGGCGTGGTCGATATTCTTGAAAAAGAAGGTATGCGCCATATTGTCGTGGCTACCAAAGAAGATCGCCGCGAATATAAGGTACCCTTTGGCATTCGCGTCAAGGTGTTTTCCGGAAAGTCAGTTCGTAAAGGCGACCAACTCACTGAAGGCGTCATTAATCCCCATGATATCCTGGTCACCCGAGGGATCAACGCTGCCCAAACCTATTTGGGTGACAGTGTTCAAAAGGTTTATCGTGGTCAGGGTGTGCGTATTAACGACAAGCATATCGAAGTCATTGTGCGTCAGATGACCCGAAAAATAAGCATTACGGGCATGGGTGATACGGAGCTGCTTCCTAATGAGTATATCGATATCAACGAGTTTGATCGTATCAATCAGTCGATGGAAGAAGAAAACAAGCTGATTGCAGCCGGTGAACGGGTACTGTTAGGCATCACAAAAGCATCACTCAATACCGAAAGTTTTATTTCTGCCAGTTCTTTCCAAGAAACTGCCCGTGTACTGGCCGAAGCCGCCATCAAGGGTAAGGTAGACGAAATGTATGGCCTTAAGGAAAATGTGATTATCGGCAAATTGATCTCTGCAGGTACGGGTATGCCTAAATATAATCAAGTTAAGCTTAAGTCGTTAACCGGAGAAAAACTTGAACGGGATGTAGAGGAAGAACTCTTCGAGGAGGAAATGGTCGAATAATACACGAATTTGACGGATGTATGTAAAGGCCGTAATATTTAAAAGTCTTTACTGTCGGTTTTTAATCAATAAGGACATAAGGCGAAGATTTGGAAATACTTGGCCGAAAGTCAGTGGCTAAAGTTTTCAAGTGTTCGTTTTTTTGCTGTCTGTAGCATGGAATTGTCAAGGAGCTGTTGAATGCCAACCATTAACCAGTTGGTGCGAAAAGGAAGAAAAGCAAAATTTAAAAAAGGCAGCGCCCCTGCTTTGGCGCGTTGTCCACAAAAACGTGGGGTTTGCACGCGTGTATATACGACTACCCCTAAAAAACCAAATTCTGCTTTACGCAAAGTAGCGCGCGTACGGCTTACCAACGGGTACGAAGTCTCTGCTTACATTGGTGGAGAAGGTCATAACCTTCAGGAACATTCAGTGGTATTGATCCGTGGGGGCCGTGTCAAGGATCTTCCGGGCGTAAGGTATCACATTGTGCGTGGCACGCTCGACACGCAAGGGGTTAAAGATCGCAAGCAAAGTCGCAGCAAATACGGTGCCAAAGTGCCAAAGAAAACTGATTAGGAAGGAACCTGGGACATGCCAAGGCGTAAACGTATTTTTAAGAAAACCGAAAAAGCAGATGCCGTCTACCAAAGTCCGCACCTTTATCGTTTTATCAATAAGATCATGTACAACGGCAAAAAAGAACTGGCAGAACGCATTGTCTATCAGGCCCTCGCTGCTATAGAAGCCAAGGGTCAAGACAAAGGCATTGATGTTTTTTACAAGGCCATGAAAAATGTCACTCCCTTAATGGAAGTTAAATCACGGCGTGTGGGTGGTGCCACCTATCAGGTGCCCATCGAAGTGCATGGAAACCGGGGCGAAGCATTGGCATCACGCTGGATCATTGCAGCATCTCGTGGCCGCAACGGAAAAACAATGACTGAAAAACTGGCTTCCGAACTTTCAGACGCTTCCCAGGGCATTGGATCTTCTATTAAAAAGCGTGAGGATGTGCACAAGATGGCCGAGTCGAACAAGGCCTTTGCACATTTTAGGTGGTAACAAAGATGCCTCGGCAATTTTCCCTCGAAAAGACACGTAACATTGGTATTGCAGCACACATTGATGCCGGTAAGACCACGGTCACAGAAAGAATTTTGTTTTATACCGGGCGCACCCATAAATTAGGAGAAGTGCATGACGGTGAAGCCATCATGGACTGGATGGAACAAGAGCAGGAACGTGGCATCACCATCACCGCTGCGGCAACAACCTGTCAATGGAAGGATTACCGCATTAATATTATTGATACACCAGGGCACGTTGATTTTACGGTAGAGGTCGAAAGATCGCTGCGTGTGCTTGATGGTATGGTCGCAGTGTTTTGTGGTGTGGCGGGCGTGCAACCACAATCTGAAACGGTCTGGCGTCAGGCCCGCCGTTATTCCGTTCCACGACTTGCATTTATCAATAAAATGGATCGTGTGGGTGCCGATTTTTATCAGGTGCTTAACAGTTTGAGTGAGCGTTTACAGGCCAATCCAGTCGCCATACAAATTCCTATAGGAACCGAAGAAAATTTTCAGGGTGTGGTCGATTTGCTTAGCATGAAATCTTTCTATTTTAAGGGTGACCATGGTGAAAAAATTGAGGAGACCGAAGTTCCCCAGGAATTACAGGCCAAAGCCAAGGAATATCGTGAAAAGTTAATCGAGGCAGCGTCAGATTTTGATGATGTATTAATGGAAAAATACCTCGAGGGTAAGGTACCCAGCAACGCCGAAGTGCTGGCGGCCTTGCGCAAAGGCACCATCGCTTGCAAGATCACTCCGGTCACCTGTGGCACCGCTTTTAAAAATAAGGGCATTCAAATCATGCTCGATTGCGTGGTGGCCTTGCTACCTGCGCCCGTTGATGTCCCTTACATCAAAGGGATTGATATTAAAACAGACAAAGAAATAGAAATTATCAGTTCTGACAGCCAATCTTTTTCGGCCTTGGCTTTTAAGGTTATGAACGATCCTTATGTCGGCAGATTAACATTTTTCCGTGTGTATTCTGGAATGCTTAAGGCCGGTTCCTATGTGCTGAATGCTACCAAAGATACCAGGGAACGTGTTGGACGCTTGATCCAGATGCATGCCAATAAACGCGAAGAAATCCAGGAAGTATACGCTGGTGATATCGCTGCTGCCGTAGGACTGAAATCAGTGCTTACGGGTGATACGCTATGCGAGGAAAGTCACCCGCTTTTGCTCGAGAAAATGGTATTTCCAGAACCGGTCATTGACGTTGCCATTGAACCCAAAACCAAGGCTGATCAGGAAAAGATGGGGATTGCTTTGCAACGTTTGTCTGATGAGGATCCCACCTTCCACGTATCGTCTAATCAAGAAACCGGACAAACGATCATTTCGGGCATGGGCGAATTACATCTTGAGATCATTGTGGATCGAATGATGCGCGAATTTAAGGTCGAGGCAAACGTGGGCAAACCACAGGTGGCCTATAAAGAAACCATCCGAAGCAAGACTGAAGTCGAAGGTAAATTTATTCGTCAGACCGGTGGCCGGGGTCAGTATGGTCACGTTTGGCTTAATCTCGAACCCAATGAAGCCAATGGCGGTTTCAAGTTTATTAATGCCATTAAGGGTGGATCCATTCCTAGAGAATATATACCGGCAGTAGAAAAAGGTTGCAAAGAAGCACTCGAGGGCGGTATCTTGGCGGGGTATCCGGTCTTAGATGTAACGGTCACTTTGTTTGACGGTTCTTTCCACGAAGTGGATTCGTCCGAAATTGCTTTTAAAATTGCGGGTAGTATGGCTGTTAAAGAAGGCGTTATGCGTTCCAACCCGGTGTTGCTCGAGCCGGTGATGGCGATTGAAGTCGAAGTGCCCGAACAGTATACCGGCGATGTGGTGGGAGACCTTAATTCACGGCGGGGCCAAATTGAAGGCATGGAAACGCGTGGCAATATTTCAATGGTGCGCGCCAAAGCGCCCCTGGCAAATATGTTTGGTTACGCCACGCAACTTCGGTCGATGACTCAGGGACGGGGTACCTATACGATGGAATTTAAATGTTACGAAGAGATTCCACGGAATATTGCCGAGGAGATCATTCAAAAAGTTAAAGGACAGCCTGTAAAGGCGTAAACCAGGTCAAGGAGGAAAAGTCATGGCACGAGAGAAATTTAACCGCAACAAACCGCACTTAAACATAGGCACAATTGGGCACGTGGATCACGGCAAGACCACGCTGACCGCAGCGATTACATCAGTACTGGCCTTACAGGGCAAGGGTAAAGCCATGAAATATGACGAAATCGACAGCGCCCCCGAAGAGAAAGCGCGCGGCATCAC
Source organism: bacterium (assembly GCA_023249225.1). Taxonomy (GTDB): domain Bacteria; phylum Margulisbacteria; class Marinamargulisbacteria; order JAHFDA01; family JAHFDA01; genus JAHFDA01. Next base: position 7,353 of record JAHFDA010000095.1, read on the forward strand.
CATTAACACGGCACACGTCGAGTATGAAACCGACAAGCGCCATTATGCCCACGTCGACTGCCCGGGACACGCCGATTACGTAAAGAACATGATCACGGGCGCAGCGCAGATGGACGGGGCTATTTTGGTGGTCTCGGCCGCCGATGGACCGATGCCCCAGACACGCGAGCACATTTTGCTGGCGCGTCAGGTCAACGTGCCGCACATGGTGGTGTTTTTAAACAAGTGCGATATGGTCGATGATCCCGAACTGATTGAACTGGTCGAAGTCGAGTTGCGCGAGCTTTTATCAAAGTACGAATTTCCAGGGGACAAGATTCCCA
>JAHFDA010000121.1 GCA_023249225.1 bacterium
ACATGGTGGTGTTTTTAAACAAGTGCGATATGGTCGATGATCCCGAACTGATTGAACTGGTCGAAGTCGAGTTGCGCGAGCTTTTATCAAAGTACGAATTTCCAGGGGACAAGATTCCCATTGTGCGCGGGTCGGCGCTTAAGGCTTTAGAAAACCCCAAGGACGCGGAAGCGACCAAGTGTATCCAGGAGTTGATGAAGAACGTCGATGAATATATTCCGCAGCCCAAGCGCGAGATCGACAAGCCTTTTATGATGGCGGTTGAAGACGTATTTTCAATTACCGGCCGTGGCACGGTGGGCACGGGCCGCATCGAGCGTGGCAAGGTTCATATCAACGACGAAGTCGAAGTGGTCGGTCTTGGGGCGCCTAAGGGCAAGAAGACAGTGGTCACGGGCGTTGAGATGTTCCGCAAGATTCTTGACGAAGGACAAGCGGGAGACAATGTGGGTCTTTTGCTGCGCGGCATCGAAAAAGAGGAGCTTGAGCGTGGCCAGGTTTTGGCAGCGCCGGGATCCATTAACCCGCACACCAAGTTCAAGGCCGAAGTGTACGTGCTTAAAAAAGAAGAAGGCGGACGGCATACGCCGTTTTTCAAAGGTTATCGGCCACAGTTTTTTGTACGCACCACCGATGTCACGGGCACGATCGAGTTGCAAGAGGGGGTCGAGATGGTGATGCCTGGCGACAACACGCAGATGACCGTCAACCTGATCACGCCAGTCGCCATCGAGCAGGGACTACGTTTTGCCATCCGCGAAGGTGGCCGCACCATCGGCGCAGGCGTTGTGACGCAGATTATTGAATAACTGATTTAGGTCCAAATTCCCGGTATCTTCTTGCTGCAGGCTGGGCAAGCACCGTTTTTAAGCAGGGGTTTTTTGACATGATAGCCAACTCTTTCTACCAGTACGGTTTGGCAGTCCGGGCAGCGCGTGTTTTCAAAATCATCCACGCTGCCGGGCAAGTTACCGGCATAGACATAGCGCAAACCCGCCTGCCGACCCAGATGCGCCGCCCGCAATAATGTTTGCGCTGGCGTATTGCCCATGCCGTGCATTTTGTAGTCTTCGTGAAAGGCCGTGACATGCCAGGGAATGTCGGGCGATACCGAGGCAAGAAACTCCGCCATTTGGCGCAGTTCATTGTCCGAGTCATTGAAACCGGGAATCAACAACGACACAATTTCAAGCCAGGTTCCATGCGCGTGGATTTCCTTGATAGACCACAGGACATGTTTCAGTTGTCCTCCCAGTTCGCGGTAACCCTTGTCCTGAAAAGTTTTTAGGTCAATTTTGTAGCAGTCTAACCAAGGCAAGATATGTTCAAGCGCTTCGGGGGTGGCGTTGCCGTTAGACACAAACGAGGTTTTAAGGCCCGCTGCACGGGCGGTCTGAAAGACGTGCCTGGACCACTCGGCGGTAATCAACGGTTCGTTGTAAGTAGAAGTCAGCATGCTGGCACCTTGCTCTTTGGCTATTTTCACCAGCGTCTGTGGGTCTGTGGGTTTAGGCCGCGCCGACACAGCGGGATCACGCAAGGCCTGCGAGATATCCCAGTTCTGGCAATATCCGCAGTGAAAGTCGCAGCCCAGCATGCCAAACGACAGGGCCTTGGCGCCAGGAGTCACATGAAAAAACGGCTTCTTTTCAATCGGGTCAAGCTGGGTTGTGGCCACGTAGCCAAAAGGTACGCGTAATGTGCCGGACACATTAAAACGCACTTTGCAGATGCCTTGCTTTCCCGGACGGATCAGGCAGTGGTGTCCGCAGGCATGGCAGCGCAGAGCACCGGGCTCTTCGTCTGATACAGGTTCACAAAGTGGCGGGTAAGAAAGCGCCGTCCATTGCGCCAACTCACGTTCTGAATCGATCAGGGTCTGTGCCTTGGGCATAGTCGTCTTTAAGATGCCGGTAAAGTCAAAATGCAGCGCTTTGGCTGTAGACCTGCATGAGCGGCGTAAAAATATTCCATAGCACAAAACCCACCAGCACGGTGATAAGCCCCAGCAAGGCGGGTTCAGCCAGGCGGCCAAAACTTTCGACTTGCTCACGGGTCTGGTCAAAAAGCCACTCACCCATGTAACGCAGTTGCGCCGCCAGGGTACCGGCTGTTTCGCCGGCGGCAATACCGTGCACCACTTCTTCGGGCCAGGTTTTAAGTGCGCTTAAAATATTTGAAAAAGGGTGGCCCTTTTCTAAGCTCTGGATCAACCATTGGCTTTGTTCAGACCGCAGCTGCAAAACCGGACACAGCAGCGCGGCTGCCTGATGCAGCGGAACCCCTTGTTTGAGAAGTTCGGCCAGACTGCTTAAAAAGAAACTTTGTTTCTGCAGGCGCCAGGTTGAGCCAAACAAAGGTACGCTTTCGGGTTTAAAACGCAATCCCAAACCAGATAGCACGGTGACTGTCACCAGCCCGGCCAGGATCCAGCGCAGGTTATGGATACTGCCAGAAATTCCGTTGCTTGTGCCGGGGATCTGGTTCAGGCTAAGGGCAAGCT